>JASJCL010000108.1 GCA_030066015.1 Desulfosarcinaceae bacterium | reverse complement strand
AAAGCCTTCAAGCATGGGCGTCTCGACTGTCGGGAGAGCGAGGGTGACGGCGGGCGGGCCGGCGGCCCGCCCGCCTTGCAGCGCATCAGGGCCGCATCAGTGGTCTTTTTTCCAGTCGGTGGACTCCATCCAGTAAGCGATGTTGGCATCGTAGGTACCGTCCGTGCGGATGGTCTTGAAGTAGAGATTGACCCACTGCCACAGATTGACCGAATCATGCCGTACGGCAAAGGCCAGCGGATCCTTGCCCTGTCCCAGGCGTTTGTCCAGCAGGCGCACGGTATTGGGTGGGAAGTCGGGCAGGACGGTTAATACGGCCAGGTCGTCGTTGACCCCGGCGTCCACATGGCCGGCGAGAAGGGCCTGGATAATCATGCGGCCGCCGCCCTTGTAGGTTTTGATTTTGGCATTGGGCAGATACTTTTTCGCATTCGTCTCACCGGTGGACCCCAGCAGAACGCCCACCGTGACCTCGGGTTTGTTGACCTCTTCGAGCGTCTGATAGGACGCCTTCGTACCGGTGAACACACAAGGTTGGACGAAGTACCAGGGATCGCAGAAGGTGATCTTGAGATGTCGCTTGAGGGTCGGTGTCATGTCGGCGGCCAGAATGTCGGCCTTGCCCGATAGGAGGGCCGGAATCAGTCCGTCCCAGTCAAAGTCGAGCACCTTGAGCTTGACGCCCATGCGCTCGGCCATATCGGCCGCAAACTCGACCATGGAACCGGTATGCTTGCCGTTCTTGTCCACAAAGGCATAAGGGGCGGCGCCGGACTGCACCGCCACGCGCAGTTCACCCCGTTTGACGATCTCGCTCAACGTGCTGCCCGCCGCACTTCCCACCATGGCCAAGGTGAACACCAACCCAATTACCACCGCCACTAAACGCTTGTGTCCCATTTTCCTGCCTCCTTTTGCTGTGATGAATGCTACCCTCGCGGGCCAACCGTCGCTCAATCGAGCCAAGTTTCTACTTCTTCTATATGAATGCCGCGCTGGTTAAGCGCCGCCATGAAAGCGTCGTAGGGAATGTCGCTGACCGGTGATAAAACCCCCGTGGCGCCGATCTCCCCCTTGGCCAACATCTGCGCCACGATACTGGCCGGGAATCCCACCGCCTGGCTCATGGCCAGCATGCCGGTGTCGAGATCACGCTCGATGAGCAGATGGCTGACCAGCCGTTTGCGGCGGCCGTCGCAGATCCCCTCGAAGAGATTGTACATGGCCACCAGGTCCTTCTCATCGTCTTGGTATCGCAATTGCGGCCCCAGGTGCTGGGTCATGAAGTCGAAGGGCGTCACGGTGCCCTCCAGCCCCGCTACGGGCGTACGGCTCAGGAAGCCCAGCCGTTTGAGGGGCGCCCAGAAGGCGCACCAGCCCGGCCAGCGCAGGGAGTAGCGGCCCGTCTCGCGAAGGGTGTCCGTGACGCCGAGGAGATCGGTAAAGAAGACGGCGTCGCCGTTGGGGATCGCCTCCAGGGTGCCGAGGGTCGGAAAGTCGATCTCGTGGATCAGATCGGTCTCATGCTGGTTTTCCGGCGTAACAGCGATCTCCTGGCCATCACGAATGGCGCGCCCCTCGCGCAGGGAGGAGGCCAAGACCCCCTCCCAAGTCCAGGACACCTTGTAGCGGAGGGGATTGTCGGCCGCACTGGGTTCGGGCAAACCGCCGCAGTAGGAGTTGAGGACCTCCAGCGTGTCGAATCGACGGCGGGCCTCGCCATAGAGCACCAGGTCGATACCGGGGTCCAGACCGCACTCGGGCATCAGCGCGATACCCACATCCCGCGCAGCCCTGTCCAGATGACGGATATTGTACCCGTAGTTGGTGTTGACCACGCTGACGCCAGTGGCCAGCGCCGCCTGGCAGACCACATCGTAGAACTGGCGCGGCAGCAGATCAATGGCCACATCGACCTGCTCGAAAAGGGCCTTGAGCTGATCGACCTGGGTCGCATCACAGGCGGCCGGGGTGATCTTGGTCATGTCGGTGTGGGCCTGCGGCCGTTCAAGACACCCGACATCGGCGTCCGCGCAGATGATGTGTTCAACGCCGGCGCTGCGGGCCAGATCGAAGACCGCCGCCCGCCCCTGGATACCGCAGCCTCCCAATACCAATACCCTCATCCCACATCCTTTCTCAAGCTCGAAAGCACGCGCCGCGCTCCTCTGCCCACCCGGTCGGGTCGCTCACCACTGCGCCAGACCGCCGGGCATGCAGACCCACTTGTTGCTGGCCCGCATGACCACGAAGGTTTCGCTGTGGGTCACGCGGCCGATGGAGGGCAAAATCCGAGACGTAAAGTTGAAGAGTTCCTCAACCCCTTTGGTCAGCGCCACCTCGGCGATGATGTCGAAACGCCCGGTTACCACCGCCGCCCAATGCACCTGGGGCAAGGCGGTCAGGGCCTGAAGCTGCTCCGCCAGCTTTCCCCGGGATTCGATATTGATGCCGATCAGGGCTGTTGAGAGGCCTGGGGCCTGCTGCTGGTTCACCATCCCGACAACGCGCAGAATGCCTCTCTGCATCAGCGTTCTTAGTCGCGAACGGATCGTGGGGGTGGTGACGGCGAGCTGTTCGGCCAGTCGCGCCGTGGGGACCCGGCCGTCCGCCTGCAGCAGGCGGATGAGATCCTTGTCGAGGCGGTCGAGGGAGGGAGACACAGGTAACTCCGAAAAATTAGTCGAAAAGAAAAATTATTAGCATGAAATATTTACTTTACGAAAAAATAATTGTCAATTATTTATCGATTACGGAAAAATTAGGGAAATAGGTTGATCCAAACCCGAAAGCACGCACGATTTATTGCGCTTCGCCAATTCGGATCAGATAGGCAGGCGCGCATCAGCTGAGGAGATTGCCGAGATGGAATCCCGCCCACCCCTTGAACCTAACATCGCCATCCGCCTATTGCCCGCAGTGATCGTGGCGGTCCCGTTGGCGGCATCGGCGGCCGAGGCCGGGGCGGCGGGCGCCATCCACTGGGCCCACCTACTCATGGGACTTTTCGGCGGTCTGGCGCTCTTCCTCTTCGGCATGGAGCAGATGTCGGATGCGCTGAAATCCGCCCTGGGCAACCAGATGAAGGCCCTTCTGGCCAAATTGACGCGCAATCGCATCACCGCGGCCCTAACGGGCACCTTCGTCACGGCGGTGATTCAGTCCAGTTCGGTGACCACCGTGCTGGTGGTGGGCTTCGTCTCCGCCGGTATGATGACCATGAGCCAGAGCATAGGCGTGATCATGGGCGCAAACGTGGGCACCACCATCACCGCCCAGATCGTGGCCTTCAAGGTGGAGGCGGCGGCCCTGTGGATGATCGCCATCGGCTTCTGCGTGCTCTTCACCGGTAAGGGGGAACGGATCAAACACTACGGCAACATGCTCATGGGCTTGGGATTGATCTTCTATGGCATGGGCCTCATGGGAGGCGCCATGCGGCCCCTGCGCACCTATGCCCCCTTTCTGCAAATGATGACGCAGATGGATCAGCCCCTGCTGGCCCTGGCGGTAGGTGCCCTCTTCACCGCCCTGGTGCAATCCTCCTCGGCCACCACGGCCGTCGTCATCACCATGGCCAGCCAGGGCCTGATTACCCTGGAAACGGGCATTGTGTTGGCCTTCGGGGCCAACATCGGCACCTGCATCACGGCCCAGCTGGCCGCCCTGGGAAAGCCCCGCGAGGCGCTGCGGGCAGCGGTGGTCCACCTGCTCTTCAACGTCGGCGGCGTCCTCATTTGGCTGCCGTTCGTATCCCTGCTGGCGGGCGTTGTCAGCGAGATCTCGCCCGCCCACCCCGAACTGGCCGGCACCGCCCGCCTGGCCGCCGAGGTGCCGCGCCAGATCGCCAACGCCCACACCCTCTTCAACGTGGCCAACATGATACTCTTCCTCTGCTTCACCGGGACCCTGGCCCGCTTGGTGGCGTGGCTGGTGCCCGACACCCCCACCCCGCCGCGCGATATTATCCGTTCCAAATACCTGGAGGAGGCCCTCCTGGTGACCCCCGCCCTGGCCCTCCAGCGCGCACGCCTGGAGACGGCCCACATGGCCGAGATCCTGCAGAAGATGTTTAGCGGCGTACGTCGGGGACTGCTGACCCAAAATCGCGCGGCCCTCACGAAGGTCCGCCAGATGGACGATCAGCTGGATATCCTCCAGGGCGAGATCCTGCAGTACCTGGGCGCCATCCGCACGCGCACGCTAACGGCCGAGGAGTCCCGTGAGCTGGTCCTGACCATGAAGGCGGCCTCGCACCTGGAGAGCCTGGGGGACGTGATCGAAACCGAACTGGTGGGCATCGGCTTCCGCTCTCTGGAACTGGGCAAGCGCCCCGGAAAGACGGCCCGCTTTCTCTTCAACATGCTGGGGGCCAGGCTTGACACGGCGCTCGAAGAGATTGTCAACGCCCTGGGCCAGGGCGACCAGCGCGCCGCCAGCCGGGTCCTGGCCATGAAGGTCGAGATCGACCAACTGCTGGCCGAAGCCCTGGAGGTCCAGAGCCGGTCTCTGGCGGAGGTGTGTGCCGAGGATGTTGAGGGGATCCGCATGGAGATGACGGCCATGGAGAACATCAAGCGCATCTACACCCACCTCAAGCGGGTGGCGCGGGAGATCGTGCCCCCAGCGGTGCAGCCTTAGGCGCCACCGCAGGGGATACCCACCGCCGGTGCCCGGTCCACCGCCAGCGGCCGGCGCAATCAGCGCGGTGGACGAGGCTGCTTCTCAACAGGCGCCGACCTTCAGCCCACGGCCTCGAAAGGCGTGAAGCCCTTGGGCACCCCGTCCGAGAGGGCGGCCCATGGGTGGTGGAATTCAGCACTGTCGTAAACCTTCTTGAGCAACGCGTCCTTGATGGCCCCGTCGGCCAGATGTGCGATCCCCACGGCCCGTTCGCTGATACTCAGCCCGCGGGGATCCAGCGCGCCGTTCTCGGTGACGATCACCACGGGATCGGCAGCGATGGCGGTGGTCGTGATCCCTTCGGGACACATCTCCACCACCTTGGAGATCCCCTTGGCGGTGGCCGACTTGAAGGCGATGATGGGTACCCCGCCGGGGGAGAGGTTGGCACCGCGGATGAAGTCGCACTGTCCCCCCACCCCACTGTAGATCTTGCGCGCCAGCATGGAATCTGCCCAGATGTTGCCGTGCAGATCCACCCCAATGGCGGAGTTGATGGCCACCATCTTGGGCTCGGCGGCGATGTTGAGGATGTTGTTGGTGTAATCCGCCGGCCGGCTCTGGACCGAGGAGTTGTAATCCAGCCAGTCGTAGCCTTCGGCATCCGCCGAGAGGAAAATCGATGCGATGCTGAATTTGTTGCGGGTGGCCGTGAAGCGGTTGGTCACCACGCCGGCCTCCACCAGACGCTGCATGGCGTCGGCGAAGAGCTCGGTGTGAATCCCCAGGTCGCGCACGCCTTTGTCCAGAATGGCGGCGGTGACCGCCTCGGGTACCTGGCCGATGCCGTATTGGAGGGTGCAGCCATGGGAGATGAAGCGCTCCGCAATGATGCGGCCGATCCGCCGGGCCATCTCGTCCGGCGGATGCACGGGACTGGCGGGCAGCGCATAGTCGGTGTCCAAGAGGTAGTCGATCCACTCTGCCGGAACGGTGTCGCCCAAAACAAAGGGCATGCGGGCGTTTCGTTCGGCAATGATCAATCCGCCTTGGGATCTGGCAGTCTCCACGGCCGCCATTACCCCCTCCACCGTGGTGCCGAGGCTGTAATTGCCCCCGTTGTCCGGTCCGGCCACCGAGATCAGGGCCACATCGGGCTTGAGGTATTCACGGACCTGCGTGGGGATGTCTCCCAGGTGCATGAGCTGATATTTGGCCCAGCCTTTGTTGGCCGCTTCCCGGGTGTGGTGTCCGTTGAAGATGATGCGGTGGGTGATCCGGCGGCAGTTGGCCTCAGAGAAGAGGTCGCCCACCTCTCCGAGGTAGAGGACACCGATGAGATCGATCCCCCGAATCGAATCGTCAGCGGCCAACTGGCGAAAGAGCACCTGGGGGGTCGCGGCGTTGCCCGCGGCGTAGATTCGACTGCCGGGTTTTAGCAGGCTGGAGTTGATCACCTCTTGGACGGTTTTAACGCGTTTCATGGGACCTCCCGTGCGTGCTGAAGGATCGGATGCGGCGCTGATGCGGATGTACCACGATCGCTTGCACCCGACAAACGATGCCCAGCCGCCCACGTTCAAAATGGCTTCATTCTCCGGCGGGGAGGTGCTAAGTTGGACCCATCGCATTTTGCGCAGCGTCCCATCCTGGCCCAGCCGCCGTTTCTTCCCAAACCGCTTTGGACATCACCGCAGAAAGAGGCATCCAGATGGCGGACTATATCGATCCCATCCACTTCAACGACCTCGACCGGCTGGATCCCGAAACGGTCTGCCGCCGCACCGCCAGCACATACGACCCGGTGCAGCAGCGTTATACCCTGTCGGTGTGGGGGCGCACCTACCGCATCACGCCTGGCGCACAACGCCTTGAGAAGCTCGCTCCGGATCCGGAGCGGGACCACGGGTTTCTTGGCCTCTTCGTCCTTCACTACCTGCTCGCAGAGCGGGCGATCACCCCGGACAGCTCCTGGATCTCCGAGAAGGAGATCCCCGGCGGGGCCACCTTCTTCCGGGGGCCCCACGCCATTGCGACCCACCGCATCGCCGATCGCTTCGACAACGACCTGGCCGCCTTCCGAGAACGCTGCCAGGCACTTGGCGGCCAGCCCCTGGCGCTGGCCGACGCCGCCTACCGCTTCGAGATCGTCCCCCAGGTGCCCGTGGCCGTCTTGTATTGGTGTGGCGATGCGGAGTTCCCCGCCGAGGCCAAGCTGCTGTTCGACCGCAGCATCGGTCGGTACCTGGCCGCCGACGTGGTCTACGCCCTGGCCATGGGGATCTGTGAGCGCCTGGGTCGCTGACGGCAGGGCGCAGCGGCACCATTGGTGAGCGCACTGAATCCTCGGCCGGGAAGCGGTGCGGCCCCGGAGCCTGCCTAACGCTCCATCAAGGTGGCGTGGTCGACAATATCGGCGGCAAAGGCGGCCAGCTGCTCGTAGATCGATCGGCGGAACGCGACGGCGTGAGCCACCATCTCGTCCAGACGTACCCATTTGAAGGCATCAAATTCAACCTGGTCGGGCCGGACCTTGGCGAGATCATCGACCAAGCGGCAGACAAACCATCTCTGCACCTGCCCTTTTCCCAGGCGTTGGCTCTGAAAGGCTGCGGGCAGCTCATAGGCCAGCCAGCGGGGATACTCGGCCAGAACAGCGTAATCGTCCGGCGTCAAACCGGTCTCCTCGGCGAGTTCCCGCTGGAGGGCGATTTCAAGGGACTCCTCCCAGTGAAGCCCCCCTTGTGGGAGCTGCCATGTCGGCCGGGCGACATCCTTGCGGCGCAACACCAGCACCCGGCCCTTCTGGTCGAGCACCATCGCCCCCACGCTGGCCCTGAAAAAGGCCTCCCCTGGCGGCGAAGCGCCCTGATCGGCCATTGGGGTGCGTTTGAAAAAACGCTTCAGCTGCAACGGGTTAAACCGCCAGTCTGCCATGAGCTTCCTCCCGCGTGCCGGTCAATGTCGATTGGATATAGTCGAACCGTTTCGCTGGGCGAATCCGTTTCAGATGAGGTCCAGCAGGCGTGCGGCCAGATAGGGTGCCGCAAGGGTCACCAGGAGTACCAGCAGCATGAGATTGCCCTGCCCCACGCGCATGATTCCCGCCAGACCGGCGCGGGCGCTGCCCTGGGTGAGACGGGCGACCAGCAGTTCGAAGAGCAGGGTCAGGAGGACCCAAAGGCCTCCGATGGCCCAGCAATGGCGGGCCGTCAGGGGGGCCAGGTGGGGCAGCCAGAGCACGGTCAGGGCGAACACCATAGCGGACAGTAGCAGGCCGCTTACGGCCAGCGCGCATCGCGGTCCCAGTTGCCCGAGCAGGCCGTGCTCGCGCAGGGCGCCGTTGAGGGCCCCCACAAGGGCGAACCCCAACCAGATCAGCACCGCCTTGATCCACAGAGACATTTAACGATCCGCTACAGGGTGACCAGTTCATAACTGCGGCGACCCAGACCCAGCGTTTCGGCGTAGGCGAGCTGGTGCTGCCATTCCACTTTGGGGTAGATGCCCTTGAACTTGTCCTCTCCAGCCCCGGTGTTCTCGGTCATACAGCAGCCGGTCAGGGCCGGCTCCTGATTGACCAGATCGGCCGACGCCTGGTCCAGCGCCACCGGATCGGTGCCGGCCAAGACACCAATATCGCGCACGATGGGAGCGTCGTTGGCCGGAAAGCAGTCACAGGCCGGCGAGATATTGGTGAGAAAATTGACAAAGAGGGCCTTGCCCGCCTTGTCCTTCAGGACCCCCTCGGTGTACTCGACCATGTTTTCCATAAAGATGGGAATACTTTGATTCCATTGTACCTCGATGGCCGCGTTGGGGCAGATCAGGATGCATTCGCCGCAGCCCACGCAAATATCCTTGTCGATGCCGGCCACCTCATCCGCCAGGGCGATAGCGTCGCTGGCGCAATGATCCACGCACTCCCCGCAGCCGATGCAGGCCTCCGCTGAGACAGCGGGCGAGAGGGTTGAGTGTTGGGCCAGCTTCCCTTTACGGGAGGCACAGCCCATCCCGGTGTTCTTGATGGCCCCGCCGAAACCGGAGAGTTCATGCCCCTTGAAATGGGCCACGGAGATAAAGGCGTCGCTCTCCACAATCTCCTTACCGATGTAGACCGCCTCGAAACGGTTGCGGTGGATCGATACGGCCACCTCTGATTTCCCCCGCAGTCCGTCCGCAATCACCAGGGGCGCATCCACGACGGCATAGGCGAAGCCGTGCTGGATGGCGGTGGTGAGGTGGCTTGCGGCGTCGCTGCGGGTACCGGAATAGAGCGTATTGGCGTCGGTGAGAAACGGCTTCCCCCCCGCCGCCCGCACGGCCTGAACGATCTGCCGCAGATAGACGGGGCGGATGAAGGCCGTATTGCCCAGTTCGCCGAAGTGGAGTTTGAGTGCCACCAGATCGCGCTGGGCGACCACATCCCCCAGCCCGGCGGTTTCGATCAAACGGACCAGCTTGGCCGAAAAGGTCTCTTTGCGCGTCGCCCGTAAATCGATGAAATACACCTTGCTCTGCATGGATTCCCCCTTGCGAATGCCCCCCGCACCCGCGGATTTTGTGTTTGCCAGTCATCCGGTCGCCTGCTAAGGGATGAAACCGACGCGATGTTGACCCGCTTTCATGGAGACGCAGCGATGGACCTGGATCTTCGTTTGGACCTACTGGATCAGCTCTACACCATTTACGGCGATTTTATCCGACAGCAACCCCTGGCCTGCACCAAAGGCTGCAGCCAGTGCTGCACCTGCAACCTCACCATCACCACCCTGGAGGGCGAATATCTGCGCCGTAAACTCCCGCCGACCCAGCACAGTGCAGTGATGCAGCGCCTGGTGGGAGCGGCCGACCGTCCCCGCTACCGACCCTCCGTGACCCTCAACCAATTGGCAGACCTCTGCGCCAGGGGCGAGGATCCCCCCGAGGAGGAGAACGATCCCGATTGGGGGGCGTGTCCGGTGCTTGCCGACGATCTCTGCCCCCTTTACGAGGTGCGCCCCTTCGGCTGCCGCTGCATGGTCAGCCGTCACGATTGCCGACAGACCGGCTACGCCGAGATCGCCCCCCTGATCCTCACGGTGAACGACCTCATTCTCCAGCACATCGAGCACATCGACGCCAAGGGGTATAGCGGC
Organism: Desulfosarcinaceae bacterium; assembly: GCA_030066015.1. Taxonomy (GTDB): domain Bacteria; phylum Desulfobacterota; class Desulfobacteria; order Desulfobacterales; family Desulfosarcinaceae; genus JASJCL01. The sequence goes on along the minus strand of JASJCL010000108.1, from coordinate 10,735 downwards.
AATTTCACCGACATCCTCCTGTTTCTGGACCAACCGGCGTCGGCGGCCAGCTATCGGCAGGGTCAGCTGGGAGCTCCGCCCGACGGTCTCCTGGCCAATCAGCCCCTGTTCACCCTGATGATTCCCCCCGAACACCGGGAGGCGGTGGCGCCCCTTTTGAAGGCCATTCGCGCAATCCGTCCCCAAGGCCAATAGGGCCACTGGCGGCGCTTACCGTGCGCCTGCCGGTCGCTGCGCGGCAGATGGCCCATCAGACCTCGAGCAGGGCGGCCGCATTCAGGCCCAGGAGCTGTCGGCGCTGGGTATCGTCGAGCCCACTGGCCGCGATCTCTTGGTAGTAACGACCCGGCGGGATCAGCGGATAGTCGGTGCCAAAAAGGATCTTATCGCTGCCGACCAGTTCCGCTGCCAGGCGGTAGACCGCCGGATCATAGAGAAAGGGCGATGCGGCCGTGTCGTAGTACACGTTTTTTAGGGTTGCCCGCACGTCGCGCTTCAGGAGCTGATAGAAAAAGAGGCCACCTCCCCAGTGGGCCAGGATGAGGGTGTTCTCCGGATAGGCCTTGACCAGCCGATAGATCTGCACCAGGGTGTTGGGTGTCTTGCCCGGATAGCGGTGGCCTACCGGCTCATTGGTATGGATCATCACCGGCACCTGGAATGCTCGGCACAGGCCCATCACGGGGGCCAACGCCGCGACACAGGCGTCGTCGAGGCCCGAACGATAGAAGGCCAACTCCCCCACCCCGCTGAGTCCGGCGGCGAGGCAGCGCTCCACCTCGTCGGCGGCACCACTTAGATGTGGGTCCACGCAGCAGAAGCCCCGCAGCCGATCCGGGTAGCGCCGCACTGCGGAGAGGATGTAGTCATTGTTCCGGCGACAGGTGTCCATGTCGGACCAGGGAAAACCGAAGACCACCGACAGATCCACCGCCTCGGCATCCATGCTGGCCACAATCTCTGCAGCGCCGACCAGACGGGCGTTGGGCGTTTCGTAGAGCAGTTTGAACGCCGGCTCGTCGGGGAAGTAGCGTTCGCGCTGATCACGGATAACCGCCGGAAAAGCGTGGGTGTGAATGTCGACGATCATGGCAATTGTCCTTTGCGTCGAAATGGGGGCCAACGCCACCCAAGCAGGGCCATACCCCCCGGTGGAGAGCCGCCCCATCGACGGATGGCGGTGCCGGCCGTCATCGCCGGGGGAGGCGCTCTGCCGGAATCTGCAACTCTATTTTGCCGACCGGGGTAAGTCAAACAGGAATAAGGGGACGCCATGTTTCTCATCGCCGGCATACAGCCGCGCACCCGCAAAGGTCCGCGAACCGATCTGCTCTGTCCCCAGTGTGGGTTGCGACAGGTGTATCAACGGCGCTTGGATCATTATTTCAGCCTCTTCTTCTTGCCGCTGATCCGGGTTAAAAAGGGGGCCGCTTTTTTCTGGTGCGAGCGCTGCCAGGCCCCCCTGCACCAGACGGGTGGCGATCCGGAGACCCAATCCGGCCCCAGACGAAGGGAGGCGGTCTGCAGCGGATGTGGCGAACATCTGGCACCAGATTTTCGCTACTGCCCCCACTGCGGCCGGCCGCGGCCGTAGCGGCGCTGGGGCGATAGCGTAACTTGACCTGACCGCCTGTGCCTGTTAGGTCAACCCCCATACGCCGCCGCATTACCACACCTCACCCCGCCAAGCAGGAGGTTGAAGCATGTCACACCGCCTCGGAATTCTAACCCCCGTCCAGTGGACCCGCCGGGATTTCCTGCGCGTCGGCTCCCTGGCGGCCGCAGGGGTTCTCACCGGCTGCGCCACCAATCCCGTCACCGGTGAGTCCCAGTTCATGCTCGTCTCCGAAGCCCAAGAGATTCAGATGGATCGGCAGCACTCTCCCCATCAGCTCTCTGCCGACTACGGGGTGATTCAGGACAAGGCGCTCAATGCCTATATCGAACGCACCGGCAAACGCATGGCGGCCCTCACCCATAGACCCCAGATGCCCTATCGATTCAGCGGCGTCAACGCCACCTATGTCAACGCATACGCCTTTCCGGGGGGCACCATCGCCTGCACCCGCGGTATCCTGCTTTCCCTGGAGAGCGAAGCCGAACTGGCCGCCCTCCTGGGCCACGAACTGGGCCACGTCAATGCGCGTCACACCGCCGAAAGCATGTCCAAAAGCATGCTGACTTCCGCAGTGGTGGGCGGTCTGGCCGTCTATGCCGGCAGCCGCAACAGCAGCCTGGGCGGCCTGGCCGCTCAGTTGGGGATGCTGGGCTCCGGCGTATTGTTGGCCTCCTACAGCCGTGCCAACGAGCGTCAGGCCGATGATCTGGGGATGGAATACCTGGTCCAGTCGGGTTACGGACCCGAGGGGATGGTGCAGCTGATGGATATGCTCAAAAGCATGTCATCTCACAAGATGAACGCCACCCAGCTATTGTTCAGCACCCATCCCATGAGTGACGAACGCTACGACACGGCAGTGGCCACAGCACGCAACAAGTACAAAGCACAGGCCAGGCAGCCCCTCCGGCGGGAGCGCTATATGGACAATACCGCTCGCTTGCGCAAACTCAAACCCGCCATCGACAACCTCCAGAAGGCGGAAGCCCTCATGGCCAAAAAGGAATACCCGCAGGCCGAAGCCCTCTTCGAGAAGGCACTCAAGATCGCCCCCGAAGACTACGCCGCCCTGGTGCTGATGAGCAAATGCCAGCTGGCGCAGAAGAAATACGGTGCCGCCGGCCGCTACAGCGAAAAGGCCAAGGCGGTCTACCCGGCGGAAGCGCAGGGGTATTTTCTGGACGGCTACGCCGACTTTCGCCAGAAGCGATTCGACGCGGCGCTGACGAATTTTGAAACCTACGATCAACGCCTCGCCGGCAATCCCAACACTATCTTTTTCAAGGGGGCCTGTTTCGATGGCAAAGGCCAACGCGAGAAAGCGGCCAACCACTATGCCGGTTATCTCAAGGTGGTGAAGGAGGGTCCCATGGCCCAGCATGCCTACCAGCGCCTGGTGGACTGGGGCTACCTGCAGCAGCAATGAGTTCGGCCGGTCACCAACGGGAACGCCACGTGGTGCTGGTGGCGCCAGAGATTCACTGGAATACCGGCAATATCGGGCGCACCTGTCTGGGAACCGGCGTGCGCCTGCATCTGATCAAACCGCTGGGATTCTCGCTGTCGGCGAAAGCGGTCAGGCGGGCCGGGTTGGATTACTGGCCCCGGGTGGCGGTGAGTGTCTGGGAGCGGTTCGAGGATCTGCTGGCCGCCATGCAGCCGCGCGAGGAAGAGCTGGCCCTTTTTACCAAAAACGGCCGCAGCAGCCATTACCGGCTGCCGGCGGCCGACCGTCTCTTCCTGATTTTCGGATCGGAAACCGGTGGATTGCCCGCCGAGCTGCTCTCGCGGTATCCCCTACAAACCTACCGCATCCCCATCACACCGGCCATTCGCTGCCTCAACCTGAGCACTGCCGTGGGCATCGCCCTCTATGAGAGCCTGCGGCCCACCCGGTATGCTGCCACAGCCCCTAAGCGGCAACGGCCAGACGCTCCCTGAACCGGCCAATGTGTCGGGCGCAGGCCATATAGGCCCGCCGGGCATCCCGCTTACGGATGGCGTCCAAGATCTCGCGATGGTCGTCAAGGTTGCGATTGAGCGATTCCGGATCCGCGTAGATCTGGGTGAACTCTTTGGCCAGGGTACCAAAAAGCAGGTCGTAAAGATGCTTCATCAGGTTGATCTTGGCCCGATTTTTCGAGGCGAAAATAACAGCCATGTGAAAGCTGATGGAGGTGTCGGGCACATAGCTGCCCTCCGCACAGTCAAATACCTGCGCTTCGAACGCCTCCTCGATGGCCTGGATATCCTCGTCTGAAGCGCGCACGGCGGCCAATTGGGCGGCATCGCTCTCCAGATTTTGCCAAAGCTCGATCACCTCGGCAATCGTGGCCTCCTGAAGCCCGAGGAGATTCTGGATGGGATTCTGACGCGCTTGTCCCGGCGCGCATACCACCGCACCCAGTCCCTTTTTCTGCTCCACCAAGCCCATGCCGATGAGCTTGTTGATGGCGTTGCGCACGGTGGACCGGCTCACATTGAGCATGCGAGACAATTCCCGCTCCGGCAGGAGCGGTTCACCGGGCTTGATCTGCCGCCGAAAAATCAGCTCTCGCAATTGGTCGAAGACCTGATCCGACACCAGCTTCGGTTTGATGGGGGTAATGGTCAGCGTCGCCATGATCGCAGTGTCCAGAAGGGGTTTTGGTGAAGGGTTGCGGGTGTTGCCCATCATTATGCATAGAATTAGAGAATATGCAATGATTTAGCAATTTGAATTAAATTTAGCGAATGTGGTTTCATTTCAACGCCATTCACCCACCGGTGGCACGCCGTAGTGAAGCGTATTTAGAATATTGAAATGCTTATTTAAATTAGCAATCATCCCGCCACTGTTATCTCCGAGCCACCCTTAGAGATCAGCGCGGCATCTCACCTCGCTGCCCCGCGCCAACGTATCTATCTAACCGTTTTAATTATAAATAACGGATATCATCTCTGCCGTCATGAGACGACAATTTTGGCATATGGGCCGCTGGTCGGCTTGACAGCCGGTCGCACCATCCACATATTTGTATGCCTTTCAGGGGCTTAAATGAAATTTTGTGCGTGTAAGAGGGGTGTGCCAAGAGCGGCCGGCGGCCGGTCGGCAGCGCCATCCGGCGGATACGCAGAAAGGGAAATCCATGCGTTTTGATAAATTCACCATCAAATCCCAGGAGCTGATTCAGGCAGCCCATCAGATGGCCACCGAAAAAGGGCATCAGGAGATCGGGACGGAGCACCTCCTGCTGGCAATGCTGACAGAGGCCGAAGGGGTGACCCCCTCCCTCCTGCGGAAGCTTGGGGTACCTGTGGAAGCGGTTCGCCAAGCGCTGATCGAGGCGGTGGAGCGGCTGCCGCGGGTAAGCGGCGGCGCCGAGACGCAACTTTCCCCACAGGCCCGGACCGTTCTGGACAGGGCTTTTGATGAAGCGGCCCAGATGAAGGATGAGTATGTCAGCATCGAGCATATCCTGTTGGCCCTGGCCGAGGAGCAGCGCGGCACGCCGGCCGAAATCTTGGCTGCCCATGGCGTCACGCGGGACGCCATTCTCAAGGCACTCAGGGAGATTCGCGGCAACCAACGGATCACCGATCCCAACCCCGAAGAGAAATACCAGGCGTTGGACCGCTTCAGTCGTGATCTCACCGATCTGGCCAAACGGGGCAAGATCGACCCCGTCATCGGACGCGACGAGGAGATTCGCCGCATCGTCCAGGTGCTATCCCGACGTACCAAAAACAATCCGGTCCTCATCGGCGAACCCGGCGTGGGCAAAACGGCCATTGTGGAGGGCCTGGCCCAGCGCATTGTCGCCGGCGATGTCACCGAGACCCTCAAAAACCGCCGTCTGGTCGCCCTGGACATGGGGGCCCTGATTGCCGGCGCCAAATACCGCGGGGAATTCGAAGACCGCCTCAAGGCGGTTCTGAAGGAGGTGGAGCAGGCCGAGGGGGAGGTGATCCTTTTTATCGACGAGCTCCACACCCTGGTGGGGGCCGGCGCCAGCGAAGGCGCCATGGACGCCTCCAACATGCTCAAGCCCGCCCTGGCCCGGGGCACCCTGAGGTGTGTGGGGGCCACGACCATAAAGGAGTATCGCAAGTACATCGAGAAGGACGCCGCACTGGAGCGCCGTTTCCAGCCCGTGTTGGCCGCCGAACCCTCCGTGACGGATACGGTCAGCATTTTGCGGGGCATCAAGGAGAAATATGAGGTTCACCATGGTGTGCGCATCAAAGACGCCGCCCTGGTGGCCGCCGCGACCCTGTCGGAGCGCTATATCACCGACCGCTTTTTGCCCGACAAGGCCATCGACCTGGTGGACGAGTGTGCCTCCAAACTGCGCATCGAGATCGACAGCATGCCCAGCGAGATCGACGAGGTTCAGCGCCGTATTCTCCAGAGCGAGGTGGAACGCGAGGCGCTGCGGCGGGAGTCGGATGAGGCCTCCCGCCAGCGTCTGGAAAAATTGGAAAACGAGTTGGAGGGGATGCGGTCCGAGCTGGCAGCAATGAAGGCCCACTGGGAGGAGGAGAAGGCCCTCATCCAGCAGATCCGAGCGGCCAAGGAAGCCCTCGAAAAGATCGGCACCGAGGAGCAGCAGGCCGAACGCCAGGGCGACCTGGCGCGGGTTGCTGAATTGCGCTACGGCCGAACGGCCGAACTGCAGAAGCAGTTGACGGATGCCCGCGAGGCCCTCCAGGAGAAGCAGGCCGAGAAACAGATGCTCAAAGAGGAGGTGGATGCCGAGGATATCGCCGCGGTGGTTTCCCACTGGACCGGTATCCCGGTCAGCAGGATGCTGGAAGGCGAGCGGGAAAAACTGATCCAGATGGAGGATCGTCTGGCCCGCCGCGTGGTGGGACAGGAGGAGGCCCTTGAGGCGGTTGCCAATGCGGTCCGGCGGGCCCGCTCAGGGCTTCAGGACCCTCACCGGCCCATCGGTTCCTTCATCTTCATGGGCCCCACCGGTGTGGGCAAGACCGAGCTGGCCAAAGCCCTAGCTGAGTTCATTTTCGACAGCGAAGAGGCCATGGTGCGTCTGGACATGTCCGAGTTCATGGAGAAGCACGCCGTGGCGCGCCTCATCGGCGCCCCGCCGGGCTATGTGGGGTATGAAGAGGGCGGCTACCTCACCGAAGCGGTCCGGCGACGGCCATACGCCGTGATCCTCTTCGACGAGATCGAAAAGGCACATCCGGACGTGTTCAATGTCCTGCTGCAGATCCTCGATGACGGACGCATGACCGATGGTCAGGGCAAGACGGTGGATTTCACCAACACCCTCATCATCATGACCTCCAACGTGGGCAGCCGATTCATCCAGGAGCTCGCCGGTGACCGGAAGGAGATGAAACAGCGGGTGCGGGAGGCCCTGCGGGCCCACTTCAAACCAGAGTTCCTCAACCGCATCGACGAGAGCATTCTCTTTTACAACCTTACCGCCGAACAGATCGCGGCCATCGTCGATATTCAGCTGGGACACCTGCGTCAGCGCCTGGCGGAGCGCGGCATCTCCCTGGAACTCGACCCGGCGGCCCACCAGCTCCTCGTGGAGCAAGGCTACGATCCGGTCTACGGCGCCCGGCCCCTCAAACGGGCCATCCAGCGCAACCTGGAGAATCCACTGGCCATGGAGATTCTCAAAGGCCTCATCGGCGACGACAGTCGGGTGCAGGTAACCCGCAACGGCGATGGGCTCCAGTTTACCTCTGGCTGAATTGGGGCGTAGGCGTCGCGGCGGGCGGGCCCAAAAATGGGTCGACGCTTATTCTGACTGCTTTTTCAGGATCCAATCGATGAGCTCATCCGGGCTCGGCTGTTCGGCTGTCTCGGTGGTCCCTGAGATCTTCACGGTCTCGGCTGGTAGGGTCGGCACATCGGGAGGTGGCGAGAGGGTCGGCAGGGGCAGCTCCACTTCGAGGCCCGGTTCAACTGCTTCTGGTACGGGGGCGCGCCTCGGGAGAGCGCCGGGTTTGCCCGCCTCGACGGGGTTGGTGCCCAGCGCCTGGATGGCCTCGCGCCATGCCCGAGACTCAGCAATGATGGCCGCCTGAGTGTCGAGTTCCACCTGTAGCCGCCGATTTTCCGCCTGCACCTGTTTCAATCGGATGACCAAATCGTCCATCTCCTGTTGGCGCATCAGGTGCCGTTGCTGCGCCTCGGTTAACGACTGTTCAAGCCCCAAAAGCCGCTCCTGTGCACTTCGTTGGGCCTCGATCTCGGCCAATTGCTTCGCGTTGACGGCTTCGAGCTCACGCCGCTCGTGTTCCGCCATGGCAAGTTGTTTTTCCAGCTGGGCAATCCGCATCTGTAGCTTGGCCACCGCTTCAAGGCTGGTGTCTACCGCGAGCGCAGGTGCACGGTCGGAGGTTTTGGTGGGTGACGGCTCGGTCATCATGGCGACAGCCTGTCGCCACGGATCCTCAGTTTCCAGTGGTATCTGACGATTTCGGCCGCCAATCCACAGGTAACCGGCGGCGAGGATAATGGTCACGGAGGCGGCCACGGCGAGATGGGCCCATCTGCCGGTAGCGCGCCTGGGTGGCGGATCGACACTGGGAGGCAGAGCGGCTTCGGGCGTGGTCCGGTCGATGATGTCCTGCCCAATGCACTCTGCCCCCTCGGCACATCCGATGGCGAGGGCTGCATCGCAGATCGAATTGATAGTCAGTGGATTGCCCCCTGACAGCGTATAAACAGCGTCGATCGCGGTACGTGTAAAGAGCTGCCGCCCGCCTCCCGCGATGTGGAGACGGTGGTCGATGTAGGCCGCAATGTCGCGCTTCTTGAGGGGTGGCAGCGTGTGGTTGAACGCAATCCGCTGCCGAAGGGCGATGTTCTGCTGCACCTTCTGCCAGAGAGCCCGCCGACCGACGAGGATGATGGTGATCAGTTTTTTATCCGGACGTTCGATGTTCGAGAAGTGACGGATCTCCTCCAACAAGGCAGCGTCTAAAAGATGCGCCTGATCGATGACCAGAACGACTTCTTGTTGGTTGCGATGCGCATCCAGCATGAAATTTTTCAGCCGATGGATGAATTCCCCTTTGGTATTGAAATTGAGGTCCAATCCCAGCAGTTCGGCCGTCATGCGGAAAAAGCCGAGTTTCTCCAATTTCGGGGTGGCGGCATGTGCAAGGATGGCGCTATCCTTGATACGCTCCGCCAGCGCTTGGATGAGGAGGGTCTTACCAGACCCGCCATCGCCGGTCAGGGACATGAAGCCTTTGCCTTCGACGATGGTGTATTCCATCATCGCCAGCGCCTCTTTGAAGGGATCGCCGCCCCAGAAAAAAGCTGGATCGGGTTTTGCCTCAAATGGTTTCCGGGTGAGACGATAGTGAGCAAGATACATTGTCGGCCCCCCTGTCGTTGTGCCCCGGGTCGATGTCACCGGCCAGGGCGTCGCCATTCGGTGCTGGGGCGATGCCATTCGGCTACCCGGCCCGCCCCCGTGTAAAACGGGCGCCTGCCCCTATTGCCCCATGATCTCCTTCACCGCTTCCAGGATGGGGTTGATCTGGACGGATGCATCTGCAGGCCGTTGCTTCTGCTGGACAAGGTACTTCGTCACACAATCGTATTGCTCCCATCCTCGGAGCGGGTATTCGAGGTCAACAGACTGCCACTTTGGGTGGCCATTGGCCTTCAGCCAGCCCAGATTATCATTCAACAATTGAGCGAACTGACCCACATATTCACAATTCGCTCGTCTGAAATTGAAGGCCACCAGGACGGCCTTCACCGCCACGGTGCGAATCTCATCCGGCTGCCAAGGATACGTTTGGGCCGGAATGACGGCGCCGGGATAAAATTCGACAATACTTTTATTGACAATCGGGATCAGGGCGAGTTCGTCGGCCGCAACCACATCTTCCTTAAACAGTTTAACGGGATAGCCAGCCACGTAAAACATGGCATCGATACTGCCCGCCCTGAGCTGCGCCAGGGCCTCATCGGTGCCGATGGCCATGGTCTCGGCAGGAACGATCTCGGCCACGGCGAACAAGAGCTTGGCGGTCAGATAGGTGCCGCTGCCCTCCTTGCCGATGGCCACCCGCTTAGCGGCCAGATCATCGAAACTGACCAAGCTCGATCGCCCCAATAGATGAATCTCTTCATTGTACAGGGGAAAGACCATCTTGGTTTTTCTGGCAATTCTTTTTAATACGGGATCCGTCTGGACCCGAGCGACAAATGCGAGGACATCCGATTGCACGATACCCAATTGGGTTCGCGGGCGTTTATAGACAGCGTAGAGATTCTCGATGGAGCCGGTCGAATTGTACACGCTCAGCCGCATCCCCCCGGAGGCCGCAAGCTCCCGCAGGTTCAGCCCGAACTGATAGTAGGTCCCCTTCTTTCCTCCGGTGATCATCCCCAGGTTTACGGCCCATGCTGCGCTGTAAATAATGGGAACCAAGATCACCACTACGCAAAAAGCTGCCCATTTCTGCTTCATCTCCGCATCTCCTTACCTTGTGGTGGCCTATAAGATCTTTGGATCCGAATCCGGCTGGTGGCCCATAGCTTGAACCATCAGCGGGTGCTTTACCTTAGGATGGGGTCCTGACGGCCGATACGCGGCTTTAGTGGCTAGCGGCCCGACACGGCTATCACCGAATGGGAACGCCGGGATGCGCAGATTTCAAGTGAGGAGTCGGTCTGCCGGTCTTCGGGGCGCCCAGCTGCCACAGCTGGGGATCTCTGGAAAGTGGAGTGGCTCAGGGAGTCGTGTAAGCCTTTATGTTAGCCCAGAACCCGAAAAGAGCACAAGGATTTGTCAGCCAGTCAGCCATTGGTGGGCCGCGCAGTGCCCTTGTTGCCGAGGGCAGACCTTGCCATGGCATTAAGGGCGGCGACCCCACAATGATCTTACCGGCCGGTGCCAGATGGCGGCTGAGATAGTATTCGGGCACCTCCACCCCACCCTCCTGGAGGGGCCGAACCTGCTTGCGGCCATCTCCGCCTCGACCTCTCCGACGAGGTGGGTCAGAAGGACCACCTTAAAATGCGTACCGGAAGGTGGGGATCGTCTCCAATCCGTATGAAATTGTTGTGGGCGCCCCAGCGGCGACGTTGTCAAGAAAGGCCGACAGCGGGGCGGTGACGTCTACTATCTATGA
>JASJCL010000107.1 GCA_030066015.1 Desulfosarcinaceae bacterium | reverse complement strand
GCCAACCGCGCCGGCCTGATTATCAAAATCGAGTTCCTGCCATGGAGACGGCTGCGCCATCACATCGAGCACGATAAAGCGGACGGCGCCTTCGCCGCCTTTAAAATCGCTTTGGTGGGAAGCTTATGCCTATTTCCTGGAACCGCCGCTGCATTGGAGCGTCTACACGCTCTTCGTGAGGCGCGGACACGCCTTTCGTTTTTGTCAACTTGAGGATCTGCACGGCCGGCGAATCCAGATGGACGGTGCGTTCGACAGTGGCGCAGTTCGCGTGTGTCACAGGGCCCTAGCCTGGATTGGCCAAGACGGCGTCCACAATGCTGCGGGCCTCGGATTGGATCTGCTGGAGATGGGCCCGTCCTCGGAAGCTCTCGGCGTAAATTTTGTAGATCTCTTCGGTGCCCGAGGGTCGCGCCGCAAACCACCCGTTGGCGGTCGTCACCTTGAGGCCGCCGATAGGGGCCTGGTTGCCCGGCGCGGCGGTCAATTTGGCAGTGATGGGATCACCCGCCAGGATGTCGGCGGTGACATCCTGCGGCGCAAGCGCTTTGAGGCGCGCTTTTTGATCCCGATTGGCAGGAGCGTCCAAACGCTCGTAGACGGGATCCCCGAAGTCGGTGGTGAGCCTATCGTAGTGACGGGCGGGGTCCTCCCCCGTGACAGCCGTGATTTCGGCGGCCAGGAGGTTGAGGATGATGCCGTCCTTGTCCGTAGTCCAGGTACTGCCATCCGTGCGCAAGAAGGCCGCACCAGCGCTCTCTTCCCCGCCAAACCCGTAATCTCCGCTCAGGAGTCCCTCAACGAACCACTTGAAGCCCACCGGAACTTCCGACAAATCACGGCCCAGCGCCTGGGCGACCCGGTCGATCATGGCGCTGCTCACCAGGGTTTTCCCCACAGCGGCGTGGGCGGACCAGCCCGGTCGATGGGTAAAAAGGTAGTCGATGGCCACGGCGAGATAGTGGTTGGGGTTGAGGAGTCCGGCCGAGGGGGTGACGATGCCGTGGCGGTCCACGTCGGGGTCGTTGCCAAAAGCGATCTGATACTTGTCCTTCATGGCAATGAGGCCGGCCATGGCCGAGGGGCTGCTGCAGTCCATGCGAATCTTGCCGTCCTTGTCGACATGCATGAAGCCGAAGGTGGGATCCACCGAAGGCTGGGTCACCTCCAGCTTCAATCCGTAATGCTCGGCGATGGGGCGCCAGTAGGCCACTGCGGCGCCGCCCATGGGATCCACCCCGATATGAAGCCCCGCTTGCTGAATGGCGGCCATATCGACCACGTTTTCCAGGTCGGCCACATAGGGCTTGATATAGTCGTACCGGTGGACGGTGGCCGCTTTCAGGGCCCGGTCAACGGTGAGGGTGGCCACCCCGCTGAGCGAATCGGCCAGGTAGTGATTGGCGCGTGCTTCGATCCAGGCGGTGATCTCGGTGTCCGCCGGCCCCCCACTGGGCGGATTATACTTGAAACCGCCATCCGCCGGTGGATTGTGGGAGGGGGTGATGACGATCCCGTCCGCCAGTTGAGCATTCTCTTCCGGCGGCTGCGCCGATGTGCGATTGTAGCAGATGATGGCGTGGGAGATGACGGGGGTTGGCGTGTAGCCCAAGGCCGCATCGACGAGGGTCTCTACGCGGTTGGCGGCCAGCACGCGCAGTGCGGACCAAAAGGCGGCCTCGGAGAGCGCATGGGTATCCATTCCCAGATAGAGCGGACCGTGGATCCCCTGATCGACGCGATAATCGCAAATCGCCTGCGTCGTGGCCAGAATATGGGCCTGGTTAAAACTGCCGTTGCCGGCGGTACCCCTGTGACCGGAAGTGCCGAATGCCACTCGCTGGGCCGCATCACCAGGATCGGGTTGACGATTGTAGTAGTCGCTCATCAAACGCGGCACATTGATGCGCAATGATGGGGGCGCCGGCTTACCGGCCAGGGGATCGAGCGGCATACACTCCTCCAGTCAGTGGTGAGCTTGCAACGCAGTGGTTTTGCGTTAGGTTTGAAGTATGGTATCCTTGCAGTAGCGTTCAAGCGTACTGTCAAATCCTATCAGATCGACTTGGGGCAAGCAAGACAGCCGATCACGCCGCCAGCCCCTTGCCAGGAAGGCTTGCGACCGCATGTACTTGGCCCGAACCCTCAATCGTCGCCCCACCCGGTTTATCTTGCGTCAATCCATTCCCGAGGGAGAGCGCTTCGTCAGCCGCGATCTCTTCGATCTCGGCAACGACCCGTCACAGTTCATTGTTTACCCCGGCGGTAACGCTTACTACTACGCCGAAGAGCTGACGGATGCGCTGGATGCCCAGGGGATCGCGTCCCCTGATGAGGCCCTTGACAGGGAATTGTGGGATTTTCTCCATCCACGCGTCCAACGGGTCATCAGCGGGTTTCAGAGAACGCGCGCCCGTCGCCGTGAATCTTCCGACGCCGGATTCGACCGCCTGCATACCTTCGATCGCCAACGGGCATACTACCTGCGGACGGGTCGCAGGCTTCCGCAGGGGGCGCAGCTGCCGCCGGTCATTGTCCGGCACCTGTTCCACCGCTCCCGAGATGAGATTGAGCAGCGGTTTCTTAAAGACGAAGGGATCCTGCGGATTCGCGAAAGATCGTCCTACATCTACGCCATCTTCGATTTGGAGGGCTTTTTTCGTCGGGCGCATTCACGGTTGGAACCTCTGGACGTGCCCGATTTGGATCTTCACTTCATCGACAAGATCTGTGAACTGAATCGCGATGCGGATTTTTGGTATGGTATGGAGATGGGTGACGCGCTGCATCCCTACCTGCAGCGGTATGCGAGCATGTTTTTTGACGGTACGATACAGCTGCCATCGGCGGCACGCGAGCGCGTTTGGGAATTTATCAACCGCCACCGCCGCCACCGGCCACCGCCCTCCATCCGCAAGAAGATCGAACTTACCGAAAAACTCTTCGGAGTCAGCTGGAAGCAACTGAAGAAGATGAACCGCAGTGCGCTCAAACGCCTCTATCGCCAACGGGTGCTGAAGCTGCATCCAGACCATGGCGGTGACAAGCAGCACTTCATTCAGCTCACTGCCAGCTACCGACATCTACTGCACCGTCTCAGACGTGGCTGAACCATCCGGCAGCCTTGTCCCCGGTCGGCCGTCCAATGGGAGAAGGTAGCGATCTCTCGGTTTAGCTAGAGGGAGCGCCCCGATCGATATGGCCGGCCAGGATCGCCTCTAGTCGACGACGCTCGGCGCGGGCCACGCGCAGCCGCTCCGCCAGATGTGGCTTCTGTGCCGGATCGGCGATGGCCATCTCCTTGCCCAATGCTTCCTCACGTTGACGGGCGGCATAGAGTTCTTTGGCAATTAGGCGAATGGACATCGAAAATTACACCGCCTTTCTGATCCGCTCCAACTCCTCCTCCAAGGGAGCGATTTCGGCTTCCTTGCCCATCTTTTCAAGGCGTTCGCGCAGTTGACGGATCTCCGATTCGATGCGTGGGAGGACCTCTTTCTCTATCTTCTCACGCGCAGTGCGCCCGGCGTCTACCATCGATTCACTGAGGGCGCTCAGTTCCTCCCGCAGGCGTTGATAGGCGGAACTCTCTTCGATATTCTGAAATTCTCGCGTGAATGCTTCAATCTGTTCGCCCAGCTTCTCCAAGCCTTTAAAAAGGTCGGCCGTTATGCCCAGCGCCGCCGAAGGAGAGATGGACTCGCCTTGGATCTTGCTGTCGGCCGTCAAAGGGATTCCCCCGGGGCGTCCCTGAATCATCTCCACGGCCATGCCCCGGTTATCCGCCGCCTTCGGAGCGATTCGAAATCGGGTATGGGTGGTACAGGCGTTGGCGAAACCCTCATCGATGGACAGCGTCACCTGATAGTCACCGGAGGTGGTGTAGACCACCTCTTCGACCTGTCCAACGAAATTCCCTTCGAATCGGACGGGAGCACCCTTTTCAAGTCCGTCGATTCGGTCAAAGGTCACGTTGAGCAGCAAGCCTTCAGAGTCGCAGGCCACCAGCGTCAGGAGGAGCGTGATGGCCCCCACAATCGCCATTGCTCGCATACGATTTGCCTCCATATCCATTCTGAATAGATGCCTGCTCAATTGTGTCCGACATCAATCGTCGGTGGATCTTTGCGACCATTGCTGCAGGACGGCGAACGGATTTTCAGCGGCGTGCCGCCCGCAGGTGCACGTTTCCGCATTTTTATTGATGCCGCAATGACTGCACAGACCTTTGCAGTCCGGTTGACAGAGGGGCTTGAAGGGCAGTCGCATGATGACCTGCTCGGCGATGCCCTCGGCGAGATCGAGCGAGTCGTCCTGGAAATGGATCAGTCCCGCTTCACGGGCATCGAGTTCCACCTCTCGCGCCATTTTCTCGCCACCGGCCGAAGCACCATGGGACTGAAGATAGCTCAACTCAAAACCGAAGTCGAGCGTTTGCTTGTGGCGCGCAAGACAGCGGGCGCAAGCCATGCCCACCTTTGTGGCGAGACGGCCCAGCACAGTAACCATATCGGTGTTGCGGAAGATCCTCAGATCCAGATCCAGTGGGGTGGCGAATCCGATTTCACCGACGTGGTCCAGGTTGGCCAGAGTGGGGAGTGTTTGGGGATCGACGGCGATCTGCAATCGAATCTCACCGGCGTCCAGATCTTTGAGGTGGATGCGCACCTGAGGTCTCCTGGGAGCTTTACCCGGCCGTAGCCGGGTGGATTTTCACGCACAAGCGGGTGGGCCGATTCGGAACGCTGCGATGCGGTTGTCGGCCCCACCACCGGTATAGGATACCGAGCGGTGAGGCCGCGGGATTCAAGAGGGCACCACATATGGGACCGGTCGAAGCCCGATCAAGAGGGGTCAGAGGTCATTGGCGTGGGAACTCAGGTAGTCGGCCACGCCTTCGGCGGTCGCCTTCATCCCCGTGTCGCCCTCCTTCCAGCCGGCAGGGCATACTTCGCCATTCTCTTCGAAGAATTGGAGGGCATCGACCATCCGCAGCATCTCATCCACATTGCGCCCCAGCGGCAGGTTGTTGACCACCTGATGCTGAACCACGCCCGCCTTGTCGATGAGAAAGGAGGCGCGCAGGGCGACTCCATCGGGGTGCTCGATACCAAACGCTTGGGTAATCCGATGATTCACGTCGGCCACCATGGGGAAGGTCACGGCACCGATGCCGCCATCGTCCACCGAGGTGTTGCGCCAGGCGAAGTGGGTAAATTGAGAATCGATGGATACGCCCACTACCTTGACGTTTTTGGATTCGAAGGCCGCCATGCGCCGATCGTGGGCGATGATCTCCGTAGGACAGACAAAGGTGAAATCCAGCGGCCAAAAGAAAAGCACGACGTAGTGCCCCCGAAGATCGGAGAGTTTGAATGATTCGTTGATCACCCCATTGGGCATCACTGCGGGTGCTGTAAAATCGGGAGCCTGCTGAGAAACGAGTACACTCATTGAGCCTCCTTTGCGGTTGGGTGGTACCCGGGGTCACAATCACTCCGGGTCGTCAGCGTGTGAAGGTCGTTGGGAGATTGGGCAGCCCCATGGGCGCCACAGGCTTTAACCTTAGACCGATCCCTTGGAAAGCAAGCCAAAGTACCATAATTTTGACGGGTGCCGACGGAGAATTGGCCCAATGATCGGCGGCCACCGCAACATAAGCAGATTTCAGGAGGTTAAAGCCGGGATTTCCTGGTATCAATTTTGCTGGGATAAGGCCCAAACGGCCATCGGCCCAACTATGACCCATTGGAGAGCCAATATGTCCCGAGCCCTTACCCGCGTCTGGCGCCGTCCGCGCCCGGCAGGTCGTCAGCAGCATCTCAATCCGGCCCGGTTGGCGGCCGCCCTTATCGCCGCGTCAGCCACCCTTATCCTCGCACTTGCGACGGCCCCCGCCGGGGCGAGTGAGGCGCAGTTTCCCCATTTCGCCAGCTTGAAACCCAATGTCGATTTCTGGGAAGCGGTTTATACCCGCTACACCACGCGTCAGGGCATTCTCCACGACAGTCGTGATCTATCACGAATTTATGCCGTCATCGACTTGCGGCCCACCACCGATGCCCGCAATCGAAAGAAGAACCGCCGTACTATAAAAGCCGCCAAAGCCCGCTGGGCCGAGCGCTTACGGGAACTGGCGGATAGCGGCAGCACGGCCAACTGGCCCGACGCGGAGCTGGCCCGACACCTTAAACAGGTCTTGACGCCAAAGGAGCTGCGCAGCGCCGCCGGACAGGTGCGGTGCCAGATCGGCCAGGCAGACCGCTTTCGGAAGGGCCTGATACGTTCAGGGGCCTATCTGGATCAGATCCGGTCGATCTTCAGGGCAGCCGGCCTGCCGGAGGATCTGGCCTATCTCCCCCATGTGGAATCCTCTTTCAACTTGAAGGCCTATTCCAAGTTCGGGGCCGCCGGCATCTGGCAGTTTACGCGATCAACGGGTCGACGATTCATGCAGATTGGGTACACTGTGGACGAGCGTCGCGACCCCATCGCAGCGTCGCACGCCGCCGCACGACTTCTGGCGGAGAACTATACCAAGTTGGGTTCATGGCCCCTGGCCATAACGGCCTACAACCACGGCGCCGCCGGCATGGCGAGGGCCAAGCGACGCCACCAGGCGTTCCCCGATATTGTGGCGCGATACACCAGTCGCACCTTTAAATTCGCGTCCCGCAATTTCTATACGGAGTTTCTCGCCGCCCGGCGTATCGCCGACAACTATGAAGCCTATTTCGGCAAGCTCAAACTGGCCAAACCGGAGAAGATCTACCGCCTGAAAATGAAGAATTTCGCAGCCATCGCTGCGGTCGGTGACCATTTCGACCTCGATCTGGAAACGCTGGCCCGCTATAACCCCGCACTGCGTCCGCCCGTGTTTCGGGGCCAGAAATATATCCCGCGCGGTTATGTTCTCAACTTACCGGGACGTGTCGTGCAACCGGCCGGTCAGGATGGTCTCCAATTACCGAGCCGGCTGTATTACGCCAAACAAAAGCCGAGCCGCTTCTACACCGTCCAGCCAGGAGACACCGCCGGGCGCATCGCCCGACTGCACGGCATTCGCCTGGCGGATCTGATCCTGGCCAACAACTTGGACCGGCGGGCCACCATCTACGTGAACCAGAACCTGCGTCTGCCTCAGCCAGGTGAGCGAGCCCTCCTCCAGGCCAAGGCAACGGCGAACCAACCGTCGTCGCCGACGGCTGCCCCGCCCATCACCACGACGGCAACATCGGACCGAGGGAAGCCGGCGCCCGCATCCCGCCCCATAGTTGCGACCGAAGCGACCCCAAGGATTGGCCCGCTCGAGGCCGTGGCCAGCCAGGCAGGCGCAGTCGAAGTGCCCACATCGGTTGGCGCTCCGCCGGCGGTATCGTCCGAGACGCCCCTGCTGGCCAGTCTGATTCCGGAGCCATTCCCCGTCACCATCGGGCATCTGGCCGAGCCCCCATTGGCGTCGGTCACCGGAACGGTCGCCGCTGAAACCGGTACGCGCCGTATGAGCGACGACACGAAAGCCGGTCTCAAGGAGAGCACAGTGGCCGCGGTGACGCCCTATGATATGTGGAGGTTCCCCGCACGCCGGCCATCAGCGTTTGGCCTGGAGATCGCCCAAAGTGCGCCGGATCGCTCTGAGATCGAAACACAGACGCCCCGCGGCCTCAACCTGACCATGGTCACGGGTCATCTCAAGGTGATGCGCACCGGCGAGGTGGACGGTGTTCAAGTGGGGCATATAGAGGTGGAAGTGGAGGAGACCCTGGGTCACTTTGCCGATTGGTTGGAGATTCCCACCCGGGCCCTGAGGCGTCTCAATGGGTTTACCTACGGACAGGTGCTGCACACCCATCAGCGCATCCGGATCCCCTTTCAAAAAGTCTCCCGGGAAGTCTTCGAGGAGCGCCGCTTCGAATATCACCAGCGGTTGCAGGAAGACTTTTTCGCGGCGTTTCAGGTGGAAAGCCTGACAACCTATCAGGTCAAGTCTGGCGACAGTCTCTGGACGCTGGCGAGCGATACCTTCTCCATCCCAATGTGGCTGCTCAAACGTTGCAACCCTGAAGTGGACTTCGGTGCCTTACGCTTCGATCAGCAGCTCCGAATCCCAATCGTGGAGAAACGCCCCGAACAGACGACCGCCCGCATCGTTCCCATGGGGGCATGCGGGGACGCCCCGTGCCCGTGGGACGGCCGGTGTTCGGCCTGCAGGCATAGCGACCGATTGGCTCAGGTGATGCGCCCCACATCGCCTTCGTCAACCACTAGCTGATCGAAAAACACCAGCTCCCAGGCCGCCGCCGCAGGGTCGTGGCGAATGATATAGACGCCACCGTCATCACCTTGAAGCTTGAAGTAGCGATGGTCCGGTGCCAACCAGCGATCGAGAACCTTCTCCACCTCGACCCGGCGCCGGCCGAGGTAGAGCCTGCGGGGTGTCTCCTCGCCCCGATAACCGGCATAACACCGCACCTCAATCTGGATCACGATCTGCCACTCCCGCCATCATGCGATCAACGCCATCCACCCGCTTTGGCCGCCCATGCGGGACTGCCTTAGCGGCCAGGAACGATGATGCGCGAGTCATCCGACTTGCGCTGCTCCTCTTGCAAACGCATGAGGGCTTGGACCATCTCCTGCATGGCCTTTTCCATAGCGGCGGGAAAGGCCTCGATGGCCTCTTTGAGATTATTGGCCGTGAGGGACGCTTGCAAGGGCAATGGACCCTGCTCGGTCATTAGCTGGCTGCTGCCCACAAAGATGGGCGTGCGGCTCTTGTCGTCGCTGCCGTCGGGTTTCACGGGCACCAGTCGCCGAATGCTGCCGGCGCTCATGTCGGTGAAGCCCTCTTCGCGGTAGAGATTTTGCGTATCTATCCGAAAGTCGATACGATCAGATGGTGCCGTCATACACGCTCCTTCCTTGGGTTCAGAGGCGGGGTAAGGGCAGCGGCCAGATGCCGCTTCAGGGTCGCTCACCATACCATGGCTGGTATTGCGGCAAACCGTCCCTACCATATCGGGTGCCGTCGCCGACCATCCATCATGGCTGGTGCTGGTCCGGGTTGACACACCCCCAGCGGTTCTCTATATCTGCTTTACACCTCATGAACAAGCGTAGACCGAAAGCGGCCCGCAATCGGATCCACTGACCAGCCGGGCAATTTGCATCCCGCCATCTTCAATTTGGAAAGGACACCACCATGGAGCGTTACCATCTGGGCTGGATCGGCACGGGCGTCATGGGGAGATCCATGTGTGGACATCTCCTCGACGCCGGCCACACCATCTCCATCTTCAACCGCAGCCGTCAGAAAACAGATGATTTGGTGGCCCGAGGGGCGACCTGGTGCGAAAGTCCAGCCGCCGTTGCCGAACAAAGCGACATTGTTTTCAGCATCGTTGGTTTTCCAGAGGATGTGCGCAGCGTCATCCTTGGACCGGAGGGTATCCTTGCCGGTGGCAAGGCGGGACAGATCGTCGTGGACATGACCACCTCGAGCCCGGCCCTGGCCCAGGAGATCGAGGCCGCTTGCCGGACCCGGCAAATGGCCGCCCTGGACGCGCCGGTATCGGGCGGCGATATCGGTGCCCGCAACGCCAGCCTGGCGATTATGGTGGGCGGAGCGCCCGACGATTACGAGAGAGTGCTGCCCCTCTTCCAGTTGATGGGGGAAAACATCCAGCTCATGGGTCCAGCCGGCGCCGGTCAACACACCAAGATGTGTAACCAGATCCTCATCGCCGGCACCATGATCGGCGTCGTGGAATCGCTCCTCTATGCACGCCGCGTGGGCCTGGACATGCATGCCGTGATTGACGTCATTGGCAAAGGCGCCGCCGCCAGCTGGTCGATCAACAATCTCGGTCGCCGCATCGCGGATCAGGACTTCGATCCGGGCTTCTACGTCAAACACTTCGTCAAAGACATGGGCATCGCTTTGGAGGAGGCCCGCCGCCTCAAGCTCTCGCTCCCCGGATTGGCCATGGTGCAGCAGTTCTATATCGCCGCCATGGCGCAAGGCTGGGAGGACTTGGGCACCCAGGGGCTCTTCAAGGTACTGGACGCACTGAATGCCCCAGCCTAGCCCGGATGCCGGCGAGGTCGGCGGCGACCATGGTCGCTTTCGCGATTGGCTAGACGCCCATCCCGATGCGCTGGACGCACTGATCTTGGACGTGGATGGGGTGCTGCTGCTGGCCAAACAGGCCATCGCAGGGAGCCGTGAGCTCCTGAACCGCCTGAGAGGCAGTGGGATGCCTTTCCTCCTGCTCACCAATGACGGCGACCACTCTCCCCAGGAGAAGGCCGATACGCTTCAAAGGTGCGGGCTGAACATCGAGGCTGCGGAGATCGTCTCCTGCGCGCATGGGTTAACGGTGGTGGCGGACGAATACGACTGCGTGAATGCCTGTTTTTTCGTGATGGGCAACCTGGGAACCCCCTGCTATGCCGCGGCCGCCGGATTACAGACCACGCGGAATCTGTCGGATCTGCCCCATTGTAGAGGGGTTATCGTGGGGGAAGAGAACTACGATTGGGAGCCGGTGATCAATGCCGTGGTGAACTATTTCATTGTGCATCCCGATGCGCTGTTGATTACCCCCAATCCAGACGAATACTACCCGGATGGCGGTGGCGGGCTTCGACTCGCTGCGGGCAGCGTCGCCCGGCTGATCGAGCGCGCACTGGCGACCTACGGCAGGAAAATGCCCCCGGTATACCTGGGCAAGCCATACGGCCCCATTTTCCGGATCGCCCACCGCCGAATCGAACAGACGGCAGGTCGATCCATCGAAAAGAACCGCGTCCTGATGATCGGGGACAACCTGGACGCTGACGTCACCGGGGCCAAGGCCTTCGGCTACCGAGCGGCAATTGTCCTCACCGGCATCACCACACCGGCCATGCTGGCAACGGCGCATCCGAGACCGGACTGGGTCTGGCGCGGTCTATGACCCCGCACAAAAGGGCGTCGCGACTTTGCGAACTAAGGGCACGAGCGTTTCGGCGCTACGCGTCGGCGGCTGCGGGGGCCAAATTATGGTCCAAAGGCCACGTCTGAGATTGTTTCTCCAAAAATGGTGCTTACTCTAAAATTGCACTGAATCCGGCGCGGACAACGTCATCGGACCCAGAAATGGCACAGCATAGATTTTCGAATGATCGTGTCGGAATAACAACCGCATAGGAGGATCCCGATCAATGGAATTTATCTGTAAATCCAAAAACTGCCCTTACGAAGGTCCTGGACCATACGTCCTCTCGCTCCCGGAAGAGATTCCCTTGGACCGCAACAACGTCGCCACCATGTTCTGCCCCCATTGCGAACAGGAATTGGTCGAGAAAACCCCGGCCGAGAAGTCTCCCGCCTGAGCCGGATCTCTCGCCGGTATGTCGATAACCGTCACCCCCGACAGCGTTATCGTCCAGACATCTTCTTCATTGTTTGATCCTGGCGCCCCGCCGATTGTGGGGAGCGATCTGCAGTGCAGCCGATGGTTCATGACGTGAGTTCCCCAAATCATGCCGATGTGCAGAGAGGCACGATGGCCCCTCCCCTACCGCGGCCGGACACATATTGGACGCCGGCGCTGAAAAAACGAGTGGTCGCCGTCACGGTATCCCTCGTCGTCGGTACCGCCCTGATGGGGCTGAAATTCTATATATACCGGTTAACCCACAGTTCGGCCGTCCTCTCAGACGCGTTGGAATCGATCATCAACGTGGTGGCCAGCGGATTCGCCATGGGCAGCATTCTCTTTGCCGCGCTTCCCCCTGACGAAGACCATCCCTATGGACACGGCAAGATCGAATTTTTTTCCGCCGGATTTGAAGGGGCATTGATATTCGTAGCGGCCTTGGGTATTTTCTACACGGGCATCCGGCACCTCATATCCCCCCACCCGCTCCCCCACCTGGAGAGTGGCCTGCTCCTGCTGCTGGCGACCAGCGTAATCAATCTCGCACTGGGAATTTTCCTGATACGCGTGGGCCGTCACACCGCTTCACTGGCGCTGGAGGCCGACGGACGCCACATCCTCACCGATGTGTACACCTCGGCCGGTGTGGTGCTTGGCCTCCTGCTGGTCTACCTAACCGGCTGGCTCTGGCTGGACGGGCTCATCGCCTGCCTGGTGGGCGGCCACATTCTCTTCGCCGGCGGCGGTCTTTTGCGCCAGGCGTTCGCGGGCTTGATGGACCGCAGCGATCCCAATTTGCTGGACGATTTGGTCGCCTTTCTCAATGCCAACCGCCGGCCGCGCTGGCTCGATATCCACCGCCTGCGCGCCTTCCGTTCCGGCGCACGTGTCAATGTGGACTTTCACCTGGTGCTGCCACGCGACCTCTCACTGGCGGAGGCCCACACGGAAGTCAAAGCGCTTGAGCATCTGATCGAAGCCCATTTCGACGACCAGGCCATCGTTCTCATCCACATGGACCCCTGCCATCCCGGTAAGTGTCCAAGATGTCAATGGCGGTCGAAGCGCATTTGCAATCATCCCAAGGAGACGCACGCGTCCTGGACGCGCACCCACCTGACCCGCGTTGGCGGCCAGTCGGCCGTCTAGCGTCCCAAGCACCGCAACTTATTGCAACGGCAGCAAAGAACGGTAGAGCGCCAGCCGACGCGCCGCAATTGCGTCATACTGGTCCCGCAGATGCGGGTTGGGCGTGTAGATCTTCTCATCACCGCTGCGCTGGGCGCATCGGAAAGCCGCCTCATAGGAGCTGATAAGACCGCTCGAAACGGCGACGGACATCCAGGCGCCCAAGGCGGTGGCTTGGGTATGGGGGTAGGTGATAACGGCCGATCCGAATATATCGGCTTGGAGTTGATTGTAAAAATCGAGGGCCGTCATGCCGCCGGCCACCGAAATCTGATCCACCGGTCCGACGAAGCGTTGGAACAGCTGAATATTCTCCCGGGTTTCCATCCCGATCGCTTCCAGGATCGCACGGGCCAAGTCGCCCCGCGTGGTGGAGAGACGGAGATTGTGGAAGGTGCCTCGATCGGCCGGGTTCCAATGGGGTGCGCCACTGCCTTCGAAGTGGGGCAGCATGATGACGCCATTGGCGCCGGGCGGGCTTTGCGCCGCTTCTGAGTTGATCGTCGTGAACTCCGCGGCGTCTGTCTCCTCCCGATAGAATTGCTCCCGAAACCATCGATAGACGGTTCCGGTAGTAAAGATGCCCGCCTCGAGGCAGTAAGTACCGGGTACGGCGCCCACCTTACACAAAAAGCGTTTCTGGGTGTCGATGACGGGCGAGGCCGCAAACGCCAGGAGATAGGACCCAGTCCCGGTGGTGCATTTGATCTTCCCCGGGGTGAGGACGCCCTGGCCCATCGCGCCGCATTGCTGATCACCGCCGGCGGTGATCACCGGCGTGCCGGTGGGGATGCCGGTATGTGCTTTCAGAGCGGCGGTGGTGCTGCCGCATACAGAACCAGGTGCCACCAGATCGCAGAGATGACGACGCTCCACGGAAAAGATCGCGAGAAGCTCGGGATCCCAGCGCGCGGAATGGATATTGAGCAGGTTGGTGCTGCTGGCCAGGGAGTGATCGGTGACGAAGCGCCCACAAAGGGTGTGCAAGGCGAAATCGTGGATCCCCAGCAGTTTCGCCGCCCGGGCAAGTATCGCCGGCCGTTGCTCCTTGAGCCACAGCATCTTGACCGCCGAATAGACCGGCGAGATGGTCATCCCGCTGAGGGCAAACACCCGCTCTTCGTGCGGCCGCAACCGATCGCAGAGGGAAGCGGTGCGCTTGTCGTGCCACATGATGATGGGCATCAGGGGATCACCGGCGGCATCCACCGCTACGACCGAGGAGCGTTGTGAGGTAACCCCGATGGCGGTCAGTCGGAGGCCTTCTGCGACGCGAAAATCATTGGACTCGCGGAGCAGGGAGAGCAGCGCGCCGCGGAGCTGTCCGCCGTCCAACTCCACCCGCTGGTCGTCCAGGTAATCGGGCCGCGTTCCACGACTGCAGAGGTGAAGAATGCCGCCCTGTGTATCGAAAAGAACGGCCTTCATGTTGGTGGAACCGATATCGATGGTGAGAACCGCCGCTTTCATTGCTGCCCATAGTAGGCGTTGGCGCCATGCTTGCGTAGAAAATGCCGGTCAAGGAGCGCCTGGTCCATGGCGCCCATTTGTGGATTGATCAGCCGACTGTAAAAGGCCATGCTGGCAACCTCCTCCAATACGACGGTGTTGTGAACCGCCTTTTCGGGCGTCGTGCCCCAGGTGAAGGGACCGTGGCTGTTGACCAGCACGGCGGGGACCTGGGCGGGATCTATCCCGCGCTCTTCGAAGGTTTCGGCGATCACCCGGCCGGTCTCCAATTCATAGGCGCCCTGGATCTCTTCACGGGTGAGGGGTCGGGTGCAGGGGACGGGACCGTAGAAATAATCGGCATGGGTGGTACCGCAAGCCGGTAGGTCGATGCCGGCCTGCGCCCACGCCGTGGCCAGGCGCGAATGGGTGTGCACCACCGCACCGCAGGCAGGGAACCGGCGGTAGATCTCCAGATGGGTGGCCAGATCGGAACTGGGTTTGTAGGCCCCGTCGAGGATATTGCCATCCAGATCGACCATCACCAGATCGGCCAGCCGCATGGTCTCGTAGGAGACGCCGCTGGGCTTGATGAGCACCTCGCCGCGGTCGCGATCGATGGCGCTCACGTTGCCCCAGGTGAAGATCACGAGCCCCAACTCCTTGAGGAGCAGATTGGCGTCCAAGACCGCTTGTTTCAGATCATCCTGCATCGATAAAGCCTCCCGCCCGCATCTGGGCGACGATCCACTCACGCGCGGCAACGATCTCCTTTTCGGCGTCGTCCGCCTTCTCCGTCCACATCTCGATGAGAAAGGGTCCATGATAGTCGAGACGCTTCAGCGTGGCGAAAGCGGCGGGGAAGTCCACGCAGCCGCTGCCGAAGGGAACCTCCTTGAACGTGCCCCCGTGGGTGGGCGTGACGGCCAGGGTGTCCTTGAGGTGCAGGGCCACCATGTCGCCGATTCCCAGGGTCAGCTCCTGAGCCACATCGTTGCCCCAGGCGCTGAGATTGCCGATATCGGGGTAGACCGTGAGCCAGGGGGAGTCCAGGACCCGTTTCAGATTGACGAAGCGCAGAATCGAGTTCATGAAGGGATGGTCCATAATCTCCACGGCCAGCATCACCTGCTCCCGGGCCGCCATGGCCAAGGCGGCTTGCATTCCCTCCAAATACCAGGCCCGGGTGTCCGCATCGCCCTCTTCGTAGTAGACATCGTAGCCGGCCAATTGGATGGTCCGGATTCCGGTATCCACAGCCAGCTGAATCGCCCGCGCCATGATGGTCAGGGCCTGCTTGCGGATCTCGGGGTCGTGACTGCCAAATGGATAGCGGCGGTGTCCGCTCAGACACATGGACGGCACGCTGAGGCGGCTCTCCAGGACCGTGTTCACGAAGGCTTTGCGCTCTTCGCGGCTCCATTCGAGACGCGCCAGCCGCGCGTCTGTTTCGTCCACCGACATCTCCACGAACTGAAAGCCGAGCCGCTCGGCCATGGCCAGACGCGCCGCCCAGTCCAGACCGCGGGGCAGGGCTTTCTCGTAAATGCCCAGCTTTATCTCTTCCAGTCTCATAGCGACTCCTCAGCCGATTACCAATGCTCGGCGATCGCGGCCTTGAAGGCCCTCGCCGCCTGGGCGGGATCGTCGGCGCCGTAAAGACTCCGACCGGCGATGAAACACTTCACCGGGATCCCTTTAAAGATGGCAAGGTCTTGTGGGGTGAGCCCACCTGTGACGGAAACCGCAAATCCCATGTCGGCCAGCTTGCGGATCTTTTGCAGATCGGCCGGGCCCCACTTTTGCCCGGCCAGTTCGGCGTCGCGACCGCGGTGGTAAATCGCCTGGGTGAGGCCGATCTCCAACCATTTTTCGGCCTGGGCGAAGGTCCACTCACCATAGAGTTCGATCTGCACATCGCCGCTGTACTTCCTGGCCACCGCCAGGGCCGCCGTCATGGTGGCGTATGGGGCGCAGCAGATCACGGTCATCCAGGAGGCGCCTTGCGAGAAGACAATCTCGGCCACGGTGGTGCCGGCATCGGCGGCCTT
Source organism: Desulfosarcinaceae bacterium (assembly GCA_030066015.1). GTDB lineage: Bacteria > Desulfobacterota > Desulfobacteria > Desulfobacterales > Desulfosarcinaceae > JASJCL01. Next base: position 4,144 of record JASJCL010000107.1, on the reverse strand, counting down.
GAGGTCCGCCAGGATGAGGTGATCGGGGTAGAGCGCCCGCAGGGTCGCCACCGCACGGGCACCTTCGGCGTAACAAAGGATGGTACCCACCTCGAGGACATCCACTTCGGGCGCCAGAGCGCGCGTGGCCTTCAGTGCCGACGGTATATCCAGGGTGTCCAGTGCGACCTGAAGCATTGGTTTCTGCATAAGTGCCTCCCTTACAGCAACGCCTTGAACGGCAGATCCGGCTCAATGGCGAAAGCATCGTCAAAGCCACGGGGGTAGTGGTACTCCATCTTGTCCTTATCGTCGGGGTAGATGAACTTGCCACCCACCTGCCAGATGAAGGGCTTGAACTGGTATTGCAGCTTGTCCTTCTTCATCTCCCAGAGAGCGCGGATTTCGGCGGGATCGGCCTGGAAGTTTGTCCAAATATCGTGATGGAAGGGGATGATCACTTTGACGTTGAGGCACTCGGCCATCTTGAGGATGTCCATGGAGGTCATTTTATCCGTCATTCCCCGCGGGTTTTCACCGTAGGAACCCAGGGCCACGTCGATCTGGTGGTCATTGCCATGCTTGGCGTAGTAGTTGGAGTAATGTGAGTCGCCACTGTGGTAGACGCTGCCGCCGGGAGTTTTGATGAGGTAGTTGACCGCCAGCGTATCCATCTCCTGGGGCATCTTGCCCTTGAGGATAGTGCCTTTGGGGGCCGTCACCAGCTCGGTGCGATCGAAGCTGTCCAGGGCGAAGATCTCCACATCCTTGATCTGGATGCGATCGCCCGGCTTGACCACTCGGCAGCGCTCGGCGGGTACGCCCCAGCCGGTCCACAGCTCCACACAGGCCTGGGGGCCGATGAAGGGCACATCGGCCGCGCAGTTCTGGATCACCGCGGCGGCCACGTTTTCGTCGATGTGGTCGCCGTGGTGGTGGGTGGAGAGGATGGCGTCTACCTTTCTGATGGCGAAGGGGTCCAGCACGCACGGCACGTTGCGCAGGTTGGGCTGCAGCTTGAGGCAGCCGATCATGCGCTGGTGCTGGTGCTGCGCCTTCATCAGCTTGTTCTTCTTGGTGCGCTTGCCGCTCTTGGTCCAGAAGTCGATACAGATGTGGGTGCCGCCTTCGGACTTGACCCACAATCCGGTGCAGCCCAGCCACCACATGGCAAAGGTGCCCGGCTTGACCGCCTCCTCCTCGATCTCCTCGTTGAGCCAGGTCCCCCATTCGGGGAAATTGGCCAAGATCCAGGACTCCCGTGTGATCGTCTCTATTTTGCTCATTATTCACTCCTTATTGATGGCCAAACAGAAGGGGCCCGGTCGCGCGTCGATTTTGCACCGCTTCCGACCGCCCGCTTATAATGTCCACTTTCCATATAGATACAAGTGCGTCACCCCTGGTGGAGCGGCATTTCGCCCTTTGGTGAAGGGCCGCCTACCGTCGCGGCGGCACCTCACCGCCAGCTGCGGCGAACCGCATCGGCAGCCGTCTCAAACGTGTCAGACCGCCCGTTCCCACGTGGGCTAAGGGCGCTCCCTGGCAGCATCGCCACGCCCCCATCAGCCCCGTCCCCCCAATGCTCCTTTAGCCCTTCACCGCACCAGCCGTCATACCGGTGATGATCTGTTTGGAGGCGACGAAGGTGAAGATAATGGGCGGAACGGCGATGAGCATCCCCATGGCCATGAGTCGACCCCAGTCGATGTTATGCTCTGTAAGAAACAGGGAGATATTCACCGGAATGGTCCGGGTGGCCCGGTTGGTCAGTACCAGGGCGAGGATAAACTCGTTCCAGGCGATACGGAAGGTGAAGATCGCCGCCGCTGCGAGCCCCGGTTTAATGATCGGCAGCACCACCAGGAAGAAGGTCTGGAAGGGGTTGGCGCCATCCACCCGTGCCGCCTCCTCGAGTTGAATCGGCACCTGTTGAATAAAGCTCTGTAGGATCCAGATCACGAAGGGAAGATTGATGGCCACATAGATGAGAATCAGGCCGTGACGGTTGTTGCTGAGCCCGTATTGAAAGGTCCAAATGGCGAACACCGGCACGGTGAGCACCGCCGGCGGCACCATGCGCATCAGGAGGGTTGTCAGCGAGACGACGTCGCGCCCCATGAAGCGGAAGCGGACCAGGGCGTAGGCCGCCATGCAGCCCATCACCAGGGTCAGGCCGGTGGAGATCAGTCCGACGTAAAGACTATTGCCCAAGTAGCGCATCAAGGATGGATCGTTGATCACCGAGACGTAATTGCTCAGCGTGGGCATGAAGATAAAGGTCGACACCTCGTTGAAGATGTCCACCTTTAGCTTCAGCGAGGTGAGCAACATCAGGATGATGGGCCCCAGGGAGAGAATGCACAGACAGATGAGGACCGAGTAGTAAATCGCCGTGTTGGTTGCAGAGTAGCGTCTCATGGAATCGCCTCAATACGCTTCGGCCGCCGCCTGGGCTTTGGCCAAGCGAGCGTCCCGAATCTTTGTGTAGAGGAACATGGCGATGGTGATGACCAGGACGATGGCCAACAGAAAATTGGACAAGGCGGCGGCGCGACCGAGTTCCCAGCTCACGAAGGCTGTCTTGTAGATCTGCAGCGACAGGATCTCGGTACTCAGTCCCGGCCCGCCGTTGGTCATGATGAAGATCACCTCCAGCACCTTGAAGGCGTCGATCATGCGCAGCAGGGCGGCCACTACCAACACCGGCATCATCAAGGGCAACTTGATATGGATGATCTGCTGCCATTCCGAAGCACCATCAATGCGGGCCGCCTCGAGGGCCGATTTGCTCAGCGACTGCAGGGCGGCCAGCGAGAGGATGAAAATGAAGGGGGTCCACTGCCAGATGTCGGCGATGATGACCGAGGGCAGGGCCCAGTCCGGTGAACTGAGCCAGGGGATTGCCGGCAGCCCCCACTCCTTCAAAGTTTTGTTGAGGATTCCGAACTGGGGGTTGTACATGTAGCGCCAGATCAGCCCCACCACGATGGGGGCGATCATCATGGGCAGGATGAAGATGGTCCGAAACACCGACATGCCCCGGATGGGGCGCTCGAGCAGCAGCGCCAGCCCGACCCCGACGAACATCTCCAGCACCACCACCGTAAAGGCGAAGGTCATGGTGACGCCGAAGGATTCGCGAAAGTTGGGGTCTTTGAGAATCCACAGGTAGTTGTCGATGCCGTTGAAAGTCGAATCGGCAAAGGGCGTGCCCATCCGCCAGTCGAAGAAGCTGGCGACCGTCAGATAGCCGATGGGATAGAGCAGCGCCACGACAAGGACAATCGCGGCGGGGGCCAGAAAAAGATAGGGGGTGGCTCGATTGAAGATGCGTGACGGTGTCATCGCTCTGCTCCCATCAACTGCCCGAACGGTTGCGATTACGGGGCGCGACCCTGCCGGGCGCCCCGGCGGCGCCCGGCGGTTTATCCTCAAGAACCCATTACTGCCAGGTGTAGTAACCGGCCTTTTCTTGGATGGCCCGGGCCCGCTTGGCGACCTCGTCCAGAGCGGCCTTGACCGTCATCTCACCCGTCATGGCTTTGTTCAAAATAGTGCCCAACTCCTTGTTCACCTCGCCCCAGGTGGGGATGATGGGGCGCCAGTCCGGATCGGCGTATTTGAGTGCTTCGCCAAAGACCTTCATGTGGGGGAATTTGGCGTTGACATCGGCGTCGGCGTGGGTCGAGAAGCGCGAGGGGTTGCCGCCCTCGAGCGCGATCAGCTTGTCGACGCGCTTGCTGGTCAGCCACTGCATGAGGAGAAAGGCGGCCTCTTTGCTCTGCGCGTTCTTGGGGATGGCGATACCGAATCCGCCCGTCTGGGAACCGCGGCGCACGCCCTTGGGATGCAGGGCCCAACCCACCTTGCCGACGATCTTGGATTTGGCGGGATCGTTGACCTCACCGGCAATGACGGTGGAATCCAGGAACATGGCGGCCTTGCCCTGCAGAAAGGCGTTCTTCATCTCGGCGAAGCCGAAGGAGGTGCCCCCCTCGGGACCGCATTCGAGAATTTTCTTCAGTGCCTCGCCCGCCTTGACGCCGGCATCGTTGTTGATGATGGGATTCCATTGGTCGTCGTAGACCCGGCCGCCCAGCGGTGCCAGGTGGAGCAGGTAGGCGTGGGAGGTTTGATGACCGGAGGCGCCCCTGGAGGTCAA
>JASJCL010000004.1 GCA_030066015.1 Desulfosarcinaceae bacterium | reverse complement strand
ATCATGGAATCCGACCTGGAGCAGATCATCCGCAAGCTGGTGGCTGCCGAATGGCCCTGGCGGATTCACGCCACTTACGACGAGACCATCGGACGCTTTCTGGATGTCTTCGAGCGGGTTCACCGCGACACCCCGATCGACCATTTGAGATGGTTCATCGATCATGCCGAAACCGTGAGTGAAGGCAACCTGGAACGTATTCAGAGCCTGGGAGGCGGTGTGGCTGTCCAACACCGCATGGCCTACCAGGCCGAATATTTCATCCGGCGCTACGGCAAAGCAGCGGTTCAGGCCAGGCCGCCGTTGCGAACCATGCTCAAGATGGGCCTGCCCGTCGGCGGCGGGACCGACGGCACACGTGTGGCCAGCTATCATCCCTGGACCTGCCTGTGGTGGCTGGTGACCGGCAAGAGCGTCGGCGGCACCGTGATCAACGCGCCCGAAAACCGGCTCAGTCGTGAAGAAGCGCTGGCGTTGTGGACCAAGGGCAGTGCCTGGTTCAGCGGTGAGGATGACGCCAAGGGGGAATTGTCCGTCGGTCAGCTGGCCGACCTTGCCGTCCTCGACCAGGACTACTTCGCTGTTGAAGCGGATGCCATCCGCGGCATTGAAAGCGTGTTGACCGTGGTCGACGGTCAAATCGTACATGCCGGCGCAGAATTTTCCGCCGACAATCCCGATTTACCGCCGGTCAGCCCGGACTGGTCACCGGTCAACCACTACGGGGGCTATTACAACAGCCACAACGGCGCTGAGCAAAGCACGAACAACCGCACGGACCACGCCCATGGGCCGGGCCACGGCCACTGGATCATGGGGGCCGACGGCCGCGCCTGGCAAACCGGCTGCAACTGCAATGTGTAGCTCGCCACCCGAGGTAACGGCCCATGAAAAGAAACCCACCCCATTCATCGCCGACGGAGGCCGCGCAACGAACGGGTAGCGCGTGGCAGCCATTGAAGCAATCGCTGTTTCGCGCGTTGTGGATTGCATCGCTGGCCTCCAATATCGCCACCTGGATGCACGATGTGGGCGCTGCCTGGTTGATGACCAGCCTGGCGCCGTCACCGCTGATGGTCTCCATGGTACAGGCGGCGACCAGCCTGCCCCTCTTTGCATTGGCCCTGCCGGCGGGTGCCTTTGCCGACGTGTTCGACCGGCGCCGTCTACTGCTGATGACCCAGGGGTGGATGCTGCTTGCCGCCGCCGGTTTGGCGTTTCTCACTTTCGCTGGTCAGACCGGTCCGGTCCTGTTGTTGGGATTCACCATTGCCATCGGTGTCGGTACGGCATTCAACGCGCCAGCCTGGCAGGCCATTGTCCCGGAGATTGTCCCGCGCGAAGACATTCCCGCGGCCATCGCCCTCAAGAGCGCCGGAATCAATCTGGCCCGTGCCGTGGGCCCGGCGCTCGGTGGGATCGTTGTGGCCCAGTTCGGTCCCCAGGCCGCTTTCGGACTGAACGCCCTCTCCTTTATCTGCGTCATCATTGTTCTCTACAGCTGGAAACGAGAAGAGAGGGCCAGCTCGCTGCCCCCCGAACACCTTTTCGCGGCCATGGTGGCCGGACTGCGCTATGCCCGCCATGTGAATGGATTTCGCAGTGTGTTGGGCCGCACCCTCTGTTTTGTCTTTCCCGCCAGTGCACTTTGGGCCCTGCTGCCGCTGTTGGCCAGACAGGAGCTGGGGATGAGCGCCACCGGCTACGGGGTCCTGCTGGGCGGCGTGGGGCTGGGTGCGGTCACGGGGGCGCTGTTTCTGCCCCGCCTGCGCAGGAAAATTGCGGTAGATAAACTGACCGCCGCCGCCACCATGGTCTATGCGCTGGTTCTGGTCGCCCTGGCGATGGTGCGTAACGCACCCTTGTTAGTGGTGGTCATGCTGGCCTCCGGGGCCATGTGGATTACCATGCTGACCGCCTTGAATGTGGCGGCGCAGTCGGTTGCCGCCGGATGGGTGCGTGCCCGAGTGCTTTCCGTCTACCTGATTTTCTTCTACGGATCGATGGCCATTGGCAGCCTGGTATGGGGGGCACTGGCCACTGCATTGACCATGGCACCCGTTTTTATGCTCGCCGCCGTCCTGGCGGGGGTGGGAACCGTCGCCAATCGCTGGCTACCGCTGGCATCAACCGAAGGGATCGACCTCTCCCCTTCACTGCATTGGCCGTCACCGATGATCGAGGACGCCGCTGAGGGCGGTGCGGGGCCGGTGCTGGTGAATATTGAATACCACATCGATTCAGCACGGGACGCAGATTTTCGCCGTCTCATGCAATCACTGCGGGCCAGCCGGCTGCGCGACGGCGCCATTGGATGGCAGCTGTATAGTGATCCCACGGTGACCGGACGCTATCTGGAGCAGTTCATGGTCGGTTCCTGGCTGAATCACCTGCGGCAGCACGAACGCGTGACCGCATCCGACGCAGCGCTGCAAGACCGCTTGCGCACCTTTTTGCAAGACGGCAGTGAACCGGTCGTTACCCATCTGATCGCCAAGACGACCCGACCGTGACCCGTGCACAGTGGATCGGCCGGGTCATGCAGTTGGTAACAATGGTGTCAGGCGTAAACGTATCGCCGGAAGCATCCATCAGTCCAAAGGTCCAATGGATGATATGGTCATAGACCCTGATTCTTTACTATACCGTACCGGCCGGTCAATCATGTGTGCATGAAGTAGAAACATCTTATACTTCTCTTTCAAACGCATCGTTACGCTGCACCCTGATGCTAAAAAGGACAATAAAATGAAAACTCACCATATAGTTGATCCCATAAATAAAACCAGCCGAAGACAATTCATCAAACAGGCCGCAGCTACGGCAGCAGCGCTTGGTTCCGGCCTGGTGCCAAATTTTGCTTTTGCCGCCCAGTCGAGCACCGCCGCACCGGCGCCATCAGAGCCGGACATCATCCTGCTGAATGGTAAGATCGCAACGGTCAATGGTGCCGATCGTATCGATGAGGCCCTGGCGATTGCGGGCAATGCGATTGCTGCGACTGGCAGTTCCGCCGATATCCGCTCCTTGGCAGGAAATTCCACCAGGATTATCGATTTGGGCGGCAAGACCGTGATTCCGGGCCTCAATGACTCTCACATTCATTTTGTCCGAGAGGGGATGCACTATCACATGGAAGTGCGCTGGGATGGTGTCGACAGTGTTGAGGAGGCACTTGAACTCTTGCGGGAGCAAGCCCGCCGGACCCCAAAAGGACAATGGGTGCGGGTGATTGGCGGATTCTCGTGGGAGCAGTTCAAAGAGAAGCGTATGCCGACACTGGAGGAGATCAATGACGTGGTACCGGATCATCCGGTTTTTATCTTGTATCTATACGCCTACGCCTTGTTGAACAAACCGGCCGTTGAGTATCTCGGCCTGAATGCGCCTGGTGCGCCGGTCTACCCCGGTGGCGTGATTACGCGCGACGGTGTCGGCCGCGCGACCGGCCTGCTCGTGGCCGCGCCGTCCGGCTTGATCCTGTATAAGAGTATCACCGGTGGACCTCGGCTCAGTGATAGTGATCGAATCAATTCATCCCTGCACTATCAACGTGAGATGCATCGCTTCGGGGTCACCAGCGTCAGTGATGCCGGCGGCGGCGGCATGGTATTTCCAGATGCGTATGGGACCATTCAGAAGCTGCACCAAATGGGCAAACTCAAAACCAGGACGTCCATGTATACCTTCGCCCAAGTCAAGGGCCAGGAACTGGCGGACTATCAGCGCTGGACAGCACGCCATCAGCCGGGTGAAGGGGACGCCATGCTGAAACTGGTGGGTGGCGGTGAGAATATCTGTTGGGCGGCCTATGACTATGAAATATTTGCCATGCCCAGACCTGAAATCGATTCGGATGCGGAAATGGTTGAACGACCCATCCTTCGCCAGCTGGCGTATGCCGGCTGGCCGACCCGGCAGCATATGACCTACAATCAGTCCATCAATCGATTATTGCCGGTATACGAGCAGGTGCGCCGCGAAGTTTTTGGCGATCCGGCCAAAGCCCCGCTGATGATTGTCGATCATGCCGAAACGGTCAGCGAGGCCAATATGGAGCGAATCATGGCATTGAATGGCATTATCGCTATTCAAAACCGCATCATCTATCAGGCCCGTGATTTTGCCAATCGCTACGGCATGGAGACGCTGGCGCAGACGCCGCCGGTGCGCAAAATGCTGCAAATGGGCATGCAGGTGGCCGCCGGGACCGATGCCACCCGCGTCTCCAGCTACAATCCCTGGTTATCGCTCGCCTGGCTGGCAACCGGTAAAAGTCTTGGCGGTTTGCAAATGTACGGGGATGATAACCTGCTGAATCGCAGCGAAGCACTCAGGCTCTGGACCATCAACGGCGCGGCGAGCACCGGTGAAGCGGCCGTGAAGGGATCGCTTGAGCCCGGAAAGCTTGCGGATCTGGTTGTGCTGGATCGGGATTATTTCACGGTGCCCGATGATGAGCTTCGCAAGATAGAGGCGGTGATGACCATTGTCGATGGCGACATAACCTATGCTTCTGGGGACTTTGGAGATTACGATGCAGATCCGCTTCCAGAAATCAGCCCGGCCTGGTCGCCAGTGGCCAAATTCGGGGGCTACCGGTCCTGACCCCTGCAGGCTGGTAGCATCCGCTGAGCATAAACGGTTCAGCCCATCCGAGTCGCCCCTCGCCCCGACGGGTCGCCGGTCAAGTGATTCGGCGGGTGCTACCATGCCGACAACGATCCTTCCGGCCCCGGGTCCACGAAGGCGGCGGCCATTGGGGCAACCAGCGCTGCGCATACCGGACATGCCCATGACCACGCGCTCAGCATCCTGGAGGAGAACGGCTTATGGAACCTGGTCAGTTCCTGCGCCGTCGGCTAGCCCCGGGGTGCCGTGCCAGGTGGCTTCGATTTGCACTGCGCTGTGATTGCTGGCATTATCGGCATTCGATGGCATCCCCCGGCACCCGTTCTTACTGATGCGGATCCGGCAATCGCGACGGCGGCTGGACCTATGACACAAGCCTCCCTGACAAGTAGCCGATCTTCGGATGGTACGCTGGTGGTCACCCTTCATGGACGCTGGCAGTTGGCGCGAGCCGCCCCTGCGCGGAGCGAACTGGAGCGCCTGCTGCAGGGCGAACCGGTAAGGCGCCTGCGATTCGATGCGACGCCCCTACAGGCTTGGGACTCGCGCCTGGTGGTTTTTCTGAGATCCCTCACCGAGCGCTGCGCCGCACGCGATATCCAGGTGGACCTGGACGGCCTGCCCGCCGGCGTCCGGCACCTCCTGGACCTGTCCCACGGGGCCGCCAGAGAGGGGCTGGGCGACCCGCCGCCCCCCGCCACTTCAGAACGGGTCGCAGCGTGGCTGCAGCGGGTGCGCCGCGAAACCACGCTCACGCTGACCTTCGTCGGTGAACTGACCCTCTCCGCGCTTCGGTTTCTCAGGGGCAAGGCGCGCTATCGGCCGGCGGAACTGCTGACCGTCATCCAGGCATGCGGGTGGCAGGCACTGCCCATCGTGTCGCTGATCAGCCTTCTCGTGGGCTTGATTCTCGCGTTCATGGGCGCCGTCCAGCTGCGCATGTTCGGCGCCCAGATCTACGTGGCCGATCTGGTTGGCATCGGCATGACCCGCGAGATGGGGGCGGTCATGACCGGGGTGATCATGGCCGGCCGCACAGGCGCGGCCTTCGCCGCCAATCTGGGCACCATGCAGGTCAACGAGGAGATCGATGCCCTGCGGACCCTGGGCGTCGACCCCATGGACTATCTGGTCATGCCCCGCGTGCTCGCGCTCCTCCTGATGATGCCCCTGCTATGCGTGTACGCGGACGTGATGGGCATTCTGGGCGGTCTGCTGGTAGGGGTCGGCGCCTTCGACATCTCCGCGCTGCAGTATCTCAACCAAACGCTCAATGCCGTCTCCCTGACCCACTTCGCGATCGGCATCTTCAAGAGCATCATCTTCGGTGGGATCGTGGCCGGCTGCGGCTGCCTGCAGGGCCTGTACTGCGGCCGCAGCGCCGCTGCGGTTGGCGAGGCCACCACCGCCGCCGTGGTCACGGCCATCGTCTACATTGTCATCGCCGACGGTCTCTTCGCCGTCTTGACCAACATCTTGGGGATATGAAACAGTGAAAAACGCCCAATGGCCGGAAACCCCCGCCGAACAGCGGCGCAGCGCTGAGATGCCGGCGCAACCGGATGGGGCCTTCCCTGAAGACGCGCACATCACCGTTACCAACCTGACCATGGGATACGGCGATCTCATCCTCATGCGGGATCTCCATTTCACCGTCAACAGGGGTGACGTCTTCGCCATCATGGGGGGGAGCGGATGCGGCAAGAGCACCCTGCTGCGAATATTGGTCGGTCTCAAAGCGCCCCACCATGGGACGGTTGCCTATGGGCACACCGATTTCTGGGCGCAGCGCGCTGTCGACCGCAAACGCATGATGCGCAACCTCGGCGTCATGTACCAGAACGGCGCCCTGTGGAGTTCCATGACGTTGGCCGAGAATGTGGGGCTGCCACTGCGGCTGCACACCGACTGCTCCGCCGACGAGATCCGCGAGATCGTCCGCTTCAAACTCGCCCTGGTGGGATTGGATGGCTTCGAAGCCCGCTTTCCGTCCCAGCTGTCCGGCGGCATGCGCAAGCGGGCCGGCTTGGCGCGGGCCCTCGCCCTGGATCCGGAGATTCTCTTCTTCGATGAACCCTCCGCCGGTCTGGACCCGGTCAGCGCCAAGCAGCTGGACGATCTCATCCTGGAGATCAACCGCAGCCTCGACGCGACCATCGTCATCGTCACGCATGAATTGGCCAGCATCTTCGCCATCGCCAGCAACGCCATCTTCCTGGATGCGGCCACGCATACCGCCGGCGGGCAGGGCGCTCCGCGGAAACTGCTGGACACATCAGAGAATCCCAATTTGATTCAGTTTCTAACCCGCGGTGAACCTATCCAAAGGCCAAAAGGAAGGAGCTGATCCATGCGCAGAGAGGTGAACACTACCCTGATCGGCGCATTCGTGGCAGGTGCCATCGGCCTGGTCGTTGTCGGTATCTTCGCCCTGGGCGAGGGCAATCTGTTTCGCAAATCCGATCAATACGTCCTCTACTTCACTGGATCGGTGAAGGGCCTCAGCGTGGGCGCTCCGGTCCAGCTCAAGGGCATCCGCATTGGTGAGGTCGTCGATATCAACCCGATCTACGACGCCTCCGACAGCACCTTCATCAACCAGGTGATTTTCGAAGTGCCCGAGACCATCGTCCAGATCACCGGCAGTCCGCCCGGCAGCGGTCCCGGCAAGAAGCTGCTGACCACCGATACAACCATCGACTACATGATCGACCTGGGTCTGCGCGCGAGACTTCAACTCCAGAGCGTGCTCACGGGACAGCTGCTGGTCGCCTTCGATTTCTACCCGGAATCCCCCATCCGCATGATGCGTTTCGACGACGGGCTGCGGGAATACCCCACGCTGCCGTCGGAGATGGAGGCGCTGGCCAAGACACTGGATCGGATCGATCTGCAGGTCGTGGCCGAATCGATCATCAGCGCCGCCAAGGGCATCGAGGCCCTGGTCAACTCGCCGGAGCTGCACCGGGCGATCGCCGCGGTCAACGACACCGTTCAGCAGTATGGTCAACTGGCGTCCCATCTGGACGCCCATCTGAGCGCCTTGACCACCGAGGTGGAGACGACGCTGGCCGCGGCGAGACGCCTGATGACCACCGCCGAGGGCCAGGTCGTTCCCATGGCGGAGGGGGTCAGCGAGACGGCCGACGCCGTAAAGGGGGCGGTCGTCCAGCTGGACGAGCGCCTTGAGCCGCTGCTGGGAGAGGCCATGCGGTCCGTTGCCGCGGCACAGGCCGCCTTCGGGGAGGCGCAAGACCTGCTCGCCAACCTCGCCCAACTCACCGACGGCGATGCGGCCCTCATCCGGCGGATCGACACCACCATTGGCGAGTATCGAAAGCTGGCCGCCGCCATGGCCACCATGGCCGAGTATCTGAGCCGTCATCCCGAAGCCCTTCTCTGGGGCAAAAAAGAGGTGAATTGACCACCATGCCTGCACGGATTCTCCCCATCGCCATTCTCCTCGGCAGCCTCTGCCTGGCGGTCGCCGGCTGCGTTAACCTGGGCGCCTCCGCATCCCCCGCCACACGCTTCTACGTGCTGGAATCCGCCGTTGCGGCGAGCCCGCCACCGCCGGTGGCGGACGCTGCGGAGATCGTCACCATCGGCGTCCAGAGCGTGGAAATCCCCGCCTATCTGGATCGTCCCCAGCTGGTGACCCGGGTGACGGGCAACACCTTGCAGATCAACGAGTTCGACCGCTGGGCCGAGCCGCTGGGCGAGGCGATCGGACGGGTGATCGCAGAAAATCTGCACGCCCTGACGGAGGCCCTTCCCGGCTACAGGCTCGCCAGCAGCCCTGCCCGCAACGCAGCCCTGCGCCTGACGGTAAAGGTGCTCCGGTTTGAGGCGGATGAAGCGGGCCGGGTCACACTGAAGGCGGCCTGGCGCGTGTCGGCGGCCGACGACGGTGTCTCCCTGCTGGAGCGGATCGGAACCCACACCCTGACCGCAACCAGCGACCGGCCGGGGGAGGTGGTGCGATCCATGAGCCTGGCCCTGGCGGCGCTCTCCGAAGAGCTGATGCTGGCATTGGCGGATGTGACGCCCCGCTGAAACGGCCGCTCTGATGCCCACCGTTGTCATGGGGGCCGGCGGGCACGGAATTGACAGCCGGTCCGGAATGCGGGTAGAGATGGTGAGCACGGATCGGCAGACCGTCGGCCGGCCCCATATCGACCGAACACTTCCCCAGCTACTGCAGACCCCTTCCAGGAGACGCGCCAGCTGCGCAGTTGGCGCCCGGCGACGCGGCCGAAACCACACCCATTCACAGGAGGCGTGTCATGGGCAAGACCCTTCAATTCACCCTCAACGGCACACCAGTCACCCTGGAGGTGGACGCAGAGCGGACGCTCCTATGGGTGCTGCGCACCGACCTGGCCCTCACGGGGGCGAAATACGGCTGCGGCGAGGGCCTCTGCGGCGCCTGCACGGTGCTGGTGGACGACGAGGCGCTGCCCGCCTGCCAGATTACGATCGGAGAGGTCGCCGGTCGCGAAATACAGACCATCGAGGGGCTGGCCCGCAACGGGGCGCTGCATCCCCTGCAGGAGGCCTTCGCGGCGGTAGACGCCCTGCAGTGCGGCTTCTGCACGCCCGGGATGATTCTCAAGGCGTACGGCCTCCTGATCTCCAATCCCCAGCCCTCCCGGGCGGAGATCGTCGCCGGATTGGACGACAATCTCTGCCGTTGCGGGGCCCACCTGCGCATCATCCACGCCGTGGAGATCGCCGCCGCGGCAATGAAAGGAGGCCGCTCATGAAACGATCCGGGCCAAGGGAGACACCGACACCGCGCGACCCGATGGCGGATACCGCTGCCGGCCTGACCCGGCGCTCCTTTCTCAAACGCATGGGCCTGATGGGGGGCGGTCTCGTCGTCTACCTGACCATCGGCGATGGCGCTGGCACCGCCATGGCACGCGCCCCGCGACAGGGATTTCTGGGGGCCAAGGTCCCCTCCGACTTCAACGCCTTCCTGCGCATCGGCGCCGACAACCGGGTAACCTGCTTTGTCGGTAAGATCGAGATGGGGCAGGGCCCCATCACCTCCTTCGCCCAGATGATGGCCGAGGAGATGGACGTACCCTATGCGTCGGTGGACGTGGTCATGGGCGACACCGACCTGTGCCCGTGGGACGCCGGTACCTGGGGCTCCCTCTCGACCCGCTACTACGGGATCTTCGTCAAGGAGGCTGCCAGCGAGGCCAAAGGGGTGCTCAAATCGCTCGCCGCGGAGAAGTTCTCCGTGCCGGTGGACCGGCTGCAGACTGAAAAGGGAACCATTTTCGACACCCGGCAGCCCTCTCGTCGGGTCTCCTACGGCGAGCTCACCGCCGGCAAGCTCATCGAACGTCACCTCGAGACCCTGCCCCCGCTGAAGCAGCACACGGCGTACACGATCAGCGGCCGCCCCCACCTCCGCCGCGACGCCCGCGTTAAGGTCACCGGAGAGGCGCTCTACGCGGCCGATATGCGCCTGCCCCAAATGCGCTATGCCCGGATCCTGCGTCCGCCCGCTCACGGCGCCAGGCTGCTGACGGTCAACACGGCCGCGGCCGAAGCGCTGCCGGAAGTAGAGGTGGTCCGCGACGACGATCTGGTCGCCGTTCTGCACCCCCGCCCGGACGGCGCCGCCGAGGCCCTGGCCTCGGTCAAAGCCACCTTCGACCTGCCCAAGACCGGCATCGACGATCGGACCATTTTCGAACATCTGCTGCAAAAGGCCCCGCCGGCGGCGGTCGCTGCGGAGGCGGGCGATCTGGCCAAAGGGGCGCAAGCGTCCGTCACCCTTCTCGAAGAGACCTATCTCAACAGCTATGTGGCCCACGCGCCCATGGAGCCCCATGCGGCTCTGGCCACCGTCGCGGGGGGGCGGGCCACAGTGTGGGCCTCGACCCAGAGCCCCTTCAGCGTCCAACGGGAGGTGGCCGGCGCCCTCGGACTGCCCGACGACAAGGTGCGCGTCATCACGCCCTTCGTCGGCGGCGGCTTCGGCGGGAAGTCCGCTTCCGCCCAAGCGGTCGAGGCCGCCCGGCTTTCCCAGCGGGTGGGCAGACCCGTCATGGTGGCCTGGACACGCGAGGAGGAGTTTTTCTTCGACACCTTCCGACCAGCGGCGGTGGTCAAGATCCGCTCGGGGCTCGACGCCGCTGGTCGCATGACCCTGTGGGATTACAAGGTCTATTTCGCTGGCCGGCGGGGATGTGAAAACTTCTACACCATCCCCCACCACCGTGAAGCGGTGCATGGCGAATGGCGCATGGCGCCGGGCATTCATCCGTTCGACGTGGGACCCTGGCGGGCCCCGGCGGCCAACACCAACGTCTACGCACGGGATCTGCATCTGCACCTCATGGCCAGCTTGGCGGGCCAGGACCCCTTGGCCTTTCGGCTGAACCACCTGGAAGACGCCCGCATGCGCCGGGTGCTGGAAGCGGCCGCCGACCGGTTCGGCTGGACGGCGCTCAAAAGCCCCAGCGGCAAGGGCTACGGGATCGCCTGCGGTATTGATGCGGAGACATATGTGGCCGCCATGGCGGAAGTGGCGGTGAACCCTGACAGCGGTCACATCGATGTGAAGCGGGTGGTCTGTGCCCAGGACATGGGTCAGGTGGTCAATCCCCAGGGGGCCACCATCCAGATGGAGGGCTGCATCACCATGGGCCTGGGCTACGCCCTCAGCGAAGAGATCCGCTTCAGCGACGGTCGGCTGCGCGACCGCAACTTCGATACCTACGCGATCCCCCGCTTCTCGTGGTTGCCCCGCATCGAGACGGTGATCGTGCCCAACCCCGATCTGCCGCCCAAGGGCGGCGGCGAACCGGCCATCATCTGCATGGGCGGCGTGCTGGCCTCGGCCGTCTACGACGCCACCGGTGCCAAGGTGCGCCAGCTGCCCATGACGCCGGCGCGGGTCAAGGCCGCCCTGGAGGCGGTCGGCTGATCGGCGGCGGTTCACGGGGCAGCGAGGGGCAGCCCCTTTCCCTTCGGCAGCGTCAGGGGGGCCGTCACCATTTCGGTCGGTCTGGGGCCCCCCGAAAGAGGGCAGGGGGTCCCTTTGTGCCTGCCGACGCTAACCTTCGTTGAGATCTTTAAAGCATAGCGGTAGAGGGGAGTGACGATGCGGAAGTTTTCGCGGCATCCGGTGCTGCTGGTCTGCGTGCTGCTGAGCGTGCTCATGGGCGCCGCCGTTGGGCCGTGCCCGGCGGCGGCGCAAGCGACGAACGAAGCGCCCGCCACCGATACCGAAGCGGAAATACCCGTCGATCCTATCCGCCCGCTGGACACTGAACGAATCGACAAGGCCGGCGAGCGGATGGGGGCGGGGATCGAGCGGATCACCGGCGTGATGGCCAGGTACCTGGGGGGCTGGGTCGACCAACAGGCCTTCGCGGGGATCACCTGGCTGAAATTGACGTTTTGCCTGTTGTTGCTGCTGGTGGTGCTGACCGTCGAGCGGATCTTGCGCTGGTTGATTCAGCGCCGCATCGACGGAATCCCCACCGTCGATGGTGTGATCTCATGGGCCCGCATCTTCCTCAAGGCACTCCAGCGACCCTTGAGCCTTTTTATCTGGGTTTACGGCATCTATGGGGCCCTATCACCCCTCTACGGACACTTCAGCGGCGGTGAGGGCGCCAACCTGGTGCACGAGGTGGCCCGCCGGGTGGCGGATATCGGCGGCAGCGTGGCCCTCTTCTGGTTTCTCTACCAGATGGTGACCTTGGTGGACGCGCGCTTGATGCGCTGGGCCCAGGCCACCGAGAGCACCATTGACGATATGCTGGTGCCGCTGCTGGGCAAGACCTTGCGCGTTTTCATCGTCGTGGTGGGCGCCATGGTCGTCATCCAGAACCTGACCGGCGTCAAATTGGGTCCCCTCCTGGCCTCCCTGGGGATCGGTGGGTTGGCGGTCGCCCTGGCGGCCAAGGATTCCATCGCCAATCTCTTCGGGACCTTGACCATTCTCTTCGACAAACCCTTCCAGGTCGGCGATCGCATCGTGCTGGACAACTACGACGGCACCGTGGAGAATGTCGGCTTTCGCAGCACCCGCATCCGACTGCTCAATGGCCACCTGGTGAGCATTCCCAATGAAAAGGTGGTCAACTCCGGGATCGAGAACATCGGCCGGCGCCCCCACATCCGCTGGGTTACACAGATCGGTCTCACCTATGACACCCCCGCCGATAAGGTCACCGAGGCCGTGGCCATCGTGGAGGAGATTCTGGCCGACCATGAGGGGATGCATCCCGACTACCCGCCGCGGGTCTTCTTCAACGGCTTCACCGACTGGAGCCTCAACATCAGTGTCCTGGCCTGGTACCATCCCCCGGAGTATTGGCAGTACCAGGCCTGGCTGCAGCGGACCTGTGCGGATATTTTGCAGCGCTTCCGGGACGCCGAGATCGAGTTCGCCTTCCCCTCGCGAACCCTCTACCTGGCCAACGACGACCGGCGTCAGCTGAAGATCAAAGCCCTTTAAGGGGCCGCCCTTGGGACGGCTGGCGGGACAACGGGCCCGGGCAGGGCCGTCGCGGCGCCCTGGCGCCCTCTCCAGGCCCCACCATCCTGCTGACCCGATCCAGTTTCCTGCCGCGGAGGCCCCCTTGAGCGGGTCGATCCCTCGGTGGCGCGCCACCGTTTCCCATGCCGCCATCCGCTCAACCATCTGCTGCGCCAACCAAATAGCGATGCACTACATTTGCCCTGGCGACAATTGACATGCGAAATTGAAGGAAGCTATTTTTTTACCATACGCAGGGTGTTATCCGATGATCCGCCGCACGGAGCGACGACGGCACGCCAGCCGCACCGTCCCCGCTGCGAAGAAATTGCGTCACGGCTACGATTGCCAGCGGCCGAGGTCGGTTCCTCCAATGGCACGCACACCTCCGGGAGGATCGGCGGCAGACGCTGGCGTCGGTTATCGGCAACCCATGCCTCGTCCAATGAAAGGGGGCGGAGAGATGGAGATTCATGAACTGGTAGAAAACATAAGATGGCTGGGACACGATGGTTTTCGGATTGATGCAGGGGAGATGACGATCTATATCGATCCATACAAGCTTCAGGGAGGGCCCCCGGCCGACCTGATTCTCGTCACCCATGATCACGCCGACCATGCGTCCCCGGCCGATGTCGCCCAGATCCAGAAAGCGGACACGGAGATTGTGACCGTGCCCGCGGCCGCCGCGAAACTCAGCGGCGCGATCCAGACGGTCGCGCCAGGGGATGCCCTCACCGTCAAGGGGATCGCCGTGGAAGCGATCGCCGCCTACAACACCAATAAATTTCGAGCACCGGGGGTCCCCTTCCATCCCAAGGAGAGCGGGTATGTGGGGTTCATTCTAACGGTGAACGGCGTCCGCATCTATCACAGCGGAGATTCCGATTTTATCCCGGAGATGGAGGGCTTGGCGCCCGATGTGGCGTTGCTGCCGGTCAGTGGGACCTACGTCATGACGGTCACGGAGGCCGTCGCGGCCGCCGCCGCCATTCAGCCCAAGGTCGCCATCCCCATGCATGTGGGGGAGGGGATTGGTGCGTTGGATGACGCGGCCCGGTTTCAGGAGACGGCCACCGTGCCCGTGATCGTGCTCCCCATCGAAAAGTGACCCTGGTGTCGGTGCGGAAGGCGCCGACCGCTTCCCCGGTGGCCATCGCAGGGGCGCCACATTGACTTAAGTCAATTCCGGGATCGGTCGCCCGTGGTAGGTTGATCCATCGTCAACCATCAGCGACCGAGGTGCCCATGGATCACAGCGGCACGCCGCCCGCTTTTCTGTCCAGTGTGCGAAATCGTTTTCAACTGGCCATCTTCTTGTGGACCATATCCATCGGCCTCCAGTTCCATCTGTTTGTGGTGCAGGCGGGCGGCAGCGGTCCGATCACCATCCAGCGCCCCGTCGGTGTAGCGGGTTTTTTGCCCATCGGCGCGCTGTTGGGGTGGAAGCAGTTACGCACCACCGGAACATGGGATCCCTCCCATCCGGCGGCCATGGTGATCTTGTTCTATGCGGTGGCCATCTCCATGATGTTTCGCAACGCTTTCTGTAGCTGGTTTTGCCCGCTGGGGACGGTCTCCGAATGGCTGTGGAAGCCGGGCCAGAGAATCTGTGGCGGCGACATCCGCCTGTCGATCTGGCTGGACTGGCCCCTGCGCACCTGCAAATATCTGCTGCTCTCCTTCTTCGTGGTCATCACGATCCGAATGTCCGCCCCCGAGATCGGCGCCTTCCTGGAGACGCCGTACTACAAGATGGCCGATGTGAAGATGCTCCTGAGATTCATTGACGCGCCCCTGACGACCCACCCCACTTTTTAGCCCGCTGCCGCTGGGCGTTGACACAGCGCGCGCGACCGCAGCGGTTCAAGGAGGACGAGATGCACACTTCAGACATCCATGATTATGACGTGATCATCGTGGGCGCCGGTCCCGCTGGACTTCAGGCGGCCATCCATGCGGCGCGCAGGAAGGTGTCGGTCCTGGTACTGGGAAAGGTGTCCAAAAGCAGTCTGTTCAAGGCCCATGTGGAGAACATGTGCTGCTTGTTCAATGCTTCCGGAAAGGAGATGTTGGAGACGGGCCGACGGCAGGCCGAGAACTTCGGCAGTCGCTTTTTAGCGGCCGATATTCTCAAAATTGCAGCAGACCATGACCGCTTCGCGCTCCTTACGGAAACCGACATGAAGCTGCGCTGCAAGGCGCTGATTCTGGCGACCGGCACGGCCCGCAACAAGCTGCGCGTCAAGGGCGAGAAGGAGCTGGTCGGCAAGGGGGTCAGCTATTGCGTGGATTGCGACGGCAATTTCTACCGGGGCGAGGCCGTAGCCGTCGTTGGTGATGAGAGCGCGGCCGCCGACGGGGCCCTGACCCTGGCCGAGATCGCGGGAGAGGTTCACCTCATCTGCGATGATCTGAAGCTGCCTGAGAACTTGCTCGCCAAGCTAGAGAATAGCAATGTGGTGGTTCACCGGGGGGCCAAGGTTCAAGCGATCACCGGTGAGGAGCAGGTGTCCGCCCTGGTGCTCGAGGATGGCGCGACCATTACCACCGCGGGCGTCTTTATCGAGCAGGGTGCCAAGGGGCTCATGGAACTGGCCACCACGCTGGGGGTGGCCCTGGATGACAACATGCGCTACATCCGAACCGACAAGGGCCAGCGCACCAACATACCGGGTATCTTCGCCGCCGGGGATATCTGCGGGCCGCCCTGGCAGGTGGCCAAGGCGGTTGGCGAGGGCTGCGTGGCGGGTCTCAATGCCGCCGATTACGCCAAAAAGCGGTGATCCGCCCTTCGGCGACAGCCGCTATCTTCTTCTCGGTCCTGGGCGGGATTTGCCGGCCGGGACCCCCATCAACATCGGGACGCATTCCGGCACTGCGCCACGCGGTGCCCAGGAGGTGATGATGAACGATCCCTTTGTCGCGCTGAAGGGCAAGGCCTTTGACCTGAAAGCACATGTTGCCTATGCAGACGATGCCGTGGTGAGCAAGACTTTGCTGAAAAAGGAGATCGGCAGCCTGACGCTGTTCGCTTTCGATCAGGGCCAGGGGCTCAGCGAGCATACGGCCCCCTTCGACGCCGTGGTCCATATTCTCGACGGTGAGGCGGAGATCACCATCGGCGGGGAAACCCAGACCGTCGGCGCCGGCCAGATGGTGATCATGCCGGCCAATGTGCCCCACGCGCTACAGGCCCGTGTCCGATTCAAAATGCTGCTGGTCATGATCCGCGGGGATTAACCCCTTCGCACCGGCCCGGCGGTCCCATATCGAGAAGGCGACGCCGGCCCCCCTGAGACGGGTCCCTGCCCGCCGCGTCGATCAGGAAAGCGGATTGGCGGCGCTCCATGCGTTATCGAGTTCCGCCATGTCGATCTGGCGGTCCCGCTGCATCAGTTCGACCAGATTGGCGTTGTGCTGCCGGTAGCTGGAGATGTACCGCTCCTCATCCTGCCGGTAGATATCATAGAGTTCCGGCATGGTTTCCTTGTCCTTTTTGCGAAACAACCGCCGGATCTTATAGGCGTCGTAGGGATCGAAACCCAGCAGTTGGAGAGCGTCCTGGCCCAGGGTCAAAGCGGTGCCGAAGGTTTCCCGGCGGATGGTGGTGACGCCCAGATCCATGAACTCGAAGGTCGCCCGGCGATCCACGGCATTTACCGCGATCTTGAGGTGTGGGTAGTGCTTCTGGACCAGTTTGACCAGCGCCATCGACTTGGCATGATCGCCGAGGGTGATGACGATTACTTCCGCTTCGGCGGCGCCGGCGGATTCGAGCAAGTCGAGGCGCGTGACGTCGCCGTAGTAGACGTCGAAGCCGAAGCGCCGCAACACGGCCACATTGGTCTCGTCGTGATCGAGAATGATCGGTTTGATGCCGGCCGATATCAAGAGACGTCCGAGATCGGTTCCCAACCGGCCAAATCCTGCCAAAATGACCGAACGGCCCAGATCTGGTTCGGCGATGACGTCCGC
This sequence comes from Desulfosarcinaceae bacterium, assembly GCA_030066015.1. Taxonomy (GTDB): domain Bacteria; phylum Desulfobacterota; class Desulfobacteria; order Desulfobacterales; family Desulfosarcinaceae; genus JASJCL01. The sequence continues at coordinate 150,158 of JASJCL010000004.1, read as the reverse complement.
CGGGCGCTGCGGATGCCCTGCCTGCAATCGCGGTGCAAGGATACGCTCGTGCAGCAGGAAGAGCAGCGGTGTCAGAAACATGGTGATGGCGACGACGGAGATAAGGGGCTCCGTCACCGACAGTGGCAGGACCCCGTTGTATTTGGCGAATTGGAAGAGCACGAAGGCGAATTCTCCCCCTTGCGCCAGGGCAAGGGTAAAGAGGAGGCGCTCCTTGGCCGGCATCTTGAACAGGGTGGCGACGAGAAAGAGGACCAGCGCTTTGACGGCGATCAGGCCTGCCACCAGGCCGCCGATCATCCAAATCTGAGCGCCGATCTGGGTGAAGTTCAAGCTGGCGCCGATGGAGATGAAGAAGATGCCCAGCAGCAGCCCCTTGAACGGTTCGATATCACTCTCAAGTTCGTGGCGATACTCGCTGTCCGCCAGAACGACGCCGGCGATGAAGGTGCCCAGGGCGGGCGATAGCCCCACGGCCGTCATCAGCAGGGAGATGCCGATGACAAGGGCCAGTGCGGCCGCCACGAAAACCTCCCGCACGTGGGTGGCCGCGATGGTGCGGAAGATGGGGCGGCTGCCGTATTTGCCGAGTACGAAGATGAATCCAATGGAGAGCAGAATGACGGCAATGCGCATGGGGGTGGGAAGGGTGGTGATGTCGAACAATCCGCTCTCGTGGTGGGCACCGCCGGACGGCACCGTCGCGGCCAGCAAGGGCAGGATCGCCAGGATAGGGATCACGGCCAGATCTTGGAAGAGCAGCACGGAGAAGATCGATTGACCTGGCGACGTGTTCATCTGACCCTTCTCGCGCAGGGTCGACAAGACGATGGCTGTAGAGGAGAGGGCCAGAATGAGACCGATGGCCACGCTCTCGCGCCAGCTCAGGAAAGCAGCGGCGACCATGCTGATGGCGGCACAGCTCATTAACACTTGGCCGCCGCCCATCCCCACGATCGGTGTTCGCATCTGCCAGAGCAGGGACGGCTTGAGTTCCAAACCGACCAAGAAGAGCATCATGACCACACCGAACTCGGTGAAGTGCATGATGGTGTCGATATCGCCGATGAGCGATAGGCCAAACGGACCGATGACGACCCCGGCGAGGAGATAGCCCAGCACAGAGCCCAACTTGCACTTGCGGGCCAACGGAACGGCAATGACGGCCGCCACCAGGAAAATGAAGAGTTTGAGCAGATAAGCTTCCATGGCTACACCTCGCTGATAAGGGTGTCCAGGTTCTGGTTCAGCAGGTCGCACTGCCGTGCCCGATCCAGGTTCAGGCGGTTGTCCCGCAGGGCGACGAGGGTGCGTCGATACGCCTCGGCATAGCGCCGCCGCGCGGTATCCGGCAGCCCCTGATGGATGCCGAGTACGGCGAACGGTGGCAGCCACACCATTCCGCAGAGGTTGGCCGTGGCCTGATAGGGCGTGGTCAGCTCCCGGATGGTGAACTGGTTCAACCCCTCGGCGCGGTAGTTTTCGATGCCGCCGCCGGCGGTGAGGGCTTGAAAGGTCAGCTTCCCGTTCAGCGCGTGCCCGGAGGCGCCATAGGCCCATCCATGTTCGAGCACCAGGTCGAACCACTCCTTGATGATGGCCGGCGTTGAATACCAGTAAAACGGGTGCTGGAAGATGATGACGTCGTGCCCTTCACAGAGGTCCTGCTCGCGGGACACCTCTATGAGAAAGTCTGGGTAAGCGGCGTAGAGATCATGGAAGGTGACGCCCTTCAGTGACTCCACCGCCGCCCGCATGGCGGTGTTCATGGTGGAGCGCTTGAAGGCGGGATGGCCAAACAGGATCAAAATCTTGTTCATGGTGTTTTCCGCGTGGCGTTGGGATGGCTGCCGAAACCACTTGCTTTGGATTGCGATCGGTGCCGCTGACGCCGCCCGGATCGCTGTCGATGGGGCCAGGCCGACAGCGTCGGCTCTCGAATCACAACTGACCACTAAAGTGTATCCGCATTCTGCGGCATGCAAGCGCGGCCGCTCTGCGGGGACGCCAGCACGCTGATGCCCTGCGGTCTCTGAGAGCGCCGGCAGCTTCGATTCCGACGGTGCCTTGGCGGCCGTCTTCGCAGAGCCTGCACCGCTGCCGGCGGCCACCCGCCGCCAGGGACGGCAGGCAATTCTGCCCAAATGCACAATATGGTTTGACACCCCTGGGCCAATTCGTTATATCACCAAATAACGATATATTGAGAGGTTGCCGATGCGAGAATTCATCCAGGTCATGAAAGCCCTTTCAGACCCAACGCGCGTCAAGATGTTGAAGCTGCTGGAGAAGCGCACCTTCTGTGTCTGCGAGCTGCAAGCGGCACTCGGCATCGCCCAGTCCACTACCAGCAAGCATTTGAAGCTGTTGGAGGCGGCCGGACTGGTGACCTCGCGTAAAGAGGGCCTGTGGGTCAATTACGTGCGCGCCGACGGGCGTCAGAGCCCATACGCCGCCGCCTTGCTGGGCAACCTGCGGCACTGGCTGAACGACACCTCGGAGATCTGCGAGCTGGTCGCCGAGATCGACCGGATTGATCGCTATGAAATCCTCCAAAAATCTTAGTCGCACCCGTGTTTGGCAATGTCCATATATCCGAATCTGGCGATATGATCGGCCAAATTATGGGCGGCCTATTTCGCCAGCTGTTGGCGTCATGATTCGCCATTTTTTGCGGCCTAATCAGCCGAACGGCGGCCTAATTAGCCGAACGGCGGCGCCGCCCGCACGGTAAACGGCGGCCCCCTCAGGAGTACGTGGCCATGAGTGAGTCCCTATCGATACCCCATCCGAACGACACGCTGCGATCCTCCGATGTATCGTTGGAAGCCGCGCCACCCAGCCAGATCGACTGGCGCATCCTCTGGAAACCGATGGCGCTGATTGTGGGTGGTTTCCTGGTCTGCTTCTTCCTCCCCATGGAGAGCGACCGCTTTGGCCACGCGGTGCTGGAATCGCTGGCCCTGGCGAAATGGTACGCCCAGGAGCATGTCCTGCTATGCCTGATTCCGGCGTTCTTCATCGCCGGCGCGGTAGCGGTCTTTGTCTCTCAGGGCGCCGTGATGAAATACCTGGGGGCGGGCGCCAACAAGGTGCTCTCCTACGGCGTCGCCAGCGTGTCGGGCACCATATTGGCCGTTTGCTCCTGCACCGTGCTGCCCCTCTTCGCCGGCATCTGGAAGCGCGGCGCGGGGTTGGGACCGGCGATTGCCTTTCTCTACTCCGGACCGGCCATCAATGTGCTGGCCATCGTCCTCACCGCCCGCATTCTCGGGCCGGAACTCGGCGCCGCGCGGGCCATTGGCGCCGTCTGCTTCAGCATCCTCATCGGCCTGATCATGCAGGTGCTGTTTCGCGAAGAAGACGCCGCCAAAATGGCCGGTGCCATTCACATGCCCGAGCCGACGGTAGACCGGCCGCTGTGGCAGACCGTCCTCCTCTTCGGCGCCATGATTGGGTTGCTCGTGTCCGCCACATGGGGCCGGCCGGGCCAGCCGGAGACGCTGTGGGCCCGTATTTTCCAGATCAAATGGCTCCTGGCCGGTGGTTTCGCCATCGCCCTGGGCGGAATGATGGTCCGCTGGATGGGCGTCCGCCTGATCAAGCTGCTGTCGGCGGGGTGTCTCGTGCTGGCCCTGGCCCTTGGGTGGCCCGATCAACCATTGATCGCCTTTTCCGCCGGACTGGTGGCCTTCGTCCTGCTGTTGACCTCCACCCGCGGCGAGACCGAATCCTGGTTCATGGCCGCCTGGGAGGTCGCCCGACAGATGCTGCCGCTGCTGCTGGCCGGGGTGCTGGTGGCCGGTTTATTGCTGGGCCGGCCCGGTTCGGAAGGCCTCATCCCCTCCCGCTGGATCAGCGCCCTGGTGGGCGGCAACTCCGTTTGGGCCAATCTCTGCGCATCCCTCATCGGCGCCTTCATGTACTTTGCCACCCTCACCGAGGTACCCATTCTCCTGGGTCTGATCGGCGCCGGCATGGGCAAGGGACCGGCGTTGGCCCTGCTGCTGGCCGGTCCCGCGCTGAGTCTGCCCAATATGCTGGTGATCCGCAGTGTTCTCGGCACCCGTAAGACCGTCGCTTTCGTCACCCTCGTGGTCATCATGGCGACCATCAGCGGCCTTATTTTCGGTGCATACGGTTAACCGCGGACGGTGGTCCGCATGGCTAGGTGAACGACAGATCATATGGAGGAGCATTCGATGGAGATAAAAGTATTGGGGCCGGGCTGTCCCAAATGCCATCAAACGGAGCAGATCGTTAGGGCGGCGGTGGCCGTCAGCGGGGTGGCGGCATCCGTCGAAAAGGTCACCGATGCGATGGAGATCGCCGGTTACGGCGTGTTTGGCACGCCGGCGGTCGTGGTGGATGGAGCGGTGAAGTCGGTGGGCAAGATTCCCAGTCAGGATGAGGTGCTGAGCTGGCTACAGTGAATCCATATGGCGGCCCCCTGATCCCGGCGTTTGCCGAGGGGCTCGGGGCCGCTTGCAACCGGCCCATTGATGGCCGCGGAGAAAGGAGGGGGGATGCTGCTCGACGCCTATCGCCTGGAGATCTTCAATTCCGAGTGCAATCCCGGCGCCATGAGCGTCCATTGCAAGGCCATCCTCGAACAGGATATCGCGCCGGTGCTGCCCTATCTCAACGCCAGCCTGGGTGGTTTCGAGTACGTACGGGAGCCGCCCTCGGTCACCTTCCGATCCCAGGGAAAGCTGATCACCGTCCATCGGGACAAGATCATGATCAATGCCCTGCGGGATGGGGCGGAGGCCCGCAAAATCGTCGAATGGCTCAAGCGTGAGATCAACACCACCTGGGAGCAGCGGGCCAGCCTGACACCGTCCTACGAGGGGCTGCCGCGTCCCAGCGTGATGACGATTCTCAAGGCGCTTCCGAAAACCAACTGCCGGCGCTGCGGTGAAGCCACCTGTATGGTGTTTGCGGTCCGGATGGCGGAGGGGGTCAAGAGCGTCTCGGATTGTCCGCCCCTTGTCGGTCCTGCGCAGCAGCGGCTGGCCGAATATATGGATGGTTTTCATTTTGACATGTAACGACGGTTGCCCAAGATGCCCAATGAAGTGAGGTCCCCAACCGGTCCACACCGACCACCGCCCGCTGACGCAGAGGCCCGCTTGCGGCGCATCGTCGACGCCTGTGCCGACTGTGACACCTGCCGCTATCTCATGGACGAGAGCTGCCTGCTCTTTCCAAGATTGTACCAGGGTTGGGATGCGCAGTGCGAGGCCCGCCGACCGATCACCCGCCAAGCGCTCTTTGAATTGGCCGACAGTTGCACCCTTTGCGGGCTGTGCCCCTGCTTCAACATCCGCAACGACGTCGTCAAAGCCAAGGCCGAGCGGGTGGCGGCCCTGGGGATGCCCATGGGGGTGCGCCTCCTCGCCGACGTTCAGCGCTTTGCGCGACTGGGCGGGTCGGCACCGCGCCTCGTCAACCGGCTGCTGGCAATCCCGGCCCTAAACCGCGTCCTGAAGAAACTTCTGGACATTCACCCGCAGCGCGAACTGCCGCCCCTGGCGGCCCAATCCTTCTTTGACTGGGCGCGCCGTAAGGGGCTGCAGCGTCATCCGCACGGAGAGCGCAAGGTGGCCTACTTTGCGGGCTGCACCGCCGGCTATCTCTTCCCCGAGGTCGCCCGGGCGGCCGTGGCGGTGCTGAACCGCAACGGCGTGGCGGTGCACGTGCCCGACCAGCAGTGTTGCGGAATGCCCACATTGCTGGAGGGGGACAGGGCCACCACGCTCAAGCGGGCCCGCTTCAATCTCGCCACCCTGGGCGCCCTGGCAGAAGCGGACTACGATATCGTCTGCTCCTGCCCGACCTGCGGATATCTGCTCAAAGTACTCCTCAAGGAGAACGCCTGCTACTCGGCGGCATACCAGGAATCGGTTCAGGCCGGTGCGGATGAACTCTTGGTACCCGATACGGCCGCCGCTGGGGGTGCCACTGCCGGCGGGGATGGCGAGCGCTTCATCCGGGTCAAGAAGTCGCTCTACGCCGCCATCTTGTGCGACGATGGACTGTTTGCGGGCCTGGACCCGCTGGGCCGGATCGCCCTCTCGGCACGGGTGTACGACCTGGGGGAGTATCTTGCCGCCTTGAAGGCGCAAGGGCGCTTCGATGGGGCGCTCGGCGGCGTCAACGGCCACATGGTCTATTATGCGCCCTGCCACCAGCGGGAACAGGCCATGGGCAGCCCCTACCTGAATCTGTTGAAGGCGATTCCCGATCTGGCGTTTCAGTCCGTCGGCGGCCCCATGGATTGCTGCGGGATGGGGGGCAGCCTGGGCTACAAACGGCAGTTTCACGCCGACGCATTGCGACTTGGTCGCCCGTTGATGCAGAAGATAGCGGCGGCCGCACCCGCAGCCATAGTGACCGACTGTCTGAGCTGCCGGCTTCAGTTCCGGCACCGCTTGCCCTATGCGGTGTGGCACCCCCTGGAACTGCTTCAGCGTGCCTATGGGCACGGCTAGCCAACTGGCCGGGGCGCCCTCGGGTGCCGCGATGCATCCGGCTTAAACACTGCGGGGCCCGCACACGTGCGGCCATCGCCAGTTACTTCGCACCCCCTAAGGCGGGCCCCATTGAAGGCAGCCCCACCAGGGGGCATACCTGCGCCACCGCCTGCAAGCGGTCGCAGGCAGGGCGGCTGAACCGCGGTATCCATCTCAACGGCGCGGTGAACTGCACAAAGGGGGCCTATGAATTCACTGAATATCGCCGTCATCCCGGGAGACGGCATCGGCAAGGAGGTCGTTCCGGAAGGCATTCGCGTCCTGGAAGCCGCCGGCCGCCAACACGAGGTGACCTTCCGGTGGACCACCTTCGACTGGTCTTGCGAGACCTACGCGAAGACGGGCCGGATGATGCCGGCGGATGGTCTCGCGCAGTTGCAGCCCTTCGATGCCATCTACCTGGGCGCCGTCGGATTTCCCAGCGTCCCCGATCACATCTCGCTCTGGGGATTATTGATCCCCATCCGGCGGCAGTTCGACCAATACGTCAATCTGCGTCCGGTGCGACTGTTTGCCGGCGTCCCCTGTCCCCTGGCCAACAAGCGGGCGGGTGAGATCGACTTCTATGTGGTGCGGGAGAACGTGGAGGGGGAGTACTCCATGGTGGGCGGCATTCAGTACGAGGGGAGCGAAAACGAGGTTGTCTCCCAGCTCAGCATTTTCACCCGTCGCGGCACAGACCGGATCCTAAAATACGCCTTTGAATTGGCCCGTAGCCGGCCGGCCAGGCACCTCACCTCGGCCACCAAATCCAACGGCATCTATCATGCCATGCCTTACTGGGACAGTCGCGTGGCGGCGATGGCGGCGGCCTATCCAGAGGTGAGCGTGGATCAGTATCACATCGACATCCTGACAGCCCACTTCGTGCGGATGCCGGAGTATTTCGATGTGGTGGTCGGTTCCAATCTCTTCGGCGATATCCTCTCCGATCTGGGGCCGGCCTGCACCGGTACCATCGCCATCGCCCCTTCCGCCAACATCAACCCGGACCGCCGCTATCCCTCCATGTTCGAACCGGTACACGGCTCGGCCCCCGACATTGCCGGCCGGGGAATCGCCAACCCGCTCGGCACGATCTGGGCCGGGGCCATGATGATGCAGCACCTGGGTCACCCCCCCGTGCACGATGCCATCGTGGCGGCCATGGAGAGTGTCTTGCGGGAAGGCGGCTGCCTGACCCGCGACATGGGCGGAAGCGCCACCACCCGGGAGCTGGGTCAGGCCGTGGTAGCGGCCCTCAGCTGAGGCGCAGCACGGCAGCGGGGGCGGCCGCAACGGTTTCCCCTGGTCGGACCGCAGCCATGCCCCGCTTGCCTGCCAGCCCGGATCCTTTGGGACGTTCGTGGGCAGCTCCTGCGCGGCACCTAGTCGACGGTCACATCCACATTGAGGTCATCGCCGATCTGGCTCAACCCCTCCGCCATTTCCGATACCGCCAGGGTCTTGGGGATCTCCACCTGAATGGTCATGGTGTAAAGGTCGGCGCCGCTTTGCGGTGATTTGCGCACTTCCGAGTTGAGATGGCTGATGTTGACCATGTTGTCGGCCAGAAAGCGGCTGATCTTGTAGACGATGCCGGCTTGATCCTGTCCCTCCACGTGGATGGTGCGCCGCTCAACGTCGGCTTTCGGCGCCTGTTCGACCACCTCGATCGGGCGGATAAAGGCCGTGATGCCCTTGTCCCGCTCCAGTCGACGGCATTCAGCGGTCAGTCGTTCCTCCAGATCGGTCGTGTCGCCGTTGGACAGGGAGGAGAAGAGGAGGAGGATGGCGAATTCCCCGGAGAGGTTGGTCATGGCGGAATTCTCCAGGTTGCAGCCGTTCTCGTATATCAGTTGCGAAATACTGGCGACGATGCCGGGGCGATCCTCGCTGAAGGCGGTTAGTAAATACTTTCTGGCCATGATGCTCCTCCGTGGGGGTTGGGGGTGGTTGGGTCCAGGGCGGTCCATGGTCCACCGCCGTCGGACGAGCGCTATCTCGTCCAATGGGTTGCCCCATTCCCCTATCAGAAAGTCCGCCGGGTGCCAAGCCGCTGGCGGGACCGCCGGGGATTCGCAGGCGGCCGTCCGCTTCTGGGAAGCGGACGGCCGCACCAAGTGGGCTACTCCAGTGGGATCACCGTCATCACCTCGAGCACCTGGGACTCCTCCACATCGGTGATGGTACCGGTGACCTTGATCCGTTTACCCATCATTCCCGTAAGATCCTGACCGGCAACCAGATAGGTGTCCGTGTCGGTCACCAAGGCGATCCCCTTTTCAGTTTCCATCACGATTCCGGAAAGTTCGGCGGGACCCTCTTGGGTCTCCGTTACGGCCTGTTGGATGGGTTGCTGCTGCGGTTGTGATGCTTCCTGGGGCTGGTTCACCTCTCCGACGGTGCGGTTTTGCTCGGAGCACGCCATGGCGAATACGGCGACCAGCGACAATACGGCCAACATCTTCATGTACTTCATGAGAATCTCCTCTCCTCAAAGTTGAACAGGTTGGTGCAGCGGCGCGGCGGCGCCGGCGCGGGTTGTCGATCCTTCGGTATGGGGTGGGAATGACACGGCGGCGGTGGAGAGCGAAGGGACGTACGGATCAGCTACCCGTAGGACCGGGGCGTTGATGCCCTGCGGGAACCACTACAGCAATTTGGATACCACAATTGTGAGCGGTTGAAAGCACCTAAAACCGCGCCTGCGCGGGAGGACGCTTACGGTGCGAGTGCCAAATTTGCACACCTTGCGGTCGCAGGACGCCAGCGGGGGGAAAAAATGGTAACCGCTCAGGTCGAACCGGCGGCGGCGCGGCGCAGGTGCTCGGCCTGCAGCCGCCCCTCGATATACATGGCCAGAGCGCTCACGGCCCGGTCGGACGATCGAAACACGGCGACCCCCCGCTGCATCAGGGCGTCCACCAGGGGATCGTAAAGCCGGCCGCCGTCAACGACGCCCACAATGGGCTTGTCCAGTTCGGCCGCCAGCTTGGGCAACTCGACGGCAATGCTGCCGGGAGTTTTGAAGTCGTAGCGGGCGAGCTCACACGCTTCCAGGGTCCGCATGGCCGGTGAAAGGGGATCCAGGCCGACCACCACCGCGTCCACGTTCGCATCTTCGAGCAGATAGCGGGTCGTCAGCAGATGGGCCTCGTCGTCCGCAGCGGGATTTATATCGAGCGGATTTTGGACCGTCACCAGCTGGGCCAGCCCCTTCTGCGCCAGCAGCTTTTCGATCTTTGCGACCGGTGCCGCTGAAAAGACCGCCATCTGCATGCAGTAGTCGTCCGACTGGATGTTGTCGGCCATTCCCACCGCTTCGAAGCCGGCCCCGCTAAGGACCGCCAATCGGGTGCCGTCCACCCGCTTGTGATGCAGGCGCTGGGAGAGCATGAGAAGATCTTCGAACTGGGAGAAGCTCTGAGCCACCATCCCGCCGGCCTGACGCACACACGACTCGCAGACCATATAATCGCCGGCAAGGGAGGCCGTGTGACCCGAGGTGGCAGACTTCCCCTCCGGCGTCCGTCCGGCCTTGTAGAAGATGAGGTCCTTGCCCGCCACCACGGCCCCTTTAACCGCCTCGCTGAAGGCCAGGCCGTCCAGGTCCTTGAATCCTTCGGCGTACACGGCGATGACGTCGATATCGTCGGCGTCCTGCAGATACCGCATCACATCGCCGAGGGTCAGGTCGTTCTGATTGCCGACGGAGATCATGTACGCCGGGTCGAGTTCGGGGCGTTTGCTGAGGCGCGTGATCATGAAAGCGCCGCTCTGGCTAACAAAGGCCGCCGTGCGCTTGTGCGATCCGCGCCGACGGGGCAGTTTTGCATCCGGTACAAACAAGGTGTCGTAACGGCCGGGGTGCGAGATGACGCCCAAGCTATTGGCGCCCAGGAAAACCGGACCGCCGTCCGCGCGGCCGTGGGCGGCATCGATGGTCGCCTTCACCGCGGTGGCCCGATCCTGGCTCGCATCGGTTTCGCCCATCCCACCGGGGATCAGCAGGACGGCCTGAGCGGCGTCATGGGCGATGACCTGGTCGATCAGATCGGGCACCTTCTCCGCGGCGATGGCCACCACGAGGAGATCCAACTTGCCATCCAGGGCCCCGATCTCCGGAATGCAGGCGATCCCTTCGAAACGGTCCTGACCCGGGCGGATGATGCGCACCTGATCCGCCGGGAATCCATTGGCCAGGATGTTGCCGAGGATGATGCGGCCGAAGTTGACCCGGGTGGTGGAGACGCCCACAATGCCAATGGTGTCGGGGTGCAGCAGGTGGTGAATCTTCTCGAAGGGGCGGGGGACCGGCAGCGCCGCCGGCTTGGAGAAGCGGCACATACCGTCCAGGGGCACCATGAGATAGTCGGTGAAGGCGAAGGGATTGATCTCCAGCTCATCGATCACAAAGCGGGCATCGGGATTGGCCGGCGAGTAGGTGTTGGCCATCGCGATGAGGGAGGCGAAGCACTCGATCAACTGCTCGTCGGTGACGATTCGTCGCTGCCCGCGGGTCAATCCGGCCAACTTACGATAACTGATGGTCTGGCGAAAGAGGGCGAAGAAAGCCTCCCCGTCAATCATGGCGGTGGGGGCCGCCACGATGGCCTGCCCCTTGCGGAAGCGCTCGGCGTAGAGCTCCGTGTCGGTCCCCCCGAGACCGGCGCTGATGATCATCCCAAATTCGCGGCTGTTGCGGATGCCGACGATCATTTCGTTGCCGAAGGCCTCTGAATCGGGCGGCATGAATTCCACCAGCAGCACGCCACGGATGTCGGCCCGGACGGCGTCGAGGAGCGCTTCCCCCCGCAGCCCCTGATAGGCCTCGGCGGCGTGCTGGGGATGGCGTTCGACAAGGGCGGTGTAGGCCTCGGGCACCTCGTATAGCATTCGTCGCCAGGCGGACCGGATCTTCTCCGGCCGATTGGCCACCACTCTGACGCCGCCCACCTCGGTCTTGTGGACGATGGTGGGGGAGACAATTTTGAGGACCACCCGATCCCCCGGCATGGCGGCCAGCACATCTTCCGAAGGCCGCGCTCCCGGCGTCAGCAGGTGGGTTCGGGGCGGTGTCTCGGCCCCGGATGATTTGAGCAGGGCGTACGTCTCGTATTCGTAGAGAAAATCGCGCCCTTCCCGGGCCGCCTGGGTGAACAGACCGGTGATGGCAGCATAATCGATGCGCAGACGTTCGCTCGCGCTGGGGGAAGTTGTGGGAACGGTCATGGCGATCTTCCCATGGTTGGGGTGAACGGAAGCGGTGGCGGCGGTCGGTTGTCCCGCGGGCCGCTATCAGCAGATACAATATCCTCTGGTTGCAGGTCAAACCGTGCCTCGAACGGGTCGCCGGGCAGCGGTGCGATCCATGGCAGCGCGACCGGCGGGCGCCAAGCCGTTCCCCTGCGCCATGAAGCCAGATTCGATCGCGGCGGTGCGGCACTTGCCTTTGCCGACCGGCTGAATTAGTCTGTGGTGGGCGGGTACCTAGCCGACCTTGCGTGAGAAGAGAAGGGATTGGCCGCGGAGCGTGAGGTTCTCTTCGCTGGTGCCCTGGTGGCCGAGGATGCCATCGCCTTGGCAAAGATCCATGCGGCGGTGTCCATCATAAACCATCCAAGAAGTAAAGGAGGGCAGCTATGGCCGTAAAGAAAATTTTGATGCTGGTGGGCGATTATGTGGAAGATTATGAAGCGATGGTGCCGTTTCAAATCCTCAGCATGGTCGGACATACGGTGCACGCCGTCTGTCCCGGCAAGAAGGCGGGGGAGAGTGTCCGAACGGCGGTCCACGATTTCGAGGGCGATCAGACATACAGCGAGAAGCCGGGGCACAATTTCGCCCTCAACGCCGGCTTCGACGAGGTGGATCCTGCCGACTACGATGCCTTGGTGATCCCAGGCGGCAGGGCACCGGAGTATATCCGTCTGGATGAGAAGGTGTTGACCATCGTCCGCAGTTTCGACGCCGCCCAGAAACCGATCGCCTCCATCTGCCACGGTCAGCAGGTACTGGTGGCCGCGGGAATTCTCGAGGGGCGGCTGTGCACCGCTTATCCGGCCGTCAAGCCAGATGTGGAACGGGCCGGTGCCAGGTGGGGAGAGGTGAACGAAAGCGCGTCCAACGCCTACGTCGACGGCCATCTCGTTACCGCCGCGGCGTGGCCGGGACACCCCGAATGGATGCGCAAGTTTCTGGAGGTGCTGGGCAGCCGCATCGAACCCTGAGATCGCCCACCGCGGTCAACCAACCGAAGAGCCGATTCCAGCCGGGGTCGGCTTTTTCAGTTTCGGCGGCATTCGGTCTTTTCTTTGCCCCAGAAAGACGATATCTGTCCGTCATCAGCTGCGGTTCATCGCACCTCCGTTGACCGGATTTACCTGAAAGTTGCCCATGCCTGCCCATCGACTGCGCGCTTACGGCTATCTCATCGCCGCCATCTGCTTCAGCATTCAGGCCATCGGAATCGGTGTCTATATCGCCTTCGGGGTGTTCTTCAACCCCCTGATGGCGGAGTTCGGCTGGTCGCGGGCGGCCATCTCAGGCGCATCGAGTTTGGCCTTTTTCGTCATGGGTCTCTTCGGCGTGGTCATTGGCCGCTTGAACGACCGCATCGGCCCACGCCTGCTCATGACGGTTACCGCGCTCTTCCTGGGGCTCGGCTGCGTGCTCATGGCGCGCCTCTCCGCACTGTGGGAGCTCTACCTCTTCTACGGGTTGATCTTTGGCATTGGGCTCAGCTCCATCGATGTTATCGCCCTGTCGACGATTGCCCGCTGGTTTGCCCAGCGGCGCGGATTCATGACCGGCATCGTCAAGGTCGGCACCGGCGCCGGCCAATTTGCCGTCCCGCTGCTGGCCAGCGTATTGATCCTCACCTACGGTTGGCGTTGGGGATTCGCCATCATCGGCGTCGCCGGCGGAGTGATCCTGATGCTCATGGCCCAATTGCTGCGGCGGGATCCCAGCGCCATGGCACCGGCCGCCACCCAAACCCATGGACCGGTGCAAGTACCTTCGATGGACGCGTCCGGCGTTCCATTCGCTACGGCCCTCAAAACGATTCAGCTGTGGACCATCTGTCTGATCAATCTCTTCCTGGTGTTCTGCCTGATGATCGTCATGCTGCACATCGTTCCCCATGCCCGTGACCTGGGCTTCTCTCCCATGGCCGCCGCCGGCGTGCTCTCCACCATCGGGGCGGTGAGCATGCTGGGCCGTTTTCTGGCCGGTATGGCCATCGATCGTCGGGGCAGCAAAGCGGTGATGTTCACCTGCTTCCTCCTCCTCATGGTGGGGCTAATCTGGCTGCAAGTGGCCCACCGGCTCTGGATGCTCTACCTGTTCGCCACCATCTACGGGCTGGCCCACGGTGGTTTTTTTACCGCCATCTCACCCCTGGTGGCCGAATGGTTCGGGATCGGCTCCCACGGTGCCCTCTTCGGCATCGTTGTCTGTTTCGGTACCACCGGCGGTGCGGTGGGGCCCCTCATGGCCGGGCGGCTGTTCGATCTCAACGGCAGCTACAGTGCCACCTTCTGGATCATCACCGTCATGGCCCTGGCCGCTTGGGGGCTGCTGCTCGCCCTGCGTCCGTTGCGGGCGACCTGAGCCCCAGCCCCAGCCAACCGCGCCGCCGACCGGCGCATTGCCCCATTGACCCCATTTGACCTATATTATAGGGAAATTCTGGTATCTTGCGGCGCGACCACGGCCAACCAATCCGCCCGCTACTCCAATGAGAGGGAGGCGTACCATGCGCACCGTCATCGAACCGTTTCGGATTAAAACCACCGAACCGATCCGCCTGACCACCCGAGCGGAACGCGCCGTCGCGCTCCAGGAGGCCCACTACAACGTCTTTCTGCTGGACGCTGAAGACTGCTGCATCGATCTGCTGACCGACAGCGGCACCGGCGCCATGTCCACCGCCCAATGGGCGGCCATGATGATGGGGGATGAGAGTTACGCCGGCAGCCGCTCATGGAAACATTTTGAGCAGACGGTCCGTGACATCACGGGATTCGACCACATCCTGCCCACCCACCAAGGGCGGGCGGCGGAGGGGATCCTGTGCGAAACACTGGTCAAACCCGGAGACCTCATCCCCAACAACAGCCACTTTGATACGACGCGGGCCAATATCGAGTATGTCGGGGGGAGGGCGATCAATTTTCTGTGCCCGGAAGGATTGTCAACCCAGGATGAAAGCCCGTTCAAGGGGAACATGGATGTGGCCGCCCTGGAGGCCTGTATCCAACAAAGCGGTGCGGAGAAGATACCCTTTTGCATGCTCACGGTGACCAACAACACCGGCGGCGGGCAGCCGGTTTCCATCGCCAACGTTCGGGCGGTAAAGGCGGTTCTGGCGGCCCACGGGATTCCATTGGTCATCGACGCCTGCCGGTTCGCCGAGAACGCCTTTTTTATTCAGCATCGCGATCCCGACTATGCCGACAAATCGCTGCTGCACATCGCTCGGGAGCTCTTCGCTTTGGCGGACGCCGCCACCATGAGCTGCAAAAAGGACGGTATGGCCAATATCGGCGGTTTCCTCGCCTGCCGCGATGCCGACTGGGCCACCCGCTTTCGCAACCTGCTCATCTTGCGGGAGGGCTTCCCCACCTACGGCGGATTGGCGGGCCGCGACCTGGAGGGGATCGCCGTGGGCCTTCGGGAGGCGTTGGAAGAGTCGTATCAGGTCTATCGCCACGCCACCATCACCTACCTCAGCCGCCACCTGTCCGAAATGGGCATCCCCATCGTGCAACCACCCGGTGGCCACGCCGTCTTTCTGGATGCCAAACGCTTCGCCCGCCATCTCCCGGCCGAGGGATACCCCGGTATCGGCATCGTGAACGCGCTCTACTTGGAAGGCGGTATTCGCGCGGTGGAGCTGGGCAGCGTCATGTTCGCGCGGCGGGATGCAGACGGCAGGGAGCACCCCTCGCCGCTGGAACTGGTACGGCTGGCCATTCCCAGGCGCGTCTATACCCAGAGTCACTTCGACTACCTTATCGAGGTCATCGCGTCGGTCTGGCAGCGGCGCGACCAGCTACCTGCCCATCGCATCACCTGGCAGCCGGACTTTCTGCGCCACTTCACCTGCCACTTCGAGCCGCAGCAGGGCCAACACCTACAATGACCATCGACCGGTGCTGGCTGTCGACGTGACCTGCGGAGAGGGAAGGGTGTAATTGGTATGCGCCGGCATCACCTCACACCATATCTGGTAGGCGCCCTGGCCTGGATGCTGGTGGGCGTGACCGCGGCTCAAGCGGCCAGCGCACCGCCGCCCGCTGCCCCTACTCCCCAGTTGGCCGATCGTCTTCATGATCGCATTTCGCGGGGGGTGCTCAAGGCGGCTGAGACCATCGATGCCTTCTTCTATAACCCCCAGACGGAGATCGAGGAGAACCGCACCACTTTTCGGATCAATCTGGGGCTCTTCGTGGAGCGGGAGGAGCGGGCGCGTCTGTCGTCGGGTACCGGACTCAAGCTGATATTGCCCGGCTTTCAGAATCGCCTGCACCTGGTGATGGCCGGCGATCCGGACGATGACGACAAGGTGTTGGGGGAGGCCATTGACGAGGCCCCAGATCCCCAATTGGCCGTGACCGACGAGGCCGACGGCGTCACGGCGTCGCTGCGCTATTTCGTACTGGACGACATCAAGCGCAATCTAAGCTTCACCGCTGGGGTGCGGATTCGCGATGGAAACCTGGTGGGATTTCCCGAGGCGCGTTACCGACGGCTCTTCGATCTTGGGGATGGTGCGACCGCTTTTCGATTCCAGGAGCGCGTGGTCTGGTTCACCGACGACGGCTGGCGAGAATCCACCCGCATCGATATGGATGTTCTGCTGCGGCCACGCCTGCTCTGGCGCAGTTCCCTGGAGGGCATCTGGGCCGAGGAGGTCAGTGGTTACCGCTACAACCTGATTCAAGCCATTTTCCAGACGCTCAGCCCGCGCGCGGCCCTGCGCTACGAGTGGGTCAACGCCTTCAACGTCTGCACCGAGGATCAACTGGATGAGATCCTCTTCAAAATTCGCTACCGTCAGAGTTTCTGGCGACCCTGGCTCTTTTTTGAAATCGCGCCCCAGCTCACCTTTCCGGAACCCGACGAATTTGTCGCCACTCCCGGTATCCTCTTTCGCCTGGAGGCCATCTTCGGCCACCGCCCCAAGGCCACGGCAGTGCGCTGAAGGCGCTGCCCTTGGCCTAAATCTGGAAGCGCCCCACCAGGGCGTTGAGCTGTTCCGCCATGCGCGAGAGCCCTTCCGTACCGCTGCGGACCTCGCGTGAGCGTCCGGACATGTTGGAGGTGGTGTGGTCCACTTCACCCAAGCTATCGGTCACCTGGGCCACCACTGTGGTGCTCTGAGTGGCCATCGCATTGACCTCCTCAATGCCCTGGGACGCCTGGGCCACGTTACCGGCAATCTCGGACGTCGTCGCCGATTGCTCCTCTACCGCCGAGGCGATGGTGGAAACGATGGCGTTCACCTCGTCGATCACCTGGGTGATCCCTTCGATGTCGCGGATCGTTCCCTGACTCGTGGCCTGGATTCCGTCAATCTGTCCCTTGATCTCGGTGGTGGCCGCTGCGGTCTGTCTGGCCAATTCCTTTATCTCGTTGGCGACCACGGCGAATCCCTTGCCGGCGTCACCGGCGCGGGCGGCCTCGATGGTGGCGTTGAGGGCCAGCAGGTTGGTTTGTTCCGATATCTCCGTAATGGTCTCGGTCACCTTGCCGATGCGCAGGGCGGCGTCGCCCAGTTCGTTGACCCGCTGGGTGCTGTTGCGGACCTGATCCACCGCCTTCTGAGTCACATCGTTGGCATTGGCCGCGTTACGGGCAATATCGCCGATGGTGGCCGTCATCTCCTCGGCCGCGGCGGCGACCGTGCTGAGGTTGACGCTGGACTGCTCCATGGCGCCGGCGATGGCGGTGATGTTGGCCCGCATCTCGTCAGAGGCCTTCGCCACCGTCTGGCTTTGGTCTGACACCACTCGCGCCCCTCTGTCCATCTGGGTGGACAGGTCGGTCAGTTCGCTGGAGCGCGTTGTCAGGTGGCCGGCATTGGCCGCAATGTCGGTCACCAGTTTATGCAGCTTCTCAATGAAGATGTTAAACCACCTGGCCAAATCTCCCATCTCATCCCGATTATTCAGGGAGAGGCGCATGGTCAGGTCTCCCTCGCCCTCGGCGATATCCTTCAGTCCCGCCACGACGATGTTGGCGGCTTTGGCAAAGGCGCCGGCGAAGAGGGTGGCGATGGGCAGGACGATAACCAGGCAGACCAAATAGACCACGCCGAGCAGGCCGATCATCTGGTGGGTATTGCCCGTGACAACGGCTTCCGGTGCCAAGGCTGCCAGCCAGCCCGCCGGTTGGCCGGCACCAGAGAGGGTCAAAGTGGCCTGATAATAACCCGCTTCATCGACCTGAACGCTGGCGAAGAGCGGTGATTGGCCGACCAGTTCGTTGGCAGCGGCGGGCTGGGCCGCTGTGTCCATCTGGAGGTTGCCGTAGGCGGCCATACTGCCGGCCGCCAGAGCGCCATTGGCCAGATAGAGGTTGATTTCGCTGCCGGTCAGCGCGGCCAGCTCCTGGACGAATTCGGCGTCCAGGCGTTGATGGGACACCACCACCCCCACGAGGATATTCTCCATCCCATCGGTCTCCTTATTGTAGCGGCTGCCCATCAGGGGGGTGGTACAGCGGATGTGGAGGGTCTCGTCCTGGTGGCCCATGACGGCGGTGGGCGCGGTGGACAGCGATCCGCTCAATCGTGCGGCGATATCGGTGAGACGCGCCTGGCCCGATTCGGACCACTCCACGTCGGAGAGGGGTTCGTCCGCTCCCGCCTCGGCATCGTAAAAGGTTGTCTGGGCTTTCTCCTTGTCGATATGCAAAAAGCCGGCGCTGACCCGCTGACCGCCAATGTCGCGCACATAGGCCATGAGCTGCCCGTCGACGGCATAGACCGCCGATTGCCAGAGGTCGCCGGCCACCAGCTGCTGCTTGAGGGCACTGGCGATCTCGACATAGGAACCGCGCAGGGTGGACATCCCCATGTTGCTGTATTCGGTCAGGAAGCCGACGCTCGTGTCGATCTTGTTGGCCGTGACCATCTGATAGCTGTCCTTGATGATCTTGGCCTGGCGTTTGACCAGGTCGTCGCGGGCGATATTGAGCGACTTGGTCAGTCCCGCGTTCACGCTCTGGCGGTTCTGCTGGTTGAGGACGAGGTAGACGACGGTGATGGTACTGAGCATGATGAAGATGGCAATGGCGACAACACCGAGGGTCAGCTTGGCTTTCAATCGCATCTGGAACGGCCTTTCACAAAATGGGGACTCACCGCAACCGCAAACCCAAATTCCGGACGGAAGCCCGCCTCGAAAGATGGGCCACCGCTCCCAGATCCGACGCCGCATCAGGGGATTCCCATGATGGGCGCCGCCTTTCGATGGATCGGGTACGCTGGTGCGAGGGGCGGCTTCCCCAATGGGTGGATGATGCCCCCTGTATCGGTCTTGAAGCGCGAAAGTTAAGCCCCAGCACCCGCCCTCTTCCGCAAGGGCCTGCAAGTACGCACATTAATGCAATAAATCGTCTTACAGCTTTCGAAAATGTAATAAAAAAATATCTGTGGTGAAGCCATATATCAGTTTAACCTGTTGAAAAGGTGACGTAATTTATTTTTAACGGGGCGTATCCAGGTTGGCAAAGTTCTTGATTAACACCTGGATATGACCACTGATCAATTCCTCTACCAGCAGGAGATTCAGGTGCTCCATGAGATCAGCGCCATCGTCGGACAGGCGCTGCAGCTGCACGAAGCACTGGATACCATCCTCGAGATCCTTTCCAACACGCTCTCCATGGAGCGGGGTACCATCACCCTGCGTGAGCCGGGCGGCGAACTGCTGCAGATTTGCGCCTCTCATGGACTCACCCCCGAGGAGATCGCCAGGGGGACCTATCAACCTGGTGAGGGGATTACGGGCACCATCTTCAGGAGCGGGCAACCCTTCGCCGTGGCGGACATTGGCAAGGAACCCCTCTTTCTCAACCGCACCCGGGCCCGCAATCTCAAGAAGGAGGATCAAGCCTTCGTGGGGGTCCCCATAATGCTGAACGATGCGCCCGTCGGCGTCCTTACCGTCGACCGTCTGTTCGGCAAAGAGGTCTCCTTGACCGAGGACATCCGCTTTTTGAGTATCGTCGCCGCCCTCATCGCACAGTTCGTGCTGCTCAACCGTCGCGTTCGGCAGCGAGAGGCCTCCCTCGTGGCCGAAAACCGTCATTTGCGGGCCGAGATCTCCGAGAAGTACAATCACTTTTTTGCGGTCGGCGTCAGCCCGGCCATGCAGGAGCTGAACCGCATGATCCATCGCGTAGCGCCCTCCAAAGCTTCGGTGCTACTGCTGGGCGAGTCGGGAACCGGCAAAACGCTCACTGCCCGCATCATCCATGAGATGAGCGACCGCTGCCGCCATCCCTTCGTGAAGGTCAACTGCGCCTCCCTGGCGGCCAACCTCATCGAAGCGGAGCTTTTCGGGTATGAAAAGGGCGCCTTCACCGGTGCCAACGAACCCAAGCAGGGTCGACTCGAAGGGGCCCATACGGGCACCATCTTCCTGGACGAAATTGGCGAGCTGCCCCTCGGGGTCCAAAGCAAGCTGCTGCAGTTCATCCAGGAGCGCGAGGTGCAGCGACTGGGCAGCACCCGGGTGCGTCTCGTGGATGCGCGCATCATTGCCGCCACCAATGTCGACTTGAACCAGGCGGTCGAGGAGGGCCGTTTTCGGGCGGACCTATTTTATCGTCTCAATGTCTTCCCGGTGCAGATTCCGCCCCTGCGGCACCGGTTGGCCGACATCCCGCTCCTGGTGGACTACTTCGTCAAACGCATCACGCGCGAATATGGACACCCGTTCTCCTTCTCCCCGGCGGCCCTCGAGGCGCTGACCCGCTACGCATGGCCCGGCAACGTGCGCGAACTGGAGAATGTCATTGAGCGGGTGGCGATTATGGTCGATGGCGCCGTGGTGCAGCCAACGATGCTGCCGCCGCACCTGTTCGCTGCGCCGAGGACGGCACCGACGCGGACCGCAGACCATGACCGGGGCAGCAGCCACCTGACCGAGATCGAGCGCGACACCATCCTCAGCGCACTGGCCCGCAACGGCTGGGTTCAGCACCGGGCGGCCCGCCAAATCGGCCTGACCGCCCGTCAGATGGGCTATCGCGTGAAGAAGTATGGTCTCGAGGAGACGGTTCGCCGCAACCGCAGGCACACCAGCCGTTCCGCCGCATCGTCTATCGACCGTTCGGGCTAGCCCGGCGGCGCCGTTCCCCGGGGTCGGTCACCCGGAGACACTTCCGCGAACATGGTCCTATCCGACTACCCAGGGTTCAGCGGCTACGGGTGAAGGCGGTACGGCGCCCCGTCTGGTATGCCGCGCCCCTTGCCAACCGTCTCGGCGCACCCCATCAGTAGATCGTCCCATGGGTAGAAGACGATCGGATATGGCGCTGCGCACCTGCATCTAACCGCGGCGCATCAGATCCCGCCACTGCTCCCACCGGCTGTCGCCACCATCCAACACTTTGGTAGCCTACACCCCACGATAGTGTCGCTACCGCTGTCGGCGCCTGATTTTCGACGCGGTCCTGCGAGTCAAGAAACGTAAAGCATTTAGAGAGGTTGTCGGGTCAATTTGCTTTTTTCTTCTGATTGGCATGCGCGTTGCTCCTGGAAGAGACAACATCTATGGTCTTCTCGCAACCTCACTTATTCAGAAGTAAAAGAAGGATGAACCCATGAGAAAAGTAGCAATTTACGGCAAGGGCGGCATCGGCAAATCCACCACTACCCAGAATACCGTGGCGGGTTTGGCGGAGATGGGGAAGAAGGTCATGGTGGTCGGCTGCGATCCAAAGGCGGACTCGACCCGTCTGCTCTTGGGGGGACTGGCGCAGCGCACCGTATTGGATACCCTTCGCGAGGAGGGCGAGGACGTGGAGCTGGAGGATGTTCGCAAATCAGGCTTCGGCGGGACGATGTGCACCGAGTCCGGCGGTCCTGAACCGGGTGTCGGCTGCGCCGGCCGGGGCATCATCACCTCCATCAATTTGCTGGAACAGCTCGGCGCATACGCCAACAGCGAAGATCTGGACTATGTCTTCTATGATGTCCTCGGAGACGTGGTCTGCGGCGGGTTCGCCATGCCCATTCGCGAAGGCAAGGCGCAGGAGATCTATATCGTTGTGTCCGGCGAAATGATGGCCATGTACGCGGCCAACAACATCTGCAAGGGAATCGTCAAGTTCGCCGAGGCGGGGGGTGTGCGGCTGGGCGGGCTGATCTGCAACAGCCGCAAGGTGGACAACGAGATGGAGATGATCCAGGCGCTGGCCGACCGGTTGGGCACCCAAATGATCCATTTCGTACCGAGGGACAACATGGTCCAGCGGGCGGAGATCAACCGAAAGACCGTCATCGAATACGACAGCGACCACTCTCAGGCGGATGAATACCGCACCTTGGCCAAGAAGATCGACGCCAATCAGCTGAAGGTCATCCCAACGCCCCTGCCCATCGAAGAGTTGGAAAGCCTCCTGATCGAATACGGTATTGCGGCCTGATACCGGCGGCGCAAAGATCGCACCGGTGCAGGTTCAACGAAGGTACTATCCATCAACAGACGTAAAAGACAAGGAGCTGCAGAATGATAATGATCCGATCCATCGTCCGGCCCGAAAAAGTCGATAACGTATTGTCGGCCCTCATGGAAGCTGGATTTCCGGGCGTGACCAAGATGTCGGTCGTGGGGCGGGGAAAACAGCGCGGCATCAAGATCGGCGAGATCACCTACGACGAAATTCCCAAGGAGATGCTGCTCACCGTGGTCAAGGACGCCGACAAGGAGTTTGCCATCAACACCATCATCAAAGCGGCCCGCACCGGCGACAAGGGTGCCTTCGGCGATGGCAAGATCTTCGTCATCCCAGTTGAGGAAGCTTACACCATCAGCTCCGGTATCCGGGAAATGGCCGATGGAACGACGGAAGAGGTGGCCATATGAAAGAGGTATTCGCCGTTGTGCGCATGAATATGATGAACAAGACCAAACAGGCCTTGGCCGATGCGGGCCTCGGATCCGTTACCGCCAGAAACGCCCTGGGAAGGGGCAAGGGGATCGTCGACCTGCAACTCCTGGAGGGTGCCGAACACGGGTTCGAAGAGGCCATCGCGCAACTCGGCCAGAGCCAGCGGCTCATCCCCAAACGGGCCCTCTTGATGATCGTCAAGGACGACCTCGTCGATAAGGCCGTGCAGACCATTATTGCCGCCAATCAGACGGGCAAATCGGGAGACGGCGTGATCTATGTGTTGCCCTGTCATGATTCGATTCGAATCCGCACCGGGGAGCGGGGAGAGGATACCCTGGACGACGGTTAATGCGAACCGACGCCTTTCCGAAGATGCCACCATTACCATCCGCAGTTACATAGGAGAGACTTCCATGGCCAAGGCCACAAGCAAGCTAGCGACCGAGTCGATCAAACTGGAAAACCACGATCCAGAGAAGATAAAAGCCCGTCTACTGGCGAAGTATCCCCCCAAGGTGGCCCGCAAGCGTGCCAAACAGATCGTCGTCAACAAGGTCGACCGAGACGGCAAGGTTCCGGTGATCAGCTCCAACGTACGCACCGTACCTGGGCTCATCGGCCAGCGCGGCTGCTGTTATGCCGGCTGCAAGGGCGTTGTCCTGGGACCCACCCGTGACATCATCAACATCACCCACGGCCCCATCGGCTGTGGCTATTACAGCTGGCTGACGCGCCGCAACCAGACCGATCCGGATAAAGCCGCGAACGGTCAAGCTTCCGATGGGCACAACTTCATGACCTACTGCTTCTCCACGGACATGCAGGATGAGGAGATTATCTTCGGCGGCGAGAAGAAACTCAAGCAGGCCATTCAGGAGGCCTACGACAACTTCAAGCCCAAGGCGATCGCCGTGTTTTCTACCTGCCCGGTGGGCCTTATCGGCGACGATGTCCACGCCGTTTGCCGTGAAATGAAAGCCAAGCTGGGGATCAATGTTTTCGGTTTCTCCTGTGAGGGGTACAAGGGCGTCAGCCAGAGTGCCGGTCATCACATCGCCAACAACGGCATTTTTACCCATGTGGTCGGTCTGGACGACACCATCACGGCGGGCAAGTACCGCATCAATCTCCTGGGGGAGTATAATATCGGTGGTGACGCGTTCGAGATCGAGCGGCTTTTCGAGCGCTGCGGCATCACGCTGGTCTCCTCCTACAGCGGCAACTCCAGCATCGACGCCTTCGCCAACTCCCACACCGCCGATCTCAACCTTATCATGTGCCACCGATCCATCAACTATGTGGCCGAAATGATGGAGACCAAGTACGGGGTGCCCTGGATAAAGGTCAACTTCATTGGGGCCGCCGCCACCGCCAAATCGCTGCGCAAAATCGCCCAGTACTTCGACGAAGAAGAGCTCACCGCCCAGGTGGAAGCCGTCATTGCCGACGAACTGCCCGCCGTCACCGCCGCCTGTGAGGAGATACGCCCCCGTACCGTGGGCAAACGTGCCATGCTGTTCGTGGGCGGATCCCGGGCCCACCACTACCAGGAGCTGTTTGGCGAGCTGGGCATCAAAACCCTCTCGGCCGGATATGAGTTCGGCCATCGCGACGATTACGAGGGGCGGCGCGTTCTGCCCGATATCAAGGTGGACGCCGATAGCCGCAATATTGAAGAGCTGGAGATCCAACCGGACCCGGAGCGCTTTCACCCGCGCATCGATGAGGCCAAGCGGAAGACCCTCGAGGCCGAAGGGCTGGGCTTCAGCGATTACGAGGGCATGATGCCCGAGATGCCGGACGGCAGCATGGTCATCGACGACCTGAGTCAGTACGAGACCGACGAACTGATCCGCATCTTCAAACCCGACCTCTTCTGCGCCGGCATCAAGGAGAAGTACGCCGTCCAAAAGCACGGTATCCCTCTGAAGCAATTGCACAGTTACGACTACGGCGGCCCCTACGCAGGCTTCAAGGGCGCCATCAACTTCTACAAGGAGATCGACCGAATGGTCAACAGCCGGGTCTGGGAGTATATGCAGGCCCCTTGGGAAGCCTCTCCGGAACTGTCGGCCACCTACGCCTGGGAGTGAGGTGCGACCACCGGCGGTGGCATGTTCCCCACCGCCAGGGCGCTCACAGCGTGGATCGTCAGCCCAACGGTTTCAGCTAAACACAATTGGAGATAGACCCCATGTTACTCAGACACACCCCCACCGAGATCAAAGAACGCAGCGCGTTGACCGTCAACCCGGCCAAGACCTGCCAGCCCATCGGGGCCATGTACGCCGCGCTGGGCGTCCACGGCTGCCTGCCCCACAGCCACGGGTCCCAGGGCTGCTACGCCTACCACCGCAGCGCTTTGACGCGCCATTTTAAGGAGCCGGTGGTGGCGGCCACCAGCGCTTTCACCGAGGGCGCTTCGGTTTTCGGCGGGCAGGCCAACCTGGTCCAGGCCATCGACAATATCTTCACGGTCTACAATCCAGAAGTGATCGCCGTCCACACCACCTGCCTGTCGGAGACGATCGGCGACGACGTGCCGCAGATCGTCGCCAAGGCCAAGGCCGACGGCAAGGTGCCGGAAGGCAAGTACGTTTTCCACGCCAATACACCCAGCTATGTCGGCTCGCATGTCACCGGCTTCGCCAACATGACCAAGGCGATGGTGGAGTATTTCGCCGAGGCCAATGGGCTCAAGTCCAAGACCATCAACCTGATTCCCGGCTACGTGGAGCCGGCCGACATGGCCGAGATCCGGCGCCTCGCGACGGTGATGGGGATCACCACCATCATGTTTCCCGACACGGCCAAAGTGCTCAACGGTCCCCTCACAGGGAAGTACAAAATGTTCCCAGAAGGCGGGGTGACCATCAACGAGCTTCAGAAGTGCGGTAGCAGCGCCGGCACCGTGG
The DNA here is from genome assembly GCA_030066015.1 of Desulfosarcinaceae bacterium. Taxonomy (GTDB): domain Bacteria; phylum Desulfobacterota; class Desulfobacteria; order Desulfobacterales; family Desulfosarcinaceae; genus JASJCL01. The sequence goes on along the minus strand of JASJCL010000004.1, from coordinate 124,591 downwards.
CATTGGGCCGCATCGCCTCCATGCCCGCCGCCCGGGCACTGGACGCCAAGTGCAAGGTGCCCTGCCAGATCCTCGATCTGCCCATCGGCCTCACGGCGACCGACGCATTCGTGGATACCCTTCGGCAGACGGCCGGTGTGAGCGTTCCCGACGCCATCAACCTGGAGCGCGGCCAGCTGGTGGACACCATCTCCGATTGGCATCAGTATCTCTACGGCAAACGGGTGGCCATCGTCGGCGATCCGGACCAGGTATTGGCCCTGACCCGTTTCCTGGTGGGCCTGGATATGCGGCCCGTCCACATCATCACCGGCAGCCCATCCGGGAAGAAATATGAGAAGTCGCTTCGAGATGCGGTGGCGCGGGTTCCCGACGCGGTCAACATCAGGGTCCCCGGCGACATGCTGCTTTTCCACCAGTGGCTCAAGAACAATCCGGTCGATCTGATCATCGGCAACACCTACGCCAAGTACATTGCCAAGGATGAGGATATCCCCCTGGTCCGCTATGGTTTTCCCATATACGACCGCATGGGCCACAGCTACTTCTCCACCATGGGCTACCGCGGGGCCTTGCGTCTGATGGAAAAAATTCTCGACGCCATCCTGGACCGCAAGGATCGCGACGCGGATGACATCACGATGGAACTGGTGATGTAGCGTGTGCAACCGGTGCGGTGTCGGCGCCACACAACGGCGCAACAATCCCCTTCGAAAGGAAACCCAACATGTCCGCCATCCCCATCCTCGAGGCCCGCAAGGCCCAGATCCATCAAAAGGGCGCCGAACCCTTTGACATCACCTGCGGCAAACACAGTCTGGCGGGATCGGTAAGTCAGCGGGCCTGCGTATTTTGCGGCTCCCGGGTGGTGCTCTATCCCATTGCCGACGCCCTGCACCTGATTCACGGGCCCATTGGCTGTGCGGCCTACACATGGGACATCCGCGGCGCCCTCAGTTCCGGTCCGCAACTGCATCGCCTCAGCTTTTCCACCGATCTGCGCGAGAAGGATGTCATCTTCGGCGGTGAGAAAAAGCTGGCCGCCGCACTGGACGAACTCATCGATGCCTACCGTCCCAAGGCCGCCTTCGTCTACTCGACCTGTATCGTGGGCATCATCGGGGACGACGTGGCCGCCGTCTGCCGCAAGCTCGCCCAGGACAAAGGAATTCCCGTTCTGCCGGTCCATTCAGAGGGGTTCAAGGGCACCAAGAAAGATGGCTACAAGGCGGCCTGCGACGCCCTTTTCCGTCTGGTGGGAACGGGCAGCACGGAAGGCATATCGCCCCTCAGCATCAACATCCTGGGGGAGTTCAACATCGGCGGGGAAGCCTGGATGATTCGGAAGTATTACGAGGAGATGGGCATCCAGGTGGTCTCCATCATGACCGGAGACGGCCGCGTGGACGATGTGGCCCGCAGCCATGGGGCTTCCCTCAACGTGGTGCAGTGTTCCGGGGCGCTCACCTTCATGGCCGATATGATGAAGGAGACCTATGGCATCCCGTATATCCGCGCTTCCTACTTCGGCATCGACGACATGGCCAAGGCCCTTTACGACGTGGCCGCGCATTTCAGCACCCAGCCGACCGTCATGGAGACAACCCGCCGCATCGTGCGGCGTGAGGTCAGCGCCATCATGCCCGAGCTCTACCGGCTCAAGGGGGATCTCTCTGGCAAGCGGGCGGCGATCTACGTGGGGGGCGCCTTCAAGGCCTTCTCGCTCATCAAGGCCCTGCGCTATCTGGGGATGGCGGTTGTCCTGGTGGGCTCTCAGACGGGTAGCAAAGCGGACTATGCCACGCTTCAGGAGATGTGCAATGCGGGCACTGTCATTCTGGACGACGCCAATCCCCTCGAACTCTCCAAGTACATCATCGAAAAACGGGCCGATCTTTTTATCGGCGGCGTGAAAGAACGGCCCATCGCTTTCAAGATGGGGATCGGCTTTTGCGACCACAATCATGAGCGCAAAATCCCACTGGCCGGATTCGAAGGCATGCTGCACTTCGCCCGCGAGGTGCACGCTTCGGTAACCAGTCCCGTATGGCAATTCGCGCCCGCCCGAAAGCTAGCCGGGCACAGGGAAGAGGAGTTTCGCGCATGAGATCGGTCAAGCAGACAGCGCCCTACACGGCCACCCAGAACGCCTGCAATCTCTGCGCACCATTGGGGGCCGCGCTGGTGTTCAAAGGAATCGCCAACGCACTGCCCCTCCTGCACGGCTCACAGGGGTGCTCCACCTATATTCGGCGCTACATGATCAGTCACTTCAAGGAGCCGCTCGATATCGCCTGCTCCAACTTCGGGGAGGACACGGCCATCTTCGGCGGGGGCGCCAACCTCAAGCTGGCCTTAGACAACATCCGCCGCCAGTACCATCCCGAGCTGATCGGGATTGCCACCACTTGCCTCTCCGAGACCATCGGGGACGACGTGCCGATGTTCATCCAAGCCTATAAAGCTGCCTTTCAGAACGCCTGTCGCGACGAGCAGCTGCCGGCCCTGGTGCATGTCGCCACCCCCAGCTACCAGGGCACCCATATGGAGGGCTTTCACGGGGCGGTGCGCGCCCTGATTCAGACCTTGGCGGGAAGGGAAGCGGCCGAGGGGCCGCCCGCGATGAATCTCTTCCCCGGGATGGTGTCGCCCGCCGATCTGCGCCACCTAAAAGAGATCGTGATCGATTTCGGCCTGGAAGCCACTGTGGTGCCGGACTACAGTGACACCCTCAACGGTCCCCTGTGGACCGAGTATCAGCGCATTCCCGAGGGCGGCACGCCGGTGAACGCCCTGCGCCGCGCCGGGGCCGGCGTGGCCAGCCTGGAGTGCGGCCTGCTCCTGGCGGCCGAAAAAGAGACCGCCGGGACCTGGCTGGCGACCCAATTCGACGTTCCGCTTCACCGTCAGGGACTGCCCATCGGCATCAGCCAGTCGGATCGCCTCTTCGATACCCTGGCAGCGGTCAGCGGAAAAGCGATCCCCCAGAAGTACACCGACCAGCGCGGACGCCTGCTGGACGCCTTGGTCGACGGACACAAACACCTGAGCGGCGTACGGGTGGCCATCTTCGGTGAGGAGGATCTGGTGGCCGGGCTGGCGGCTTTCTGCGGCGAGCTGGGCATCTTCCCCGTGCTGTGTGCCACCGGCGGGGGACGGGGCCGTTTCGCCGATACGGTCAGGAAGGTGATGCCCGATTACTGCCGGGATCAGATGCAGATATTGGAAGATGTGGATTTCGTCACCATCGAAAAGAAACTGGCGGAGATGGACGGCGAGGTGGACCTCCTCATCGGACACAGCAAGGGCTACACCATGTCCCGGCGGCTCGGGAAACCCCTCATCCGGGTGGGGTTTCCCGTCCACGACCGGGTCGACGGCAGCCGCCTGCTGCACCTCGGCTATCGCGGCGCCCAGCAGCTTTTCGACCGCATCGCCAACACCCTGATCCAGGTCAAACAGGAGAGAAACGAGATCGGCTACACCTATTTCTAACCGTCTCGATAGCACCGAAAGGCAACTCAGATGAATCTCGACCAGCATCCCTGCTTCAATCCCGGCGCCTGCAGTACCTATGGGCGGGTCCATCTGCCCGTCGCGCCGCGCTGCAATATTCAATGCAACTTCTGCAACCGCCAATTCGACTGTGTCAACGAGACCCGCCCCGGCGTGACCAGTGCCGTGCTCTCGCCGGCCCAGGCCATGGTCTATTTGGAGGAGGTCTTCGCCCGCAAGGGCAACATCTCGGTGGTCGGTATCGCCGGTCCCGGCGACCCCTTTGCCAACCCCAAGGAGACGCTGGAAACCCTCTCCCGAGTGCGGGCCCGGTTTCCCGAGACCCTTCTCTGCATCGCCACGAACGGCCTTGAACTACTTCCCCATGTGGATGCGCTCAAGGATCTCAACGTCAGCCATGTCACCATTACGGTCAACGCCGTCGACCCCGCCATCGGGGCGCAGGTTTACGCCTGGATGCGCGTCGGCAAGCGGGTGGTGCGCGCCAGGGAGGGCGCCGAAATACTGCTGGAGCGGCAATTGGCTGCCATTGCGGCCCTCAAGCAGCAGGAGATGATGGTCAAGGTCAACAGCATTATCCTCCCCGGCATAAACGAGGCCCATATCACCGACATCGCCAAACGGATGGGCTCTCTGGCGGTGGATCTCTTCAATGCCATGCCCTACTACCCCAATGCCGGATCCGCCTTCGAACACCTGACGGAGCCCGACAAAAACACGGTGGAGAGAATCCGGGCGGCCGCGGCCCCCCACGTCAAGCAGATGCGCCATTGCACGCGCTGTCGGGCCGACGCCGTCGGGCGCCTGGGGGAGGAGCCGGACGCGGTGCTGACCCAGACGTTGAACGCCTGCCGGCGGCTGGAGGTGAGCAGACCCCGGACCGGTCGGGTGTCCCCGCGGCCCTGTGTGGCCGTGGCCAGCATGGAAGGCGTGTTGGTCAACCAACACCTGGGCGAAGCCGGCGAGCTCCTTGTGTATGGCGAGAAAGAGGGGCGCTTGCAGCTTCTCGAATCTCGCGCCACCCCGCCCAGGGGCGGCGGGGATCGACGCTGGGAAGCGCTGGCGGAACTTCTGTCCGACTGCAGCACCCTCCTGGTAAACGGTGTGGGTACCAAGCCCCGCAACCTCCTTTCCGCCGCCGGTATCGAGGTGCTCGAGATCGAGGGCCTCATCGAGGATGCCGTCGGGGCCGTTTTCACCGGCGAGAGCATACGCCACCTGGCGAAGCGGGAATTGTCGGCCTGTGGGGCCGCTTGCGGGGGCAATGGCCTGGGCTGCGGCTAGTCCCGCTCGGCGCGACCGGACGGCCCCCTCGTCTCCGTCCAGAGGCGGCAGATCATCGGCGCGTTCAATATGGACTTGGGCGCCCGGTCAGGACAGATCAGAACGGGACCAACGGACGGCATCATTTGATGCAAACGATACAAACAAGGAGACCTGCACCATGGAAACACCGGAACACCACATCTTTGTCTGTGCCAGCTTCCGAGCCGACGGCGATCCCAAAGGGGTCTGCCATAGAAAAGGCTCGGTCAATCTACTGCCGTACATCGAGAACGAGATCCTCGACCGCGGGTTGGATGCCCAGATCACCAGCACGGGGTGCATGAAGGCGTGCGACCACGGCCCCGTCATGGTGATCCAACCCAAAGGGCTATGGTACGGCAACGTGGAGAGCGAAGACAGCGTTGACGAGATCCTGGATGCATTGGAAGAGGACGAAGTGGTGGCGGAGCGGCGGATCGGTTGAAGCAGAACATCCCCCTGCCGCTCACCGGTGGGGTGCGACCGCCCGATTGATACGGCAGATCAGCAGCCGCATGGGGCAATCGTTTCCCAGCGGCTGTCCGGGCATTTCACAGCGAACGATACCGGTCGGGAGCCGATAGATGGAAACCGCAGTGATGTCGGGATGGGAAGATCACCTCAACAAGGGGCGCGCATACCTGCGAACCGCCCGCAACGGCCGCCGTCGCTCGGCCGTATTTAACGGTCAATTGGTCTTTCAACTGGCCGCCATGGGGATCGAGCATATCATGGCCGGCATCTGCCAGTATCATCGACGGATGCCCACTGACCATACCCTATCGGGATTGGTGGCGGCACTGGCGGAGGTGGCGCCGTTGGACAACGACCTGGCACGACGGATCTGTCGGTTGGAGATCATGGAAGATTTGTGCGCTCTATCGGCGGCCCCTAAACCGCCGCCGAGGGATGAACAGGTCGCGTTGATTCTGGATACTGCAGCCGCGCTGACCCGATTTGCCGGGCAGCAGATTCCGCCGCAGGCTTAGAGACCGGCGCTGGGCAGAGAATCGCCGCTGCCATAAGGAGCGATCCGATGAAGCACCCGGCTTTTATCTGTTGGTCCTTATCGGTCGGCGGGCGCCCCTTGGCAGATGGCTCTAGGAGGCCTTCGGCGTGAATCGCATGTTCACCTGGCAGGGTGGCCCCGTCGATGGTTATGCCGTGGCCGACCTCAATTGGATGCCGGCAGCCGTATCTGCCGGTTTCGTCGCCCCAGCGGCCGTCACCAGCTTTGCTCGCAATCGCCTCGTCCTGATGTTCCGGAACTCAATCCGGCCGGCTTCAAAACGCTCTCAGACTTGACGGCCGAGCGGGTGGGCCGCATCGCAATCGGCACTTCGGCGACCGCACCCGCCGGTCAATTTGCCCGTATGGCCCTGATCGAATTCCAGCTGATGGAAACCCTGACCCCCACGCTCCCGCTATTGTGAATCGGTTTGCCAGGTGTTGGGCTATCTGATGCGGGGCGAGGTTGACGGCGGCTATATCTACCGAACCGAAGCCGCCATTGGTGGCGCCTGCAGGGACCGAAAGGGGGACTGAGCGGCACATGAACCGGGGAAACATCATCATTCGAAGGGCCCGACACGGTGATTTGGACGCGCTGGTGAATCTGCTCCAGGCACTATTCAGCCTCGAGGTCGACTTCACCCCCGATCCAGCGCGGCAGCGACGCGGTCTGGCCTTGTTCCTGGATGGGTGCGGCAAGCACCGCTGCCTCATGGTGGCGGAAAGGGCCGGTGAGGTGGTGGCCATGGCGTCCATCCAGACCCTGCTCTCCACAGCCGAAGGGGGGCCGGTGGGCCTTGTGGAGGATGTCGTGGTGGCGGAATTCCATCGGGGCCAAGGGATCGGTCGAGATCTAATGGCGGCCCTCGAGGATTGGGCCCGCCGCCACGGCTTGACGCGGCTTCAACTGCTGGCCGACCGCAGCAATCGGGCCGGCCGCGATTTCTACACCCGAAGGGGCTGGCAAACGACCCAATTGATCTGTTTGAGAAAACACCCGGCGCACCGTTCAGCGGTCAGCGAGGGGTCCTGACGGGCGATCGGCGGTGGGTGCGGCCAGTGCTTGTCCTTGGGAGGGCCGCCCCTGTCCCAGCGACACGGTTCGGCAGATGGCATCTGGGACGGGTCGGCAGGGGCGCTCCGCCGGCGACACTTCCCGCTGCACCGAACAGAGGCGGATGACGGGAGCAGGTTGCGGTGGCGGTTGGTTGACCCTGAGCGGATCGGCTGGTATCAAGGGCGCCATGACCCCCTGCCGCGAATGCCGCCACCAGATCAGCCATCAAGCTCTCCAATGCCCCAACTGCGGGGCACCCTATCCCGCCAGGCCCCACTGGGACGGCTGGGGCTTCGAGTATCGCTCAGGGGTCACCGTTCTGGGCTGGCCGCTCCTCCACATCTCCTTCAAATACAGGCCCAATCGCGTGCCGGTCCCGGCCCGCGGCGTATTTGCCATTGGCCAGTTTGCCATCGGCGTCTTCACCTTGGCCCAATTTGGCGTGGGGATATTCGGCGTCGGGCAGTTCATGGCCGGTGGCTTCGTTCTGGCGCAGTTCGCCCTGGCCCTGCGCCTGACGGCACAGTTCGGCCTCTATCTGCAAAGTGGCGACGGCCAGGTGGTCCGCTGGCTGGGTGAGCTTATCGGTGGGGGCTGATCACATCGGCCCAATCCCGGATCCCATTTCACCGCGTGCCCGCGGTCTCGGGTGGCCGGGATGGGCAAGGGCGTTCTGGCGAGCGCCCGCTGAAGGTGTGCCCGGCCGGCCAGATAGGGTCGCTCTTCTGTGAGGCGGGGGGGCGGATGCAGCAGGGCTGCCGCTGATTATCAGCGGCCTTTTTGCCCCGCGCTAACCGCACCGCAATCAGATCCGGCGCCACGACAGCAGCATTCACCCGGTGTGCGCCGGTGCCGTCGGCTCGCCATCGTCTGACCGCTCGATGGCCACGGGATCCCCTGGAAGGACAGTCCCGCCGGTCAGCACTCTGGCGAAAATCCCCTCCCGCGGCATGACGCAATCTCCCACTTGATGAAAGATCGCGCATCGCTGGTGACAGGTTTTGCCGATTTGGGTGACCTCGAGTCGAACCGCCGATCCCACCCGTAACCGGGTGCCCACCGGCAGACGCCACAGCTCGATGCCCTTGGTGGTGAGATTCTCGGCGAAATCTCCAGCGTTGACCGACAGCCCCTTGGCGCGGATGCGGGCGATGCTCTCTTCGGCCAGCAAACTGATTTGGCGATGCCAATCGCCGGCATGGGCATCGCCCACCAGCCCATGGCCCGCCCGCAGTTCGCCGGATGGGAGATTGAGCTTCTTTTCGCCCTTGCGTTGACTGATGGAGACAGCGGTGACGCTGGCTGTTGACATCGCATCCTCTTGGGCTCGATGGCCGTCTATGCTTGAAGCGGTCTCTTCTGGCCGCATGATCGCGGCAGTATAGCACAGATCTCCCCAGCCCGCCACGCAGAGGCGCTTGGCGCTGCAAAAGATGGAGACCCGTCCGATGGCCGCTGAGCGGCACAGACGGGTCTCTGGTGAGGTGGCTTGGCCGAATGGTAGTGGCTAGGAGCCGGCCTCGGGTATCGCATCGGGGGAAAAGCTCTTGGGAACCCCCTCGTAGGGTGTTCGTCGCTTTGATTTGAGCAGGCTGGGATCGCGCATGGTCTTTAGGATGTCGATGCTCTCTTTGAGCCCCCGGTTGACGCGGCACAGCTCCAAGGCCATACCGACCAGCTGCGCCACCGATTGGACAAAATTGACATCATTGAGGGTGAATTCCCAGGGGTCGGCGGTGTAGACGCGCATACAGCCGATGAGCTTTCTGGCTGTTGAGATGGGCACCGACAGAATGCTGGCGATGCCCTCCTTGACCGCCGCCTGGGGGTATTGGATGCGGGGATCGTCCGTCACGTCGTAGATGGCCACCGGCTGACGATCTTTGAGGGCGCCGGGCAGAGAGCGCAGCGCGTTGACAGGCCCCTTGTTGAGGTATTCTTCGCTAAGTCCATAGCTGCCGGCCAACTCCAGCTTGTCGTGCTTGGGGTTGAGCAGGAAGAGGGCGCACCCCTTGACCTGCAGGCTGGAGGAAACACCTTCCACGGTCACCAGAACGATCTCGTCGGGATCGCGCAGAACGGAGATCGCTTTGGTGATCTTCAGTAGGGTTTCGTAGTTGACAATCGGTTTTTGCATGGGCCGCCTCCTTCTACTTTTGGATGTTTTCCCGCAGCAGCAATCGATATGCCGCTGGAGGGGAGATGGGCCAGCAGATCGGCTTGGACGGAAGAAATTGTTTGGCGCACCGCTCTGGCCGAGGGGTCGGAAACTGGTCCCCATGCTGGCATGCAATGGGTTGGGCATCCGGCCTGGGGGGCAGCTGATGTTGAACGATGGCAGCGTGATGTGACGGATTGCGTGAGTTTCAGTCGCAACGGTTGCGTCGAAGAGCGCCGATAGCGTCTCGGACCCGGAAGCCACTCGAGCGGTTCAGGAGGTCTGCGGCAGACACGGTATGGATGTAAATGATCGCCGGATATTGGAAGCATAACCGCGATCCGCCGCCGCTGGCAAGCCCTAATTGGTGAGCTGCTCAGGTCCCCGCGTCATTCCCTGCCGGGTGTCTCCGCCTCCGGCGGATAGAAGGCGTAGCCAACACCATAGACGGTTTTGATCACCTGGACATCGGGCAGGTGAGCGCCGATCTTTTTGCGAATGTTCTTGATGTGGCTGTCGATGGTGCGGTCATATCCTTCAAAGTCGTAGCCCTGGACCAAGGCGATCAGGTCACTGCGTTCAAAGACCCGCTCGGGGTGGGTCATGAGTACCTTGAGCAGGTCGAATTCATTTGGCGTCAGGTGGAGGATCGCTCCCTTTACCGTGACCCTGCGGGTGGCCACTTCCAGGAGCAAGGCGCCGGCCGTGATCTGTTGGGTTTCCGCTGCAGGACGCGCGCGGCGTAGGACTGCCTTTACTCGGGCGACCACTTCGCGGGGACTGAACGGTTTGCAGATGTAGTCATCGGCACCCATCTCCAGACCGACCAGACGATCCACCTCGTCTACTTTGGCGGTGAGGATCAGGATGGGCAGATCTGAAAAGGCCCGCACCTCACGGCAGATGGTCAAGCCGTCTTTGCCGGGCAGCATCAGGTCGAGGATCACCAGGTCGGGCGGCTGCCGACGGATCCGCTCCACCGCGCGCTCACCACTGTTGAGCAGATCCACCTGGTAATCGGAGCGTTGGAGGTAGTCCCGCAGGAGGGTGGCGATCTTCTGTTCATCTTCGATGACGAGTATTTTGGGCTGGGCCTTCATCGTTGACGCCTCCGGTGCGGCAGGGGGAAGGGGGCGGCGGGGGTCGGTATCATGGGCAGGCGGACCGTGATGATCAAGCCCCGGGCTGGTCCGGCAGCATTGGCGGCGGAGATGGTGCCGCCGTGACCTTCCACGATAGTCTGGCAGACCGAGAGGCCGATCCCCGATCCCCCGGTAGTGCGGCTGCGGGAGGGATCGACGCGGAAAAGCCGATCGAACAGGTGGGGCAGGGCCTCTTCGGGGACACCGGGACCGTTGTCCCTGAAGCACAGCTCCATCCGGCGCCCGAGGCGCTGCCCGACAATGGTCAGTCGATCCGCCCCTATGGCGTGCCGCAGCACATTGTGGAGCAGATTGGTAAAGAGTTGGTGGAGCCGCTCGCTGTCCCCCATCACCTTCAGGTTTGACACCGGCGATAGCTCACAGGCGAGGGCAATTCCCGATTCCCCCAATCGGTGCTCAAAAAGCTCCAGCACCGTCATCAGCACGCGGCCGGGGAGAACGGGCGCCAATTCCAGGGTGAAGCCGTCCGCCTCTGCACGGGCCAACTCGTGCAGATCGGAAACGATGGCGATGAGGTGACTCACCTCGGCGTGCAGCGAGGCCACCGCTTCTGGCGTTATGGGACGTACGCCGTCTTGGACGGCTTCGATCTCCCCCAACAGCACGGCGAGAGGGGTTCTTAACTCGTGGGAGATGTCCCGCAACCACTGGTGCTGACGTCGCACATAGCGCTCCAGGTTGGCGGCCATGGCATTGAAAGCATCCGCCAATTGGCCCAATTCGTCATCCCGGTTGGTGATGGGAATGCGGGTATCAAAGCGTCGATCACCGAGCCTGCGGCTGGCGGCAGCCAGGCGGTGGATGGGGGCTGTCAGGTGTCTGCTGAACCCGAAGGCCAGCGCACTGCCCACAATGAGAATGATAAGCCCCACCCAAATAAGGGTTTCCACTTGGCGCTGCATGAAGGCCTTGTCCACAGGATAGATGAGGGCCCCGCTGGCATCTACGCCCACCCACCCCACGGTGCGGCCGGCCACTTCCAGGGGGTGCATGATCTCAATTTCGGGCATCGAAGGAATTCCGCTGATGTATGCCTGCCGAGCGTCAAAGAGGGTCAAGCGATCGGCCAGTTGGATGAGATCGATGGTTTCCCGCAGGGCGCTGCCGTCCCGGCCGCCGCTGCGGCCCCCAGCGGCGGAGGTGATCTTGAGATCATCGCCGAGGATCACAGCGGGTTCTGCTCCCTCCGATGCGGGCACCCGCTCCGCTGAAGCTGCGGCGGCTTCCGGCTCCCCGTGAATCTGGATGCGACGCGGCAGGCGGCCTCCCAGGCGGATGAAGCGCTGCCAGCGCCTCGGTCTGGTTTGAAAAATGTCCCAATTGCCGCGATCGGCATAGATCTGCTCGATTTTGGGGATGAGGTTGGCGATGATCCGATCCTCACGCTCCCGCAGATACCGGCTGAAATTGCGCTCCGAAAAATAGCGCACCGACACCAGAATCATGCTGGCCGTCAGCAGGGTCAGGAGGATGAATGCCCCCATGATCTTAAAGGAGAGGCGTATCTGCATGCCACTTCGAGGTCCCTGGTCCAGGACGCCGCGCTGTTTTGAACCGCCGCACGGCCCGATCTTTCCGTGATGTCCACGGAATTCGTTGTATCAATCCGATGCATAAAAGGAAATAGGGACAGCACCCGTTCGAAACGGCGACGGCGCCGAGCATCGCTGTGCTCGGCGCCGTCGGGCCGCTCTCCCTCACTGGCCTCGCTTCAGCCGTCGGCATAGGCCTGGCCCCAGGTGGTGTACCGCTTCATCACCCAGCCCATGCGACCATCGGCAATGCGGACAAAGAGCCAGCCATCTGAGGTGGCTTGTACGCTGAGGTAGGTCCCCTTGGGTACTTGCAGGAGGATGGGGTGGTGCCGGCCCGGATTCTGGCGCACGTTGAGCAGATGGGCTGTCACATGGGCGGATCCCAAATCGGGGTGGTGCCGGTGGTGCCGATAGGGGGTTCCATACCAGTTCGGTGATGCCGGCGGTGGGGGCGGCGCCGGTCGGTGTACGACCACTTTGGGCTGATGGAGGGCACTGGCCGCAATGGCGGCGCCCGTGATGAGGCCGAGCCCCAGGAGTCCGGCGCCCACTGCGTGCAGGTGTACCCGGTGATGGTGGCCACTGTGGTGGTGCTTGTGCGGGTAGTAGTGCCGAGAACGATGGCCTCGGCCGGCCCAGGCCGGCATGGCCAAGGTGAGAACCAGGAGCGTCACCAAACCGATCTTCAGGGATTTCGTCATGGTCGGCCTCCAATTCGTTGGGGGTGAAGCGCGTGCCCGCACTGGTGGTCCAAAGGGGGCTCGCGGCTATCTACCACTGTCCCAGGATAAGCCCCAAATGTGGAGGAAATGTGGAGGGATGATGGGCGATTTAAGGAGAAGGGCGGGCGGATGCGGTTACCGCCACGGCGGCATTGCGCGTCAAACCCGTTTCTGGGCCTCTTCGCTGATCTTGACCACCACCTCCTGATAGGGACTGTCGGAGGGGAGCCCATCTTTGAGCACTTCGGCCAGCGCTTCGATACGCTCCAGTGCTTCGGTCTGGTGCTGGACGATGGCCTCGTACTGCCGTTGAAGCCCGAACACATTGTCGATGCGGGATCCCAGGTTCTTGAGCATGCTGCGAACCTGATCCTCGGGCAACCCTTTGCGGTTTTCCAACAACACCAGCATCTGCTGATGGAGGGTGCGATAGATCTCCAGAGTGTTCTCCGAATTGATGAAGGCGCGGTATTGGATGAGCCGTTCCAGCTTCTGTTTGAGTTCATCGAGGGGAATGGGCTTCATGATATAGTCGAAGGCACCCAGTTTCATGGCCTCCACCGCGGTTTCGATGGTGGCATAGCCCGTCATCATGATCACCTCGGTCCGCGCGGCGTTCTCCTTGAGCCAGCGCAGCAGGGCCATGCCGCCTTCCAGACTTCCTTTCGGGCCCGGCATATTTTTATCGGTCAGCACAATGTCGAAGGTCCCGCTCTTGAGCAATTCGATGGCGCTCTCGACATCCTGTGCGGTATCCGCCTGATAGCCCAGTTTGGTAATGAATTCGGACAATAGTTCCAGAATGGGAATTTCATCGTCGGCGATCAGAATTCGGACATCCATGGCGGTTCCTCGAATTGGAAGTGGCGTACATGCAAATGGCGGACTCTGAGAGGCCGCAGAGCGGGTCGTGGCGACCATCTTGGGTAAGCCGCCTGTCGATCGGCATGCCGGTACGCGTTAGGCGTTTTGCATTAGATCGGACTGGTTGAGTTGATAGCGCTTGATCTTTTCGACAAGGGTGGTGCGTTTGAGTTGCAGGAGCTTGGCCGCCCGGTTCTTGACCCAGTCGGCCTTCTCCAACGATTGCAGAATTAGGGATTTTTCGAATTCGGTGACCGCCGTATTGAAGGAGATGCCGTCTTCATCGATATCAATTTGGGGCGGCGCGACGACCACACTGGCGCTGGCGCCGCGGATCTTCTCCGGCAGATCGACGGGTTCCAGGCGGCCTTCCTGACGAAGCACCACCATGCGTTCCACCAGGTTCTTCAACTCGCGAATATTGCCTGGCCATTCATAGGTCTGCATCAGGCCGAGGGTCTCTGGTGCGAACCCGGTCACTCCGAGCGCGTTCTTCTCCGCGACATCTGTACAGAAATGGTTGGCCAGTAGGGCGATGTCGGTTCGTCGTTCCCGCAGCGGCGGCAGCATCAGGGGGATCACGTAGAGGCGAAAAAAGAGGTCCTCGCGGAACTCGCCCGCTTCCACACGCTCTTCCAGATTGCGATGGGTGGCGGCAATGACGCGGATATCCACCCGTACAGTGCGATTGCCCCCCACCGGTTCGAACTCACCCTCCTCCAACACGCGCAGAATCTTGACCTGGAGGTCAGGGCTCATGTCTCCGATCTCATCCAGAAAGATGGTTCCCCCGTTCGCCTGCTCGAATTTGCCCATTTTGGTCGCGGTCGCACCGGTGAAGGCGCCTTTGACGTGGCCAAAGAGCTCGCTCTCAAGCAGGTTTTCGGGGATCGCCCCGCAATTGATCGATACAAAAGCTTTGCCGGATCGCTTGGAGTTCAGGTGGATCGCCTTGGCGGCGAGACCCTTGCCGGTTCCGGTTTCACCATTGATCAGGATGGTACTGTCGCTGGCGGCGACTTTCTCGATGGTATTGAAGACGGCCTTGATCTCTTTGCTCTGGCCGATGATGCCGTTGAGTTTGAGCCTTGCCATTAAGCACCCTCTGCCATCTCTCACTGGGGCACCGAAGAAGGGGCGGGGGACAGCGCCAGGGAGTCGGCGGTTGTGTAAGTTCAATTCCCATAAAATATAGCAAAGTTTGCTTAAAATGCAACACAAGCGCCCGAGAAAGCGGCGCTGGCGCACTGGCCGCAAAAGCGCCGCCAGTGGAGGGGCTGCTATTTGACAGCGGTCGCCGGGTGTCACTATGCTGAAGTCGTTCCATCCCAATTACCCGTTTGCAAAGGAGGTCGTCATGAAGGCGCTGGCCGTGGAATACGACGCCGCTGCGGATAGCGTCACCCCAACCGACGCCGCAACCCAAGAGGAGTGGTTTGCGGTGTGTGAACGATTTGACGGGGATGTCCACCGGATAAGAGATGCGGATGATGTGACGGGTTACAACGCCCTCTATGTCTGCTACGACGAGGACAACCAACCATTTCACTTTCTGGTGACCGAAGATGCGGAGTTGGCCCGGGCGCGGCACCGGGTCTTTTTCAGCAAGCTGGGCCGTTGACCACCTGGGCGGGGATACGCAGCAATGGCCGACCTTGCCAAATGGTGGCAGCTGCGACACCCGGTGTTTCCATGCACATCGGGCCGCTGGCTGCTTAATCGGCCGCTCTCAATGAACCCGCGGCGTCATCGCGATAGGTGTCCACACGCTTGAGAAAGCTCTGCATCTCCTCCGGGTCCTTGAAAACACTCTTGGGGACGGCGTAGTGCAGCACACCGGTGGTGATGATGTAGAGCCGTCGATCGTCCTGTCCAGTCCACTCCACCGTTCGCCAGGGGTGTGTTTGATGATGGTTGCCGGTACTCACCGCGAGGTGTTGCGGGCTGATTTGCAGGATGCGGGGTTTCGCGAAGCTGTTGTCCTCATCTTTGCGCAGCTCCCGTTTGAAATCTCGCTTGAACTGCTGAATGACGGAACGTTCCCGAAAATGCCACGCCAGGACGGACAGGGCCGCGAATGCCAGGAGCACCTTGAAAGGGTTGCCGTTGATGGCGAACATACCGCAGATGAAGGCCAACACAACCTCCACCATGATGAAGCGATGCAGCATCAGTTTCTGGCCGAATGCCGAATGACGCAGCATGCAGCGCTGCAGCGCGATGAGATCGTCCACGCTGTTGTGGTAGGCGAATTTCATCATACCCGGTGGCATCTCCATTTCGACCGATGAATCGGCCGTCGTTGGCCGGCTGCTGTTTGACGCGTCGGGGCCGACCGCCACCACCCCGCCGACGATGGCTGTGTGGCTACCCCTCCCCGTTGGATCGCTTTGCACGCCACTCCTGGTAGGCCACGAGGTCCTTCTCCAAGAGATACAATACGAAGAGAAACAGCAATGTGTCGTCCAGTTGCCCCAAAATAGGGATGGCATCGTGGATGGCATCCAGAGGGAAGACCAGATAGAGGGTGAAAAGTCCCAGGGCGATGACGAAACGCCAGGAAACGCCTGTGTAGCGCCCGCGCAGCAGATCCCAAACCAGGGCGATGAAGACACGCAGATCTCTGAGGATGCGGGCCCACAATCCGGGCCGAAGGGGTATTTTACGGGGCATGCGAACGCCTTTTCCCTGCAGGTGGGAGCGCTCGGGGCGTGATATCAGGAACCCTCACCCTGACAGGAGCGCGCTTCGGTATCGTCCTTGAGATAGTCATAGAGGCGACCCGTGTAGCCGCAGGCGTCCGCTGCGCGGGTTTTCTCGACCAAATAGGCGCGGGTGCGCTCCAGACCGTCGATTTTCAGGCGGATCAGCAGCAGGCGCGCCAGCTCCTTGTCGTCACGTTGGTGGGGGTCCACCAGCTTCATCAGTTTCTGCAGCTCTTCGGCCAGTCCGCCGAGGGTGTCATCGATGGGGATCAGATTGTCTGCCATGGGTCACGGAGGCTCCATTGAGGGTCAGCGAGTGGATGGGACCCGCATCAAACCGAATTAGTCTATCGTTTCCGGCGTCCGCGGACAAGCGGCAATTGATTCGCTGCCGGCCTTGGCGAGATCGGGTATGGCTTGACTCCCATACCCGGGTGAATACCTTACATATCAACTTTGGCCGGTGCCGCTCACTATCGGCGCAACCATGCCGCCGGCCCCCAACTGTTCAACGAAAGGAGCCTTCCATGGGTGACGATAACACGAAAACACTTTGTGGCCATGTTGAAGATGAGCTTCAGGTCAAAGACCCTGCCGCTTACATCAAACTGATCCAGCCGGCCCAACACTATTGCCAGGGCTGCGGCCGCAGTGCCGTCAATGCCGAGAATCTCTGCAAGCCCGAGAAGCTGCCGTGAGCCGACTGCGTGTCATATCACCGCCTCCCGGTCGATCGTGCGCGGCCGGGGGGTGACCTACTACCCCTTCTGCGACATCCACCGCCGGCCCTCACACCTCCCCGCCGGGTACGCCTGCCAGGCCGATCTGCAGGTCCATCACATTGGTCCGGGTAGGTCCCGTTATCAGCAGATCACCGCTGGCCGCCAACACCGTATAAGAATCGTTCTTCGCCAGCGCCTTCTCCACATCAAAGCCCCTGGCCATCGCTCTTTTGACCGAGCCGCCATCGACGATGGCGCCGGCGGCATCGGTCGGACCGTCAGTGCCATCGGTGCCGCCACTGAGAAGGGCACATGACGGATCTTCGGACAGGTGGATGGCGGCCGCCAGCGCCAACTCTGTGTTACGCCCGCCCTTTCCGCCGCCCTTCAGCGTCACCGTCGTCTCTCCGGCCGACAGCAGACACAGCGGGGGGCCCGCTGGCTGGCCGGAGAGGTGGGCTTCGGTGAGAACCTGAACGAGAAAGCGGGCGGCATTCCGCGCCTCGCCCTCCAGACGGCTGGTCAGCACGATGGGGTTGTACCCCAACTCCGCCGCTACGCTGCGGGCGGCCGCGAGCGCATCACGATTGCTACCCACCACGATATTGGTGACCCGATCGAAAATCGGGGCCCCGGCTTTCGGGGTGTCGGCAAAGGCACCGGCCACCCCCTCGGCGATGCGGGTGACGACCGCGGCGGGGATCTTGTCCAGCAGCCCGTAGCGCTTCAGGATCGCTTCGCAGTCGGAATAGGTGCTGCTGTCCGGGACCGTGGGACCCGAAGCGATCACGTCCAGATCATCCCCCACCACATCGCTGAGCAGCAGGCTGACGACCGTCGCCGGCGCGGCCGCCTGCGCCAGGCGTCCGCCTTTGATGGCCGAAAGGTGCTTGCGAATGGCGTTGATCTCGTGAATGGTGGCGCCGGACGCCAGCAGGCGGCGGGTTGTGGCCTGTTTGTCGGTCAGGGTGAGGCCCGGCAAGGGCAGGGGGAGCAGGGCCGAACCGCCTCCCGAAATGAGACAGATCACCAGATCTCGTTCTCGCGCTCCACGGGCCAGGTCCAGGATGGCCTGCGCCGCTTCACAGCCCGCTGCATCGGGTACCGGATGCCCGGCCTCGAACAACGCACAATGGTTCAAGGGCACCCCATGACCGTACTTGACGCTGATGCTGCCGGCCGTAACGCGGTCGCCCAGGAGGGTTTCCATGGCGGCCGCCATGGCGGCCGACGCCTTGCCGGCCCCCAGGAGGAACAGGCGCTCCACCTGGTTCAAGTCGATTGTGATCGATCCCAATGAGAGCGAATTCCCGCGTCGGGCCACCATCCGAGCGATACAGGCCTCCGGTTTCACGGCCGCCAGCGCCGCCCGGAAAATCTCCGTGGCGTGCTGGCGCTGACGATCACTTGCATGAACGGTGGGAGCCCCGTTTGCAGGAAATGTCACGATGTACCTCCGATTCTCGGTATGAAAACCTATGCTACCATAATCCAATGGTTTTTTCGTTTATTTCCATGCGGGATTCGGCGTGTCAAGTGCACGGCCGACAAGGACAATTGCGATTGACAGGTCAGCGGGGGAGGATCATTCTGTTGCTAGCAGGAGTGCTGCGTCAATGCCAAGTCAAGGAGGAAAGATGCTGCCCATCTATCTGGACAAGGAGAAACTTTCCGTCGAGAACCTGGTGACCATCGCGCGGGAGGGCACCGCTGTGGCAATCTCCGAAAGGGGCGCCGAGCGGGTGATGCGAACGGGACAACTGGTGGACCGGTGGGTACGGGAGCGAAAAGTCCTCTACGGCGTTACCACCGGTTTCGGGGCGCTGTGTGACAAGACCATACCCGTGGAGGACACCCGCCGCCTCCAGGAGAACATTCTGATGAGCCACGCCGCCGGGGTGGGCGAGCCCCTGCCCGACGAGGTCGTTCGCGCGGTCATGGCGCTCCGGGTTCACGATCTGGCCATGGGGCATTCGGCCATTCGGCTGGAAACCCTCCGCTATCTGGCAACTTTTCTCAACGAAGGGGTGGCCCCCATCGTTCCGGCGAAAGGCTCGGTGGGCGCCAGCGGTGATCTTGCGCCAATGGCCCACCTGGCACTGGTCCTCATCGGCCGTGGCGAGGCCAACTTCAAAGGACAACGCCTGCCCGGTAGCCACGTCCTCGAGCGCCTCGGCCTGGCGCCGCTGGAGCTGGCGTCGGGCGAAGGCCTGGCCCTGATCAACGGCACCCAGGTGATGACGGCCATTGCCGCCTTAGCGGTTCATGACGCCAGGGCCCTCTCGAAACTCACCGACATCGCCTGCGCCCTGAGCCTCGAAGTTCTCATGGGTAGCCAGAGTGAGTTCGATGCCCGCATCCACGCCGTGCGGCCGCATCCCGGGCAGATCGCCACTGCAGACAACATGCGGCGCCTGACGGCCGAAAGTGAGCTGATCGCTTCCCACGCCGGCTGTGCGCGGGTGCAAGATGCCTACACCCTGCGCTGTTCCCCCCAAATTCACGGGGCCAGCAAGGAGGCCGTGGCCCACATCGGGCGGGTGGTCGACATCGAGATCAACGCCACCACCACCAACCCCCTTATCTTCAGCGACTCCGAGGAGGTGCGTCTGGGGGGCAATTTCCACGGTCAGCCGGTGGCCATGGCGGCCGACTACCTCAGCATGGGACTGGCCGAACTGGGGTCGGTGTCGGAGCGGCGCATCGAGCGGCTGGTCAATCCCCAGCTCAGCGATCTGCCCCCATTTCTGGTCTTGGAGGAGGGCCTCAACTCCGGGCTCATGATCGCCCAGTATACCGCTGCCGCCCTTGTATCGGAAAACAAAGTCCTGGCCCACCCGGCCTGTGTGGACTCCATCCCCACGTCGGCCAACAAAGAGGACCATGTGAGTATGGGCACCATCGCCATCCGTCAAGCCAGGGAAATAATGGACAACGTCCTCCATGTGGTGGCCATCGAGCTGCTTTGCGCGGCACAGGCCTGCGACCTTCTCAGTCAGCCCAAGCCGTTGCGGGCCGGCAAGGGATCCCACGCCGCCTACCGCATCATCCGTCGCCACGTGCCCTTCATGAAGGGCGACCGCGATCTGTACAGGGACATTGAAACCATGGTATCGGTGATGCGCAGCGGCGCCATCGTGGCGGAGGTGGAAAAGGAGGTTGGCGAGCTACGACTGTGATGCTGCCTCGCCTGGCCGGTCACCCTAAGATTGAGACAAAGCATGCGATGGCCCCTACACTTCCAGTGATTCCTCCCGATGGCGGTGCGGATCTGGCGATATCCCTTTGTGATATGCCGGATTTCGTCGCCCTCTGGGTGCATCGCTTTTATGAGCCCGCCGAACTGCTGATGC
This sequence comes from Desulfosarcinaceae bacterium, assembly GCA_030066015.1. Taxonomy (GTDB): domain Bacteria; phylum Desulfobacterota; class Desulfobacteria; order Desulfobacterales; family Desulfosarcinaceae; genus JASJCL01. The sequence goes on along the minus strand of JASJCL010000004.1, from coordinate 104,480 downwards.
TGGGCTGGTGCGGGGCAGGCGGCGTGTCCCCTGCACAGCTTGCCAAGCAGATGGTGGCCGCCGAGCTGGTGTCTACCCAGACCGAGGCCCACGACCTGATCCGCCGGGCGGTGGTGCGCGGTGTCCTCAGTAACACTTCAAGAAACGAGTTACAACCATCTGATTTTCATATTAGATTTGACTACTGGGCGTTATTTGAAGGGTGGCAGGATATCCCCGATGCGGTGCGCTGGCAGCTCAACCACTGGGAGCTTGCCGCCTACGTCGAGGACCACCGACGGGTGGTAAGCGACCTCCGGGCTGGCAAGCCGCGCGATCCCCGCCAGGTGATCCCCGAGTACGTGCTGTTGCATGAAGCCCAAGCGCTCATCGAGCGGGTTCCCCATCTCTACCTGTGGCCCTGTAATTGTCGCAGCATGTGGGCAGGTTGCCGAAAGCCGCGAATGAACTGCCTGCGATTCGAAAACGTGCGCGGCATCGGTTGGGAAATCTCCAAGGCACGGGGCCGCGCCATCCTCACCGAGGCCAGCCGCAAGGGCCTCATGCACAGCGCCGAGCTGGGCCTGGACGCCGACGGCCGGCCGCGGGGGGCGATCTGCAATTGCTGCCATGATTGCTGCTTTCCCCACCGACTGGCTGAGCGGGAGCAGGCCGCTGGCCACTGGCCCATCAGCCGCTACTGCGCCCGATTGGATCCCCAGGCCTGCAACTTCTGCGGCCGATGTGCGCAGCGGTGTCCCTTCGGCGCGATCGAGATTCACACCGGCAGTGACCCGGATCGACCGCCGACGGGCCTGCTGGACCGCAGCCGGTGCCGCGGCTGCGGTGTCTGCGCTGCCGGCTGCAGCCGACAGGCCATCGAGATGATCCAACTGCGGACATCGTTGTTTGAAGAGTGGTATCAGCCCAGGCCCAAGCCGACTGCCTGAAATCGGTGATCTACGCGAAGATCACAATATCATCCAATAGATGCAGAATATTGACCCATGACCTCAATATCGTTAACATTTTTAATTGCGATAACATTGCTCACCATCTCTCCCGGAGTGGACACCGTGCTGGTGATACGCAACACCACGCGGGGCGGTTGGGGGGACGGCGCCGCCACCAGTCTGGGGATCTGCTGCGGCCTATTCGTGCACGCCACGGTGTCGGCCGTAGGGATTTCGGTAATTCTGCTGCAGTCGGCTTGGGCGTTTCGAATGCTGAAACTGGCCGGAGCGGCCTATCTGGCTTGGTTGGGGATTGTGAGTTTGCGAAGCGCAGCCGGTCGTCGGGCCGCTGTTGCCCTTGTCGGTGACGGGGACGCCCGGCGCCCCTTCTCACCGCGCCGCTCTCTGCAGGAGGGGTTCTTCTGCAACGTGCTCAATCCAAAGGCCGTTGTGTTCTACATGGCCTTCTTGCCCCAGTTCATTGACCCCCGTTTGCCCGCCCTCCAGCAGTCGCTGATTCTGGCAGGACTGCACTTTCTCATCGCCATGGTTTGGCAATGCGCTTTGGCCGCCCTGGTGGAGCGCGCCCGGACGATGCTCCAGAGTCCGCCGGTGCGGCGCACCATCGATGGCACCGTCGGGGCGCTGCTGCTCTTTTTCGGGATCAAACTGGGGCTGGACCGCTGAACATCGTGGGGTGGGCGCCGGACCACAGCATGCCTTCACCGGTGTGAAAGCGGCCTGAGTCCATCGATGAAACAGCCCCCGCCGCTGTCGCCGCCACCGTCATTGGCACCGCCATCGTCGTTGGCGCCGCCACCGTCATTGGCACCGCCATCGTCATTGGCGCCGCCATCGTCATCGGCACCGCCACCGGTGTCCTCTTGGCCACCCTCGTCGCTCCCGCCCTCGCCGCTGTCGTCGCTCGCCGCCGGACAGGTTGACACGCCTGCCTGACGGCCGAAATTCTGGGTCCAGTAGTGACCATAGGCGCTGCTCTCCCCATAGGCGTAGCCCACGCCAATGTCGCAGTAGCCGTCGTTCAGGATGTTGGCACGATGACCAGCGCTGTTCATCCACCCGTCCACCACTGCCTGGGGTGTGGCGTACCCGGCGGCGATGTTCTCCCCCCAACTCCAGGCCTCATAGCCGGCGTCGGCGATGCGGTCGCCTGGTGAGCGTCCATCCTGTGAACTGTGGTTGAAGTAGTTCAAATCGGCCATATCGGCGCTGTGGGCACGGGCGGACGCCACGAGATCACCGTTGAGGCTGAGGCCCGGCAGGTTGTGTTCCATGCGTTCCTGATTGGTGAGGGTCCACACCGACCGCTCGTCGTCGGTGGCGGCGGCCGCCCAGAGCGGGGGCCCGGCCCCCGCCGCCTGAATCTCCCGTACGACGTGCCAATTTTCGGCCATGGGCCTCACCTTATATGTCACCCCTGGGAGGGAGATGGTGGTGGCGATCTGCTCGCGATCCACCACCAAATGGATGGGGCCCTGGGTCTCGCCGGCCGCTCTTCCATGCCAGATCCGACGGTTTCCGGGGCCATCCTCGATCCCGACGCAGACCGCCGTCAAAACGACATCTGGGAACAGATTCAGCCGAATTTCCGCGTTCGGGACTGCCGCAAAGGCATGCCAATCGATGCGGACCGCCCGCTGACGGTTGACGAGGGATGGATTGGCCGGCGGCAATTGAATGGCATCTGCATCGGCGGGTTTCCAGAAAAGATCCGCTCCCGCCGGTCGGCCGGAGAGGAGCATCAGCGCCATACATATCAGGGCAATCAGCGTGTTTCGCACAGGCATTCCTTTGTCAAACGAGTGGGGGAAGATACGCCGCTAGGGCGCCCAGCGGTTGCCATCGGTCATTTCCTATGCAGGTACAATGCCATGACAAATTCAGCACTTCGGCGACACTCCGCATCGATCCACCGCCGTTGCCATGGATCCGAAAGCACGATATGTGCACATTTGTATTGGGAAATTGTTGCCCGGAAAGGGGCCCGTATGCGCGATTTCGCCCTGGAGACCTATCTCTCCAAGTGGGAGTTCACCGCCCGCCACCATCTGACGGCGTCGGACATGGAGAGCATGTCATTGTCCCAGCTCCTCACTCTGGCCGAGCCGGCCGACCGGAAAGCCTTCGACAAATTGTGGCTGGGCTATTCGGAGACTTACGGCCTGCCGGACCTGCGACGTGAAATCGCCGCCACTTACGAGACCGCGAACCCGGAGGATATCCTCTGTTTCGCCGGCGCCGAGGAGGGGATCTATGCCGCCATGCGGGTTCTCCTGGACGACCACGCGCACGCCATTGTGGTGGTCCCCAACTACCAGGCGGCCGAGACGATCCCCCTCTCCATCTGCGCCGTTACCGGTGTGGCGCTGGATCCCAGGGATGGCTGGTCCCTTGACGTGGACCAGGTCCGTGCCGCCATTCGCCCCAACACCCGCTTGATTTCGATCAACTTCCCCAACAACCCCACGGGCGCCGTGTTGGCGAGGGATCGTTTCGAGTCCCTCGTGGCGCTCTGCCGCCTTCATGGGATCTACCTCTTCAGCGACGAGGTCTATCGCGGCATCGAGCGGGACGCCGACCGGCGACTGCCCCAGGCGGCGGATCTATACGAGCGCGCCCTCTCCCTGGGCGTCATGTCGAAGGCCTACGGACTGCCGGGTCTGCGCATCGGCTGGATCATGACCAAGGACCACGCTATTTTGCAGCGCATGGAGCGCTACAAGCACTATCTGTCCATATGCAACGCCGGTCCCAGTGAATGGCTGGCCCTCATCGCCCTCAAGGCGCGTCAACGGATCCTGCATCATAATCGTACCCGTGTGGCAGCCAATCTGGCACTGCTGGACCGCTTTTTCGCCGACTATCCCCACCTGTTCGAGTGGCAGCCCGGGGAGGGCGGCTGTGTGGCCTATCCGCGGTATACCGGGCCGGGCACCGCCGATCAGTTTTGCGAGGATCTGGTGGTTGACGCTGGGGTACTGCTGTTGCCGCCCAAGGTCTATCACTCCGAACTGCTCGCCACACCGCGGGACCGCTTCCGCATCGGTTTCGGCCGCGCCAATCTCGATGCGGGGCTGTCCGCCTTTCGGGCGTATCTGGCCCGCCACCGACTGAGCTGACCGCGGCGATGCTTGGCTTTTCGCCGACGGCCAGGTATACTGCGCTATCTACTTTATATATATCCCAATAAATGCGGTGAAGCGTGAACGCCAAGAAAACGACATCGACCAGGACACCCGCGCAGGCGAAACGCTTGCGGGCCGATGCGCGGCCGGTGTTGCTCATCGCCGCTCCATGGGCGCTATACAACCGCCCCTCCATACAGATCGGCGCTCTGAGCGCATACCTGCGACAGCAAGCCCCAGATATTCCCTTGCAGGTTCACCATCTTCACCTCTCTGTGGCCGCCCACCTGGGATACAGCCGCTATCAAGCCATATCGGAGCGCATGTTTCTGGCCGAGGCTGTCTATGCGGCACTGCTCTATCCCGAGCGGCGGTCCCGTATCCACGCTCGTTTCCGTCGTCTGGCCGGTCACCGCAGTGAATTGGGCAGAATTCCCTTCAAGGCCTTACTGGCAGAGGTCCAAGCGGTCACCGACCGATTCCTCCAGTCGACCGACTGGCAGCGCTGTCTCCTGGCGGGCTTCAGTGTGGGCCTGTGCCAGTTCACCGCCACGCTCTATCTGATCACTCGCCTCAAGGCCGAACACCCCGATCTGCCCATCGTTGTCGGCGGGGCCGCCATGCCCCACCACGGCGCGGTGGGCCTCACCCAGGCCTTTCCGCAGATCGACCTGGTGGTCAGTGGCGAGGGGGAGCGGCCCCTGAACCACATCGTCACCCACCTACGCGCCGGCAAGTCCCTGGCCAGCCTGCCCCTTCACATGGGCGTCACGAACCGTCACGCCATCCTGAACGCCCTGCCCGGTGTCCATCAGGTGCCCTCGCTCGATCGCCTGCCCCCTCCGGAGTATGACGCCTATTTCGAAAAGCTGTCGCAGCTGGCGCCGGACAAACGTTTTTTTGCGGTTCTGCCGGTGGAGGGCTCCCGGGGCTGCTGGTGGCAAAAACCCCTGAGTGCGGGTCGCTCCCGGGGATGCGCCTTCTGCAACCTCAACCTGCAGTGGCAGGGCTACCGCGTGAAAAGCACCAAACGGGTGGCGGCGGAGGTGGATCATCTCACCAACAAGCATGAAACCCTGTCGGTGGCCTTCGTGGACAATGTTCTCCCCCGGGAGGGTGTCGGACCACTCAGCGAGGCCATCGCCGGTTTGGGCAAGGATCTGCGCCTGTTTGCCGAAGTGCGCGCCACCACCCGTCGCGAAGACCTGGCCGCCTTGCGGCGGGCCGGAGCGGTGCGACTTCAAGTGGGCATTGAAGCCCTCAGCACCTCCCTGCTCAAGCGATTGGGCAAGGGGACCACGGCCCTCGACAACCTTCACCTCATGAAGTGCTGTGAGGCCCTGGGGCTCATCAACAGCGCCAACCTCATTCTCCACTTCCCCGGCAGCACCGCCGAGGAGGTGGCGGCCACCGTGGCGGCCATCGATCTGGCAATGCCCTTTCGACCACTGAAATGCGTGAGCTTCTGGCTGGGACTGGACAGCCCAGTCTGGCGCGATCCCAAGACGTATGGGATTCGGGCGGTTTGGCCCCACCCCCACCTGGCGAAGCACTTCCCCGCCAGTGTGGCCCAACGGTTGACCTTTATGATTCACGGGTACCGCGGTGACCGACTCCGTCAGTACAAGCGCTGGCGACCGGTGGTGCGCAAGGTGACCGAGTGGGAGCGCGCCTATGCCCGTATGCGTCCTGCGGAGACCGATACGCCAGCCCTCTATCTGCGCGACGGGGGCGGATTTGCGCTGATCGTCCAACACCGCGAAACGGGCCGCCCGATCAAGCACCGGCTCACCGGAACCTCACGCGCCATCTATCAATTCTGCCAGCAGCCCAGGTCCATCGGCCGTCTTCGGGCCCTTTTCGACAAAGTGGCGGAGGCGGAGCTGCGCGGATTTCTCCAGATGATGCGCGACAAGGGCCTCATGTTCGCCGAAGGGGATCGCTATCTCAGCCTGGCCCCCCCGCTGAGTTGGCGACGCTGGGCAGGTGAGGGGGCGTGCAGCATCCCATGAAAGCGGTCCCATCCAAGGACGACCTCGGGCGGCAGCCCCTGATTCTGGCCCCCCTCAGGGGGGTCACTGACGCCATCTTCCGCACCACCTTCGCCGAGTGCTTCGATGGGGTCGCCCACGCCGTGGCCCCCTTCATCTCCACGGTGCGCGGGTCCAAAGTGAAACCCAAACTGCTCCGGGACATGCTGCCCGAACGCAATGCCCACTTGCCGGTGATCCCGCAAATACTGGGCAAGGATCCCGAAGAGTTCGTGACGATGGCCCGGGCCCTTTTCGACCTTGGCTACGACACCGTCAACTGGAACCTGGGCTGCCCCTACCCGATGGTGGCCAAGAAGGGACGCGGTTCGGGATTGCTGCCGTACGCTGATCGAATCGCCACCTTTCTCCATGCAGTGATACCTGCGATGGGGGCCCGTCTCTCCATCAAGACCCGTCTGGGGCGTTTTTCCGACAACGAGATCGACGCGCTCCTTCCCCTATTCAACACATTTCCGCTGAGGGAGGTGATCATCCATCCCCGCACCGGCGTCCAGATGTACACCGGTCGGGCAGACCGCGACCGGTTCGGAGAATGCTTTGCACTGAGTCGGCACCCTGTTGTATATAACGGCGATATCGATTCACTGGCGACCTTCACCAAATTGGCGAAGCGCTTTCCCGGCGTCAGCGGTTGGATGCTGGGCCGTGGTCTCATCGCCAATCCCTTTATGGCTGAAGAGATCGCCGGAGCGGTGCTGACTGAGGAGGACCGGGTCGTGCGTTTCCACCACTTTCACAACCTGCTGATGGCGCGCTATGCCGCCGTTCTGTCCGGTCCGTCCCACCTGGTGCAGCGCATGAAAGGCCTGTGGCAATATTTCGGCCGACCCTTTGCCAATGGCTACCAGGTGATTAAACGCATCCACAAAACGCGATACCCGGATCAACTCAAGGCCGTCACGGAGCGGTTCTTTACCGACGAGGCCCGCTGGCAGAGCGATCCGCCGGAAGGGCGGTTGCTCGTACCCCTAAAAAAAGCTTCCTAGGACGATCATGGACCCTATCATACTGGGCGCTGGCGCCAGCTTCATCGCCGGGGCAGCCGGCTATGTCATTGTACGCTACTGGGTCGGTCCCATCCGCGCCTATGGCCGCGCCAAAGCGGGCCTGGCCGCCGCCTTGCGCCAACTGGACGAAGGCTGTGGCGATGGTGAACCGGATCTAAAGGCAAAATCGGTCCGCCGTCGAATGAAGGCCGTTCGCCAGCAGGCCAACGCCCTGCTGGACTGCTATCAAATCGAGCTGCCGGTGTGGTATCGGCTTAAGCTGCGCAGCGCCGGTCAGGATCCCGAAATGGCCGTCCCCCCCCTGCTCAGTCTGCATCAACTGCCCACGGCGGCCCAAGTCAACGAACGCATGGAATCGGCCCGTCGACAACTCCAGCTCTAATGCCATATGCCCGCCCAAAGGCGGTGACGCTGTGGCCGTGAAGGAAATACCGCATGTGTAGGATCCACCTTCCTCGGATGATCCCTGCTATGACCCTCTTCATCGCGCTGCTGATCTGGCCCCCGCCTGCGCTCCTTGCCCAACCGTCTGCCCACCGAGGGCTGCCGATGCTCAGCGACCTGCTTCGGATCGATGGAACCGTGACCCTTTTTGGCGAACGGGTGCCGCTGGAGATCTCCCAGGTCCGGGAGCGTTTTGAAAAGGAGATGCTCCTTGCGGCCTGGGATCGCCCCCAGGCGTTGCTCTGGCTGAAGCGGTCGACCCGCTACATGCCCTTCGTCGACGCCGCCATCGAAAAGCGTCGCATGCCGGCTGACCTGCGCTACCTCGCCGTGGCGGAGAGCGCCCTGCGGCCCCACGTCGGATCTCCCAAGGGGGCCCTCGGGTTTTGGCAGCTCCTGCCCGATACGGCCCGGCGATATGGATTGCTGGTGAACAGTCGCTTCGACGAGCGACGCAATGTGACCTTTTCCACCCGTGCCGCCCTGGACTATCTCCAAGAGCTGCACGGCCGGCTGGGCAGTTGGACCCTGGCGGCGGCGGCTTACAACATGGGAGAGGAGGGGCTTGAGGCAGAAATGCTCGAACAGGATAGCGCCGACTTCTACCACCTCTACCTGCCCCTGGAGACGCAGCGATTCATCTTTCGAATCCTGGCCGCCAAGCGCATCCTCGAAGATCCCCATGGGTTCGGCTTCGATCTGTCCGATGCGGATTACTACGCACCGATTGCGTCCGTCGGCATTCAGATCGACGCTTTTGATGAGGTGCCCCTGGCCCTCTTGGCAAAAGCGGCCGGAACCCATTTCAAGGCCATCAAGGACCTCAATCCCGAGATCCGCGGACACTACCTCGCCGCCGGCAGCCGCACGGTGCAGATCCCGCCGTCGGGGAAGCCGGGGTTTCAGCAGCGCTACCAGGCACTCCTCGAGGCGCACCGCAAGGATCGTCAGCAGCGTATTTACGTTGTCCAAAAGGGGGACAATCTAACCACCATTGCCGCCAAATTCAACGTGCCCTTGGCGGCCCTGCTCATCTGGAACCGCATCGATCTCAATCGCACCCTCCAGCCCGGGGACCGGCTTGTGATTCACCGCCGTAAGCTTCCCACCCCGTGAAACCCGGCGTTTCCCTTTGACAGAAGCGGGCAAGATTGGATATGGACGCGGATTCAATCCAGCGCTGCTAACTGAACGAGCAGCGCATGCAGGAACCGATATGATCAAACGACAGCCATTCGGCGGGAATTTGAAGGAACAGCTAAAGGCCAACGCCCGGGATCGGGTGCACAGTTTTTTGTTGGCCGGTGGCCAGCTGCGCGGGGGGGTGCTCTGTGGGACCCGCATGGTCAACGAGATGCGGGCCAATCACGCGCTGGGGATCTTGGAGACCCTGGTGCTGGGGCACGCTTACCTGGCCGCCGGATTGCTGACGGCGACCCTTAAGGGCCGGGACCGCCTCGCCATTAAGATAGAGTGCTCGGGTCCCATCAAGGGACTGCGGGTGGAGTCCAACGCCTACGGCGAGGTGCGCGGTTTTCTCAACCAGGTGCCCATTCCCGTGGAGAAGCCGCTCGACGATTTCAACCTCGCGCCCTTTTACGGAGCCGGCTTCCTCTCGGTGACCCGCTATTTGGCAGACGCCAAACAACCCTTCACCGGTCAGGTGATGCTGGAGACGGGCAGCCTGGCCAACGATCTCTCGCTCTATTTTGTCAAGTCGGAACAGATCCCCACCGCGTTCAGCCTCAGCGTCCAGTTCGATGGCGACGGCGAGGTGACAGGGGCTGGCGGGCTTTTCCTACAAGCACTGCCCAAGGCCGAAGCGAAGACCATTGGCGCCATCGAAAACCTGGTACCCGAGCTGCCCTCTCTAGGGGGCGCCATGGCTGACGGCCTATCTGCCGAAGGCTTCATCCAGCACCATTTCGCCCACCACAGGCCCCACTTCCTCTCGGACCAGCGGGTGGAGTTTTTCTGCCGCTGCAATCCGGATCAGATTCGTCGGATGCTGCAGATGCTGGCCCAGGAAGACCTGCGCGATCTGCGCGACAACGGTCCCTTCCCCCTGGAGATCCGTTGCCATCACTGCAACAGCGCCTACACTTTCTCCCCCGACGACCTGACCACCCTCTATGCGCTGCGTTACGGCGAGGGCTGACCTGTGCTGTTCGCGGACCACCATCGTCACCGCGCCGATCGCAGCCTGGCAACCTCTCTCGGGGCGGCGATCTTTTGCCGGTTCATCCTCAATACCGCGCGCCGATTCGCCTATCCCTTCGCCCCGGTGCTGAGTCGGGGACTGGGCGTGCCGCTCACCGCCGTTACCAGCCTCATCGCCGTCAACCAGTTTAGTGCCGTCCTAGGGGCGGCTTGCGGTCCATTGGCGGATCGCTGGGGCTATCGCACGCTGATGGTGATCGGTCTGGGGCTGCTCGGGTCGGGGATGTTGGCCGCCGCTTGCTTGCCCTTTTACGCGGTGGTGATGGCGGCATTGCTGTTGGCGGGCTTCGGCAAGACGCTCTTCGACCCGGCGCTTCAGGGATTCATTGGAGAGCGGGTCCCCTTCGAGCGGCGCGGGCTGGTTGTGGGGTTGGTGGAGACCTCCTGGGCGGCCAGCACCTTGGTGGGGATGCCCTGCATCGCCCTTCTGATTGAGCACTTTGGGTGGCGGGCGCCATTTTTGGTCATCGGCATCGCAGGCGGCGTGGGCGCCATACTCATCTGGATGCTGTTGCCACCTTCTGGCCGGCGGTCTGACAAGCCCGACGGCGTGCAGGGCGACAACCTTTTCAGGGCGCTTCAGGGGCTGTTCCAAGATCGATCCGCTCTCGCTTTCATGGCCTACGCCTTCCTGGTGAGTTTGGCAAACGATGTGATCTTTGTGACCTATAGCACCTGGCTGGAGGGGCGCTTTGCTTTGGGCGTGGTGGCCCTCGGCCTCGGCACCAGTATCATCGGTGCGGCCGAGTTGGGGGGCGAGGGACTTACGGCCCTTTTCGCCGACCGAATCGGGCTGCGCCGGGCAGTGCTGCTGGGCGGGATATTCTCAGTCCTGAGCTATTTGCTGCTGCCCCTTTGCGGATCCCGTCTGGGCGTCGCATTGGGAGGGCTTTTTTTCGTCTTCATCAGCTTCGAGTTCACCCTGGTCACCAGCCTCTCTTTGTGCACCGAGATTCTGCCGACCCAGCGCGCCACCATGGTGGCAGGATTCTTCGCCGCCGCCGGCTTGGGACGCGTCCTCGGTGCCTTTCTGGGGGGGTACCTGTGGGGCTGGGGCGGGATGCAGGCCGCTGGTGCTGCGGCGGGTGGATGCGCTGCCTTGGGGATTGGCTGCATCTGTCTGGGCCTGCGATCCTGGCGACCGGAATGATCGTCCGGCGGCGTTCTCGGCGGCGCGGTTGATGGGCTGCGCTTGGGTACTGCCCCAGACACGGGCATCCTTCAGACGGCCTCGTCCACCAAATTCTCGATCATAAATAGACCGGCGATGGTTTTTGCATCCGTGATCCGTCCGTCGAACACCATCTGGCGCACCGCTGCCAGCGGGAGTCGGTGTACCGCAACTATCTCGTCTGCGTCGAGGTTCTGGGACGCTGGGGTGAGATCGCGGGCCAGGAAGAGATGGATGCGTTCGTCGCTGTATCCGGGAACGGGGGTCAATTCGCCGAGCGCCCGCCAACTGGCCGCGCTGAAACCGGTCTCCTCCACCAGCTCTCGACGCGCACACGCCAAGGGCGTACGATCGTCGGCGTCCATGGTGCCGGCTGGGATCTCCCACAGCGACCCCCCCACAGCGTGGCGGTACTGCTGCAACAAAATCACCTCGCCCGCTGCGGTCAGGGGCACGATGGCGGCGGCCCCGGGATGGCGGATGATCTCCATGTTGACGGTCACGCCGTTGGTCAGCGTCACCCGCTCGGTGGTGAAATCGAAGACCCTGCCACGGTGCACCATTTTCGTATGGTGGATATGTGTCTTTGTCACTCCTGGGTCGCTTTCTGCGCAAATCGCTCGATCAGTTCCTTCACCAGCTGGCCGCCCGGCGCAGTGGCGTTGGGGTTGAGGGCCACCAATTCCCGCCAGGCATTCAGCGCACCATCGGTGTCGTTCAGATCATGGAGCAGGACGACACCCTTGTTGAAGCGGGCGATCTCGTGGCGGGCGTCTACTTGGATCGCTTTGTCGAAGCTTTCGATCGCTTTGTCGGGTTGTTTGCTGCGGCGGTACATGACCCCAAGGTCGGTGAGAACGTTCGCATTGTCCGGGGTGATGGCCAGGGCTTTCTGGTAGGACGCGATGGCCTCGCCATGCTGGCCTGTGTCGAAATAGAGGTGGCCCAGTTGAATCCAGGCATCCGCATTGTCGGGGGTTTTGGCCGTCATGGCCTTGAGCCCTTCGATTTCGGCCCGTTTTTCAGGTGTCAGCGGAGCTGGACCGGATGCCTGTGGTTGACCCTGGGGTGGCATACCGCCTGAACTTGGTGGCGGTGTGATGGTTGGTGAGCGATAGATGCCGAATACAACGCCCCCCACAAATCCTACCGCCAACGCGATGAGGATGGAGAGGAGCAGGTTTTCGGTCTTGACGTAACCTTGCGGTTTGGCGGTTTTGGCCTGAGGCGTTTTCGCATTGGCTGCCATGATGTGCATCCTCTCTTCGGGACGGGGCGGCGGGTGAATCGGTTGTGGATCCGGCTTTTACCGGCCGGAGAGATCGGGGTCAAGCGAAGTTTACACGGCGGCGGTCGACCCTCAATCGGCGGGTGCCGCGGCCGCCTCTCGGATGGCGGCAATATAGATCTCCTCAGAGAGGAGCCCGCGCAGTTTTTTCAGGGGAGTGCCATTTTGCATCAGGAGGACGTAGGGGATGCCCGAAACCCCCATTCGCTGCGCCAGGGCCCGATTGGCGTCGATATCCACTGCGTAGAAATCTGCCAGATCACTCGTCTTCCTGGACACCTCCGCCAGTATCGGGACGAGGAGTTTACATGGTGCGCACCACTCGGCGTGAAAATCGATGACGAGGAGGCGATCGCCGGCGGTTGCCAGGAGCTGTTCAAAGGCCGCTGCATCTGAGATCGGGCGGGGATAGTTCTCGGAGCGGTTTTCGCCGCTCGTCGACGCTTCGCGATTTTCACAGCCCATAATGGTCGCCAGCATCATCAGGCAGATCCACATTGGGAGAAGCGTCCGTTTTCGATGATGCCGAAGGGGTATTTCCACAAAGTCACCCGCGAAGCCGTCCGGTTGTTTTCTGCACCCACAATCAGGAAATATTCGGCTGATTCGGACACTTGTCAATCCAGCCCCTCCCCGCGAACGGCGCTTTCAGAGCGTGGGATCACCGTGTTGAGGCTGGACGCGTCGGCCATAAAAAAGGAAGGCCCCGATCGCAACGCGTGCAACCGGGGCTTGGGACAGGAGGTTGAGAATGGAGGTAATTGGCATCCTGATTATGAAGAGACGCAGCGGCGGCGAGCGTTACAAAAAAAATGGCGCTTTGAGGGTGGCGGGTATGGTGAGGAAAGCCGTATGGCCGGCGGCCGTGCGGTGCCGCCGGCAGTCGCCGGCTGGGGATGGGGGATCGGTCGGTTCAGTTGGCTGTCTGTGGCTCAACGATGGTGTGAATCGATTCGGTGGTCTGGGCAATGCCGTCGGCGATATTGACCAACAAATTCCGGAAGGTGGCCGATAGCTTCTCGAATTCGGTTTGGAGCGGATCCAGGCGCAGGGGGATCTTCTTGACCGTCGAGTTGCCCACCACCGTCGCGCGCTCCGGTTCCTGACCCAGATTGACAAAGGGCAGATTGCCGAAAATATCGCCCTTGTAAAGGTTGATCAGGGGCAGATGGTCGCAGTTGCGATGGCCCATTACCGATGCCTGGCCATCCGCCAGGACATAGAGTCCCGTCGAATGCTGCGCATGGGGAATGAGGGGAATACCGTCCAGAATAAAGTTTCGGTTGCTGAGCTGGCCCATGCGCGCCTGCAGGGCACGCTCGGTGATCCGCTGAAAACGATCGTTGAGCCCCCACAGGACCTTGCGAAATTCGGGACTCATGCGGTCGTATTCCGAGATCAAGCGCTGGGTGTCCACAACGCCCAGTAAGACCGATTCTCTGGCAATGACGGACGCCTGGCGGCTGTGGTTGCGGGATACCAGCGCACTGACACTGCCGATGAAGGCCCCGGGACCCAACCTGGCAATATTGTATTTACCGCTCGGGGTGTAACGGACCACGTCCGCGGTGCCGTCCAGAATAACCCAAATCCAGTTGCCGTAGCGACCCTGCTCCACAATGGCTTGACCCCGCTCGAAGCTCTCCTCGTCGACCACATGGAGGTAGTCCACCGGCGGGCCTTCGATGAAGGGGCGGCTCGCTCGACCAGGGGCGGCGTTGAGCAATCCACCGGTTTGACATTGGTGCTTCTTCTGCTCGTTTAAAAACGCGCAAAATGCGTTGAATCCGCTCTTCTCACTACGGGTGAAGCGCACGCCCGTGTAGTGCTGACCGTGGCGCTGGGATTGGGTGAAGGCCACCTTGCCGCGGAAGAAGACCAGTTCGCCCGCCAGGCCGATATTGATCGACAACTGGTGGTCGGGAATGATGGGGGTTGGGGTCTCGATCAACATCCCCGCTTCACTGAGATTGAGCGTTCGTCCCATTCCCTGGCCGGAGCGCTGCATGGCGGCGTCCAGCTGGGTGTAGTTGATCATGTTCACAGAGTCGATTCGCTCGTATCTGCGTCTGTCTGTTTGGGTCATTGCGATCACCCTGATCGTCTGCGCTTCGCGGACGGTGGCATCCCGCCTGTCCTGAAGAATTCGATTCAATTTATATATCGGCCCCCAGAGTTCTGTCAATTGGTGCGTAGAATAGGGTCCGATTTCAATAGTTTGCAGAGTCTGCAGAAAGTGTGCCACATTGTGGTACCGTGAAGCACTTTGGCCTCTTCTGTAACCTATTGAAATGTTATGCAATAATTTTTTTTAGCGCTTTGCGGAAGGTGGCGTGTGAAAATGGATATGAAATTGTGTTCCTACTTGCCTGGGCGGGTAGAGAAACAATTACATAATCCGGGTGAACGATGGGGAAGCGGCGTAGCCGGTGGGCTGACCAGCGAAGCACGGCCAACTGGTTTCGATGATGCGGTCGGAGATCCTCGCGTCAGAGACTGCCGGTGTCTCCCAACCCTTCCCGAATCACTTCCGGAATATCGCCGATGAGGGAGATGACGCTGGAGGGCTCCCTGGGAACGGGTCCACCGTCGATGACGGCATCCAGTCGGCTACCGAAGTGGTCGTGAATGAGGGAAGGATCGTGTAAGACCTCGCCAGCTGCAGTTGTCGCACTGGTGCTCAGGATAGGGTTGCCAAGGGTTCGGGTCAGGTCCAGGCAGATGCGGTGATCGGGAACGCGGATCCCCGCTGTTTTGCGCTTGGTGAGCATGATTTTCGGCACCAGCTTCGTGCCCTCGAGCACAAAGGTGTAAGGCCCCGGGAGCAGGCGCCGCATGGTTTTGTAGGCGTAGTTGGAGACCTTGGCGAAATCGCTGATATGCTTTAGGTTGGAGCAGATGAAGCTGAAGGGCTTGGTCTTGCGGCGCTGCTTGAGCTGATAGATCTTTTCGATCGCCTTCTTGTTCATCAGGTCACACCCGATGCCGTAGTAGGTATCTGTGGGGTAGGCGATCACACCGCCGCGCTGGATGATGTGCACGACCTTCTCAATGAGGCGACCCTGCGGATTGTGGGGGTTTATTTTGAGCAGCATGGCAGCACGATCCTATTGACCGTCAATCCGCGGTCATGGAAATCTCTGCGGGAAGCGACGCTTCACGCGGCCCCATCCATCTTCTCCAGCGCCAAACGAGCAACACCTCATACGATGCCCTCCACTGGGTGTCAAGCCTCCAACATCATGGAATTCAACGACCGCAAACCACCGCAAGGGGCGGCCGCAACCCGGATTAAAGATTGCGATTCAGGGGGCTATTTGGTATCTAAGCAGCGTTGATTTTGGGCTCTACGGTGACCCGGTTACGCCCCTTCGGAGAGGTGCAATTCCCGGGTGGACAGTGATTCGCCCCAGACGGCAGGTTTGCAGATCGCGTCGATCTCGGCCCGCCGTTTTGTGCATCATGCGCACCGGCGAGCCGATCGTGTCAGTCGAGATTACACTAAGGGCCGTGCCCCAAGCCGATACCTGACGCCATGCACCTTACCCGCAGTGGCGGCGTCGGCGCAGACCGCTCGTTCCGCACTACATTACCCGCAGCAGCGCCAATCCGGCACTGCTGAACGATCCCTGCGAGACCGTGCCAGCGGTACACCGCAGGACGATCCTTGGAGAAATGCATCATGCCCACTGCCCCCGAAGAGAGCCTTGTCATCCAGGAGGCGTTCTCGTTCGACGACGTCCTTCTGGTACCCAACTACTCTGAGATTCTGCCCAAGGATGTGGATACCCGGACCTCCCTCACCCGCAACCTAACCCTCAATATTCCCATTGTCAGCGCCGCCATGGACACGGTCACCGAAGCGGACACCGCCATCAGCCTGGCGCGCGAGGGCGGCGTCGGGTTTATTCATCGCAACATGAGCACCGAAAGCCAGGCCGTCGAAGTGGACAAGGTCAAGAAATCGGAAAGCGGCATGATTGTGGACCCCGTCACCATCCATCCCGACGAACGGATCGAGACCGTTCTCGCCCTCATGTCCAAATACCGCATTTCGGGCGTACCCGTGGTCAAAGGCGACCAACTGGTGGGGATCGTCACCAATCGCGATCTGCGTTTCGAAACCCAGCTGGACCGGCCGGTATCGGCGGTAATGACCAAGGAAAACCTGGTCACCGTCAGTGAGGGGATCGGCCTTGAGGATTCCAAGGCCCTGCTTCACGAACATCGCATCGAAAAGCTGTTGGTGGTCGATGCCGCCGGGCGTCTGACCGGAATGATCACGATCAAGGATATCGAGAAGATTCGGAAGTATCCCAATGCCTGCAAGGATGATCGTGGCCGGTTGCGCTGCGGCGCTGCGGTGGGCGTCGGCCCCGACATGCTGGAGCGCGCCGATGCCCTGCTCGGCGCCGGTGCCGATGTCCTGCTCATCGATACCTCCCACGGCCACTCCAAGAATGTCCTCGATGCCAGCCGGCGACTCAAAGCGACCTTTGGCGATCTGGAACTCATCGCCGGCAACGTTGGGACTGCAGAGGGGGCCCAGGCCCTGGTGGATGCCGGGGTGGACGGCATCAAGATCGGCATCGGCCCGGGGTCGATCTGCACCACCCGTATCGTGGCCGGTATCGGTGTTCCCCAGGTTTCGGCCATCATGAACTGCAAGGCGATCTCCGCCGAAACCGGCGTTCCCCTCATCGCCGACGGTGGGATCAAGTTTTCCGGCGATGTCACCAAAGCGCTCGGGGCAGGGGCCCACACGGTGATGATCGGTGGTCTCTTCGGTGGCACCGAGGAGAGCCCCGGTGAAACAATTCTCTATCAGGGTCGCAGCTACAAGGTCTATCGGGGTATGGGATCCTTGGAAGCCATGAAGAAGGGCAGCAAGGACCGCTACTACCAGACCGAGCAGGAGGAAGATGACAAGCTCGTTCCCGAAGGAATTGTGGGACGGGTGCCCTATCGTGGCACCTTGCGCAGCAATGTGCATCAACTCATGGGCGGACTCAAGGCCGGCATGGGGTACGTGGGCTGCCGATCCATTGCTGAACTGCGTGAGAAAGCGCGCTTCGTCAAAATCAGTGCGGCCGGCATGCGCGAGAGCCATGTGCACGACGTGATCATCACCAAGGAAGCACCCAACTACCGCGTCGAGTCCTGATACGCATCCGCGACCGTCACAACCCAGCCATCATTCGAACCAGGAGATCATGCAACCGACCGCCACTGACAGCCACTCCGCCCAGGACTTCGTACACCTGCATGTGCATACCCAGTACAGCCTGCTGGACGGTGCTATCCGCCTGGGCGATCTCTTCGCGCAGGCCAAGGCCTTCGGTATGCCGGCGGTGGCCATCACCGATCACGGCACCATGTTTGGGGCGGTGGACTTCTACCAGCAAGCCAACAAAGCCGGTATCAAGCCCATCATCGGTTGCGAGTGTTACCTGGCCCCGCGAACCCTGATCGACAAGACCCCCCAGGATCACAAGGGCACGCGTCACCTGGTGCTGCTGGCCAGAAATATGGATGGCTACCGCAGCCTCTGCAAGCTGGCCTCCGTCGCCCAAATGAAGGGGTTCTACTACAAGCCGCGCATCGACAAGGCCCTTTTGGAGGAGAATGCGAAGGGGCTGATCGCCCTCTCCGCCTGCCTGAAAGGTGAGGTGGCCCAGTGGATTCTGGCGGGCCGCATGGATGAGGCGTCGCGGTCGGCCCGCTACTATCAGCAGCTCTTCGGCGAGGAAAATTACTACCTGGAGGTGCAGAACAACGGACTTGAAGCCCAGGAGCGGGTCAATGCAGGCCTCCGCGAACTCAGTCAGTCGCTGGGGATTCCCCTCGTGGCCACCAATGACTGCCACTACCTCCGGCGGGAGGACGCGCGGGCGCATGAAGTGCTTCTATGTGTCCAGACGGGCAAAACCATTCATGACACCGATCGGTTTCAATTCGACTCGGATCATCTCTACTTCAAGGCGCCGGAGGAGATGGTCGGTTATTTTGATGCCTATCCCGATGCGATCGCCAACACCCTGCGGATCGCAGACCGCTGCGAGATCGCATTCGATTTCGATACCTACCACTTTCCCCAGTATGATGCCGAATCCAGCAAAACGGCCGATGAGCTTTTCGAGGAGAAGGTCCGCGAGGGATTCGCCGAACGCCTACGGGCCATTCTGGCGAAAAACCCCGACGCCGATCAGAAACTCTACGCGGAGCGCCTCGAATACGAGCTCAAGACCATCATCGACATGGGGTTTCCCGGCTACTTCCTCATCGTTTCCGACTTCATCCTCTATGCCAAGAACGCCGGCATTCCTGTCGGTCCGGGACGCGGCAGCGCCGCCGGCAGCCTGGTCTCCTACGCCTTGTTCATCACGGATCTGGATCCCATCGAGCATGGCCTGATCTTTGAACGCTTTCTCAACCCCTCCCGAATCAGCATGCCCGACATCGATGTGGATTTTTGCATCCACGGCCGCGAGCAGGTGTTCAAGTATGTGGTGGAGCGCTATGGGGGGGGTGACTATGTGGCCCAAATCATCACCTACGGGAAGATGAAGGCACGCGCCGTGATCCGCGATGTGGGCCGGGCTCTCGGCGTGCCCTTGGCCGAAGTGGACGTCATTGCCAAGCTGGTGCCCGACGATCTCAAGATCACCATCCCCAAGGCGCTCGAACAGGAGCCCCGACTGGCCGAGTTGGCCAATAGCGATCCGCGTATCGGCGATCTCATCGAGGTCAGCCAGGCCTTGGAAGGGCTGCCCCGGCATGCGTCCACGCATGCCGCCGGCGTGGTCATCGGCGACAAACCGCTGGTGGAGTACCTGCCGCTCTACAAGGGGAAGAAGGGAGAGATCGTCACCCAGTTCGACATGAACATCGTCGAGAAGATCGGTCTGGTGAAGTTCGACTTCCTCGGTCTGCGAAATCTCACCGTCATCGACGACTGTCTCAAGATGATTGCCCAGCAGGGGGTGGCACCCCCTGATTTGGCCCATCTGCCCGATAACGACGAAAAAACCTACCGGCTCCTGCAAGCCGGCGACACCACCGGTGTCTTCCAGCTGGAGAGTTCGGGCATGAAGGACCTGCTGGTGCGTCTCAAGCCGGAGAGCTTCGCCGACCTGACGGCCTTGGTGGCCCTCTATCGCCCCGGACCGCTGGATAGCGGCATGGTGGACGATTTCGTCGAGCGCAAACACGGGCGCAAGAAGGTCGCCTATCTGGTGGATAGCCTGGAACCCATTCTCAAGGAGACCTACGGGGTGATGGTCTACCAGGAGCAGGTGATGCAGGTGGCCGGCGTGTTGGCCAACTACACCATGGCCGACGCCGACAGCTTGCGCAAGGCGATCGGTAAGAAGATCAAGGCCCTCATGGCCGAGCATCGCGAGAAGTTCATCTCCGGTGCGGTGAGCAACGGGGTCGAACAACAGGCGGCCACCGACCTCTTCGATCTCATCGAGAAGTTCGGCGGCTACGGCTTCAACAAGAGCCACAGCGCGGCCTATGCACTGATCTCCTACCAAACCGCTTACCTGAAGGCACACTACCCAGTCGAGTTCATGGCCGCACTGCTCACCAGCGAAATGGGCTCCATCGACGGGGTCGTCAAATTCATCGGGGAGTGTCGGGCCCACAGCATCGAGGTCCTCCCGCCAGACATCAATGCCAGTTCCAAGAGCTTTACGGTGAACGGAGGCAGCATCCGCTTCGGCCTCGTGGCGGTCAAGAACGTGGGCGGCAACGCCATTGATGCCATCATCGAAGCGCGTGCGGCGGACGGCCCCTTTGACACGCTCTTCAACTTCTGTGAACGGGTGGACCTGCGGCGGGTCAACAAACGGGTCGTCGAGAGCCTCATCCGCTGCGGCGCCTTCGATGCCACCGGCGCCTCCCGGGCCAGCATGGAGGCGACACTCGAAGACGCCCTGGACTACGGCCAGTGTATTCAGAAGGAGAAGGCCGATCCCCAGATGGGACTCTTCGACACCTGCAGAATAGAGGACCAGCATCTCAACGTCCCCCCTCTCGCCCAAGTGCCCGAGTGGGACGAAAAGGCGAAACTCGCGCTGGAGAAAGAGGCGCTTGGCTTTTACATCAGCGGACATCCGCTGGAGCGTTTCGAAGCCGTGATGGCCAAGTACTCCGGTCTCAACGCCGAGACGCTGGCCGACCGGACGAACGGCAGTTTGGTGCGCCTGGGCGGGACGCTACAGACCACGAAGGTGATTCGCACCAAGCGCGAAGAACTTATGGCCTTCGCCACCTTGGAAGATATGCGCGGGTCTGTTGAGGTGGTGGTCTTTCCCTCCGTTTATGCCGAAGCCGGCGATCTTCTCGTGGCGGATGCGCCCCTTTTCGTCCAGGGAGAGCTCAAGAAGGAGGAGGGCGGCCTCAAAATCCTGGCGGACACCATCATTCCCATTGAACAGGCCGAAGCGCTATGGACGGCGACGGTGCACTTCAAACTGGACCTGGGAAAAACACAGGGCGATACCTTGGCGGACCTCCAGCGCATCATCCGCCGCCACCCGGGCACCTGTAAAAGTTTCATTCATCTGGTGGCACCCGGCCTATCAGAGACCGTCATCGCCCTGGGAGCGGACTACGCGCTGACCGCCACGCCGGAGCTGGGCCGAGAGGTGCGTGCCTGTCTGGGCTACGCGGCCGTCGAGACGGCTTGCACCACGGCCCGTCGCCGGGAGCGTGGCAATGGCCGCCGCAATGGCTTTCGACGCAGAGGAGCCTGACCCATGGATGAACTGGCGCTGAAAACCTATCCCGTCCTATTGGCAGGTGGCTCCGGCACCCGCCTATGGCCGGTCTCCCGGGAGCTCTACCCCAAACAGCTGGTCAAATTCACCGGACGGGACTCCCTCGTACAGACCACCATCAAGCGGCTTTCGCCGGTGCTCAGCCCGGAGAATATCCGCATCGTCTGCGGGGACGAGCACTACCACGAGATCGCCCGCCATATGGACGCCACGGGCATCTCCTCCGAGGGCAAAGTGATTCGCGAACCCTGCGGTCGCAACACCGCCCCGGCGATCCTATTGGCGGTGCTCGATATCCTCAAGCGCAGCGAGGACGCCATCGTCTGTGTCTTCCCCGCCGATCATGTGATCCGGGAGGTGGAGGTGTTTCATGAGAGCCTGCGCGCCGCCTTGCGGCTGGCAGATGCGGGCTACATCGTCACCTTCGGAATTCAACCCAGCTATCCCGAGACCGGCTATGGCTACATCGAAGGGGCGGGTGAACTGCCGGAAGGGGCCCTGGCCCTCAAGCGATTTGTGGAAAAGCCCGATCGGGAGACCGCCCAAAGATATCTCTCCGCCGGCAGTTTCTTTTGGAACGCCGGCATGTTCGCTTTCAAGGCATCGGTGATGGTGGCGGAATTCCAGGCCTTCCAGGCCGACCTCTACTATGAACTCTCCGCCCTGATGGCCTCCGGTGCGCCCCTAAATCGAGAAAACTACAGCTCGTTGGCCAACATCTCCATCGACTACGCCATCATGGAGCACACCACCAAGGGTGCGGTCCTGCCGGTGGACTTCAGTTGGAGCGACATCGGCTCCTGGAAGAGCTTATACGACTTTCTGCCCAAGGACGAGAACCAGAATGTGGTCGACGGCGATGTGATCAGCAAGGCGACCCACAATTGTTTCATTTTGGGCAGCGAACGCCTCATCGCCACCAACCATCTTCAGGATCTCGTGGTGGTGGAGACGCCCGACTCGGTCTTCGTCTCCGATATCGAGAACAGCCGCGACGTCAAGGCCATCGTCAGTGACCTCAAGGCCCACGGTCGCCACGAGTACCACCACCATCGCACCGTCCACTATGCATGGGGCAGCCTTACCGTACTGGAGCATCAGAAATGCTTCCACGTGGACCGGTTGACCCTCTATCCCAATATGACCTTCAAAGACGAAGCCGGCCGCTGGCAGTCACGCCAGCTCACCGTGGTGGAGGGGAGGTTGGCCGTCTTCGCCGAGGGAGACGAGAAACTGCTTCAGCCCGGAGAAGCGGTCCGCTTCACCAATGGCGCCAGTGTCTATCTTAAAAACCCCAACCACGAGCCGGTCAAGGTGCTGCGCATCTGCTGCGGCCCCATCGATGACCCACCCGCCGCAGCGTCGTCAGCGGGATAGCCCTCGCCCGCCGCTCCGGTATTCTCAGCAAAGGATGCCAGCCATGCAAGTTCCCCTTCTCGATCTCAAACCCCAATATGCGCAGATCAAGGCCGAAGTGGATGCCGTGATCGCCGAGGTTGTCGACAGCCAGTACTTCATCCTTGGCCCCAAAGTGGCGCAGCTCGAACGCGAGATCGCCGAATACTGCGGGGTTCAGGATGCCGTCGGCGTCAGCTCGGGCACCGATGCCCTCATCATCTCTTTAATGGCCGCCGGCGTGGGCGCGGAAGACGTGGTGCTGACCACGCCCTACTCCTTCTTTGCCACCGGTGGCTGCATCCGCCGTCTTGGCGCTCGGCCGGTCTTCGTGGACATCGATCCGACCACCTACAACATCTCACCGGCTGCCCTGATCCAGACCTACGAGGCGCTCCCATCGAATGAGAAAGCAGCGGTCAAGGCGGTGATTCCCGTCCATCTCTATGGTCAGTGCGCGGATATGGACCCCATTCTGGAGTGGGCCCGCGCGCACCAGGTGGCGGTCATCGAAGACGCCGCCCAAGCCATCGGATCCGAATACAGGGGACGGCGTGCGGGATCCATGGGGGATTACGGCTGCTTCTCCTTCTTCCCCTCAAAGAACCTTGGCGCCTTTGGAGACGGTGGCATCGTCACCGTTAACAGCGCGGCGGCTGCCGAAGCGCTGCGGGTCCTGCGCATGCACGGCTCCAAGCCGAAGTATTTTCACAAGCTCGTTGGGGGCAACTTCCGCCTGGACGCCCTGCAGGCCGCTGTGGTGTCAGTCAAGCTCAAGTATCTGGACGGCTGGAGTCGCCAACGCCAGAAGAACGCCGAACGATATGACCAATTGTTCGCCGCGAGCGGTCTTACCGAGCGCATTGGTCTGCCGGCAGTGACCCAGGAACGCCATATTTTCAACCAGTACGTCATTCGTGTGCCGCAGAGACGCGACGATCTGCGCCGCCATCTGGGCGAACAGGGGATCGGCTGCGAAATCTACTACCCGTTGCCCCTCCACCAGCAGGAGTGCTTCGCTGATCTGGGCTACACCGAGGGGCACTTTCCCGCGGCGGAGCAGGCCGCCGCGGAGACCTTGGCCCTGCCGATATTTCCCGAGTTAAGCGATGCGCAACTGGTTTACGTGGTGGCGTGCATTCAGGCGTTTTTTACATGAACATTGCCCGCCCTCCGGCAGCAAAGCGCGTGCCGCTCATTGGCGGGTGCCCCATATAGAACAATCGGTAGCGAGCAGCAGTGGTCTGCCGCCTGCCGGAGAACTGAACGGATGCTGGAGATCCTATGACGGTGCCGCGCCTCAGCTTGGGATATTCGCCCTGTCCCAATGACACCTTCATCTTCCATGCCCTCTCGGAGGGGCTGCTGGACGAGATGCCGGCCCGCATCAAGACCGAGCTTCACGACGTCGAAACCCTGAACCAGATGGCGTTCGAGACCCGCCTGGACATTACCAAGCTGAGCTTTTTCGCCTATCTGAAATGCCAGGCAGACTATCGGCTGCTCAGCAGTGGGGCGGCCTTGGGTTACGGATGCGGCCCCGTCGTCGTGGCCAAGAAGGCGTTGACCGAAGCGGACATGGCCACTGCGCGCGTTGTCCTGCCCGGTCGATGGACCACGGCCCATCTCCTGTTCCGCCTCTGGATGCCGAGCGCCGGTGACCGCCATTTCGTGCCCTACGATCACATCTTTGAAGCCCTGGAAAGCGGGGAGGCCGACGCAGGGGTGATCATCCATGAAAGCCGCTTCACCTTCGAGAGCGCGGGATTTAGCGCCGTGGCCGACCTGGGCGCTTGGTGGGAAGCGGAAACGGGCTTGCCCATTCCCCTCGGCTGCATCGCCGCCCGGCGCAGGTTGCCCGGCGACCTCATTGCGGCGGTGGACGCCGCGATCGGTCGGAGCCTGGATCACGCCCGGCAACAGCCGGAAAGTGTAATGCCGCGGGTTCGCCGCTATGCCCAAGAGATGGCGGACCACGTCCTTAAGGCCCACATCGACACCTTCGTCAACGATTTTAGCCGTGAACTGGGTACCATGGGGCACGCGGCTATTCGTCGGCTGGAGGTGATGGCACGCGAGCGGGGCATCCTGGCATGATCGCCCTGGTTCTGGCGACCGAAAGGGAGGCGCATCCGTTGATATCCCTGCTGGCGGCCACCGAGGTGAGCGATACGCCGTTTCCAACATGGCGATCGGCCGCAGCGGGCCACTGCGGGGATGTTCTGTTGCGGGTGAGCGGCGTGGGCAAGGTGGCCGCGGCAGCCGCCACCGCCAGTCTGCTCGCCGCTGAGAAGATCCATTGGTTGATCAACCTGGGGGCCTGCGGAGTCCTCGTGGACAGCGATCTGCTCACGCCGGGTACGCTGTGTCAGGTGCGGCAGGCGGTGGAGGGGGATCGTCTCGGCATGGGGGATCGGGCGGCAACCCCCGTCGAATGCCACCCCATCGACGGCGAGGGACTGGTCACGGTGAACCTGGTCACCACTGATCAGCCGGTGTTCGATGCCGATCGGCGGCGGCGCCTGGCGGTGCTAGGCCAGGTGGTGGATATGGAGGGCGCCGCCGTGGCGCGTACCGCCGCTTGGTTCGGCGTACCCTGCCTTTTGGTAAAGGGGATCACCGATGCCGCTGGCCCCGACGATCGCGACCGGTTGCGGGCCAATCTGGCTCCGGTGATCGAGACACTGGCCCAAAAGGTGCCGGTTCTTCTTCAACACCCATCATCACCCGCCCGAGGTCGGGCTGAGGGGAGCGGCGACGTATGCGCACAGACGGGCAGATCGCCCATATCCTGAACTTCACCAAGATCGAGCACACTCTCTTCAGCCTGCCGCTGATCATCACCGGTGCCTGGATGGGAGCCGGGGGACGGTTTCCAGGTTTCGGCGTACTGCTCCTCATCGTTTTTGCCGCCATTGGGGCCCGCATCTTCGGGATGGCCTGCAACCGCATCCTGGATCGCCACATCGACGCGAAGAACCCCCGCACGGCTGGAAGAGAGCTGCCCAGTGGCAAGATGTCGGTGCCCATGGCGCTCGGTATCGCTGCCGCCGGCCTCATGGTGTACCTGGTCGCCTGCACCCTCCTGGGCGAATGGTGCCTCAAACTGGCCGTTATTCCCCTGATCCCCCTGATGGGGTATTCTCTTCTCAAACGGTTCACATCCCTATGCCATTTCGGCATCGGTCTCTGCCTGGCCTTGGCCCCGCTGGGCGCTTTCATCGCCGCCGCCGGCCACCTGAACTTCAGTCTGAGCGTGCTCCTCTTTGCCCTGTTTGTCTTCTGCTGGCTCAGCGGAGCGGATATCATCTACGCCATCCTCGATATCGGCCACGATCGGGGGCACGGCATTCACAGCCTGCCCGCCCGGCTGGGTGCCGTCGGGGCTCAGAAAGTGGCCGCCGGCGTCCATACGGTGGCATTGACGGCCCTGGTCCTTCTTCTGCTCATCAGCGAAGGCGGGGGCGCCGCCTGGTTCACGCTCGCGCTGGCCGCCTCGGTCTTCGTGCTCATGTATATACCCAGCATCCCCGTGGGAACCCGCTTTTTCCCCATCAGCACCATCGCCGGTATTGCCGGCGCATTGGTGCCCATGCTGGCCTAAGGGAGGTTTTCATGTCACCCGAATCCAAACGGGATCTTACCCCCCAACTGGTGGTCGCCATGACGGGCGCATCGGGCGTGGGCGCTGCCGACCTGCTTCTGGAACGCTCCCCATGGCCAGTGGCGCTGGTGGCCAGCGATTGGGCCCGAAAAGTCTACACCTACGAATGCGGCGATTTTGACGACCTGGCGTCCCGGGCGAGCGCACGCTACGCGCCGGACAACCTGTGGGCCCCCATCAGCAGCGGGTCGGTACCCACCGTGGGAATGGTGGTGCTGCCCTGTTCGGCGCACAGCCTGGCCCAAATCGCGACCGGATTGGGCGACAATCTCATCGCCCGGGCAGCCCATTGCCATCTCAAGGAGAAGCGCCCCCTGATTCTCTGCTTGCGTGAGACGCCCATGACCAGCATCGATCTGGAGAACGCCGCCCGGGCCGCCAAGGCCGGTGCCACGATCATGCCCCTGTCACCGCCGTTCTACATGTTTCACCCCAAGCCGCTGGCCGCGATCACGGCTCGGGAACTTCTAGGCGCCTTCGTGGACCGGGTGCTGGCCCTGCTGGGTCAGCCGGCTGCCGCCAATTGGGGAACGGTCCAATGAGACGCCGGCCGCCTGCTGAAAAGCTCACCGACCTGCGCGCCTTCCTGAAGCAGCTAGACGCCGACGGCGATCTGCTGCGGGTCACGGCACCGGTGGATCCCGACCAGGAGATCACCATCATCCAGCACCGGGTGATGGCCCGCAACGGCGGCCCGGCCCTGCTTTTCGAAAATGTCATCGGTTCGCCGTATCGACTCGTGTGCAATCTGTTCGGCACCCAGGATCGGGTCGCTCGGGTTTTTGGCGGGGATCCGGGCCGGGTGGGTGAGGGGCTGCTGGATCTGGCCGAGCGGCTGATGCCGCCCACCCTCAAGGGGCTCTGGCGTGCCCGCAACCTTCTCCTGCCCCTCACCAGCGCCCGCCTGCGGCGTGTGGCAAGCGGTCCTGTGCTAGCGACCGTCACCGCACCGGCCCGCCTGGACCGGCTGCCGGTACTGACCTGCTGGCCAGAGGACGGGGGCCCCTTCTTCACCCTGCCCCTGGTGCATACCAGCGATCCCGAAACCGGGCAGGGCAACCTCGGCATGTACCGCCTGCAGCGGTTCGGACCCGCCACCACCGGCATGCACTGGCAGATCGAGAAGGGCGGCGGCTTCCACTTTCACCGCGCTGCCGAGTTGGGCCGCTCCCTGCCGGTCAGTGTTTTCTTGGGGGGGCCGCCCGCCCTGATCATCGCCGCCATCGCTCCCCTGCCCGAGGGGATCGATGAACGCCTCCTGGCCGCCTATCTCAGTGGCCGACCCCTCAAGGTGATCGCCCGCCCCGCGACAGGCCACCTCATCCCCGCCGACGCCGAGTTTGTCCTGGAGGGTACGGTCAGCGCCGGAGATACGCGCTGGGAAGGGCCCTTCGGCGATCATTTCGGCCATTATTCCCATGCGGCCGACTACCCCGTTTATCGGGTGGACCGTGTCCTGGCCCGTCAGGACGCCATCTACCCGGCCACCGTCGTGGGCAAGCCCGTTCAAGAGGATTACCATATCGGGGTGGCCCTGGCCGCCATGAGCGTTCCCCTGCTCAAGTTGATTCGTCCGGCCGTGGTCGATCTGTGGGCCTTTCCCGAAACCGGATTTCATCCCTTGGCGGCCATGGCGGTCAAGGAGCGCTACCCCAGAGAGGCCCTCAAGCATACCCTGGGTATGTTGGGCGAGGGGCAAGTTTCCCTTACCAAGGTGATGGTCACCACCGGCCCCCATGTGAATGTGCGCGATTTCAAGGCCGTCTCCGAAGCGATCTGGCGCCACCTGGACATGGATACGGGGCTCCACCTGCTGGCGCCCACCGCCCAGGACACGCTCGACTTCACCGGCCCCAAGATGAACACCGGTAGTCGCCTCATCCTCCTGGCCGTGGGGGAGGGTACCGCCCCGCTGCGCTCGGCGCCACCGCCGGCGCCACCGGCGGCCGATCGCCTGGGGCCGCACGTGGCGGCCATCGGCACCTATGGTCCCGCCTTTCTCCTGGTGCAGGTGGACGATCAGCTCGGCGATCTCGATGACCTGCAAACGCGTCTGGCCGAACACCCCCAAACCCAACCCTATCTCTTCCACGTGCTCCTCAGCGCGGACGTGGATCTCACCGATCCCCTCCTCACCCTCTGGGCCTGGTTCACCCGCTTTGATCCCCTCGTCGATATCCATCCAGCCGATCGCGAGCGCCGGGGCAACCGTCTCCGCCTGCGCCCGCCCATTCTCATTGACGCTCGCTGGAAAAAGGGGTATCCCAAGCCGGTGGCGTTCGATCCGGCCATCGAGAGGTCCGTCCTGGCGCGCTGGACGGCGTTGGGGCTGCCGGATTAGGGGCGGCCTGCTGGTGGTCCGGATTCCCGGCACCATGCCTGAGCGTCGGCGGCCGCGGCGACAGCCCTGGAAAGCGGGCGAACGCCCGCCGCCATCTCGTGATCATTGCAGGGGTCGGGCAGGGCCGGATCAACCAGCGATCTCAAAAATCGCCGCTTCGCGGTGGCCACGGGGATTCGCTGTGGACCTGCGGGCCCCCGCGGAAGGCAACCATGACTGTCGATCCCTTTGCATACGCCCTGGAGAAGGGTGCCGCCGGCGAGCGTCTCACGCGTGAGCAGGCCTACGCCCTGGGGCAGTGCATCACCCCCGCAAGCCTCCACGCTCTGGGACGATCGGCACTTGCCCAGCGCCGCGCCCGCCATGGAAACCGGGCCACCTATGTCTTCAATCTGCAGATCAATCCCTCCAATATCTGCGGGTCGGGCTGCACCTTCTGCAACTACGCCGCCTCCGCGGACGATCCCCACGCCTACGTCATGGAAGAGGCGGAGATTTTCGACAAGGTGGGGCGACTCACCCCCACCGAAGTTCACATCGTCGGCGGCCTCAACCAAGTGTGGCCCTTTGAACGTAACCTGGAGCTGGTCAGAACGCTGCGCCAGCGGTTTCCCGGCCTCCATATCAAAGGCTTCACCGCCGTAGAGATCGCCTATTTCGCCACCACCACCGACACCTCGGTACGCGCTATTCTGAGGGCCCTCATCGCGGCCGGCCTGGACGCCATGCCGGGGGGGGGTGCGGAGATCTTCTCCGATCGACTCTGGCGGCAGCATTGGAAGAACAAGGTGGGGCCGGAAGAGTGGCTGCGGGTCCACGCCGAGGCCCATGGCCTGGGGCTGACCACCAACGCCACGATGCTCTTCGGCTTTGGTGAGACCTGGCAGGAGCGCTTGGAGCACCTCTTGCGTCTGCGGGCGGCCCAGGACGCTTCCGGGGGCTTCACCTGCTTCATTCCACTGGCCTTTCAGCCCGGTGAGGGGAACTTCATCACCCATGGCCCCACTGCCCTGGAGACCCTGGCCGTGCTGGCCATTTCGCGTCTGGTGCTGGACAACATACCCCACCTCAAGTCCTATTGGCCCATGGCCGGGGTCGAAGCCGCCGCCGCCGGTCTCAGCTGGGGGGCGGACGACATGGACGGTACGATCAGCGAGGAGCGCATCGCCCATCTGGCCGGGTCGCCCACACCGGTGGGACTGGCCCGTCATCGCATGGAGGAGACCATCGCCGCGGCTGGCTTCACCGCCGTTGAACGCGACGGCCGCTTCCGGCCCATGCCCCGCCGTGCCGAGGATCCACCGCCTGCTGACGGCGGCCTGCGACCGACGGCGACCGGTACCCGTTCCCGCCGGTCAACGCCCTGAGGACGGAACCCGCCATGAGCTACCCCATCTCCATGAT
This sequence comes from Desulfosarcinaceae bacterium, assembly GCA_030066015.1. GTDB lineage: Bacteria > Desulfobacterota > Desulfobacteria > Desulfobacterales > Desulfosarcinaceae > JASJCL01. The sequence continues at coordinate 74,628 of JASJCL010000004.1, read as the reverse complement.
TCCCTATGCCAACATGGCACCCTATCGGCAGCTGGGGGCGCCGGCGGGCTGCCACTTCATTTCGCTCCTGCCCCGGGAGAGTGTTGCCGCACTGAAGAAGCGGAGCGTATTGGCAGCGGCGGTGCCCGTGGGGGGGCTCTTCACCCTGGGGGACCTGGTGGAGCCCCTGGGACCCTTCGGAATCGCCGCGAAAGAACGCTCCATGAGTGTCCTTTTCTACAGCCGTAAACCCCTGGATCGCTTCGGTCCGCACGATCGGGTACGACTGACCACCGATTCCGCCTCCAGCGTCCGGCTGCTCTATCTGCTTCTTGGCGGTTTAAACGGTTTTGACCGTCTCCCAAAATTGGCCCCTGACAATGCCGACATGGCGGTCGACGGCGAATTGGTGATCGGCAACAAGGCCCTGGTGTGGGCCTGGCGGATAGAGACCTGCCCCGGCGTCCAAGCTGGTCCGCGCCCCGCCGAACTGACCCTCGTCACGGATCTGGCCAGCGAATGGTTCGCCCGCGAAGGGCTGCCCTTTGTCTTTGCCCGATGGGTGGTGCGGCGTGACGCACCTGGCGCCGTCAAAGCGACCCTGCGGAGCTGGATGGCGCGCTTCGCGCGTGAGGAGGATCGGCTGGTGCGGCAGGCGGTTCCCATCGCGGCGCGAGAGATGTGCGCACCGGAGCCCGCCGTCATCCGATATTTCGAGGTGATCCGGCGTCGCCTGACAGCCCCGGATCTGGCCGGCCAGGCCCGTTTTGAAGCGCTCTTTCGACGTCATGAACGGGCGCCTCTCTTCGCGCCTTTGCCACCCAATGGACGAGGATAGCGTTATGGCACGTGCAACGCCCGAATGGCACAGCGCTCCAAACCCTCCCGCCGCCCTTGGCCACCGCTACTCCTCCGCCGAGGGGCTGGAGTTGCTTCAGAAAATGCCCATGGGCGAGCTCATGGGATTGGCTTACGCCGCCCGCCGGAAGCGGCTGCCAAACGATATCGTCACTTTTGTGGCGGACACCAACCCGAACTACACCAACGTCTGCGAATCGGGCTGTCGCTTTTGTGCCTTTCGGCGGCAGGCAGATGACGAAGCGGCGTTTACACACCCTCCGGAGGTCATCGCGGAGAAAGTTCGCCAGGCACAGCGCAGGGGTGCCACGACCGTTCTCCTCCAAGGGGGACACAACCCCGCTATCGGCGTAAAGGACTGGCTGGCGTACCTGCGGGCGATTCAAACCGCCTGCCCTGCGATTCACATCCACCCGTTCAGTCCGGCGGAGATGGTGTACATGGCGGATAAGGAGGGGGTGCCGCTACGAGATCTCCTGCAGATGATCTACGACGCAGGCGTCCGCACCCTGCCCGGCGGCGGGGCCGAGATCCTCAGTGAACGGGTCCGTGCTGAGATAGCACCCGCCAAAGCGACCGCCTTCGAGTGGCTTGAGGTGAGCCGCCTGGCCCATGAGGTGGGCTTCCGAACAACGGCGACGATGATGTTCGGGCATGTGGAGACCGACGCGGAGATTGTGGCCCATCTGGTGGCCTTGCGCGATCTTCAGGATCGTTCGGGGGGCTTCACCAGTTTTATCCCCTGGTCCTTTAAACCGGGCAACAGCCCATTGGGGCAGCAGATACAGGGCCAGGTCCATCCCGCCAAATATATTCGCGTCATCGCCACGGCGCGGCTGATGCTGGACAACTTTCCCCACATCCAAAGCTCCTGGTTCAGCGAAAGCGTGCCTGCAGGGCAGATGGGCCTTCTGGCCGGCGCCGACGACTTCGGTGGCCTGCTGATCGAAGAGAATGTCCACCTCAGCGCCGGACACGACCGGGCCACCACCATGGCGGATGTGCTCACCATCATCCGCCGCAGCGGATTCACACCCGCCCAGCGCGATTCATCCTATCGCATCATCAAGCGGTTCGATCCGCCCACGGTGGTGGGATGCGCCGTCGATCCGTAACCACCGGCAGCCCCCTAAAAGAGATGGAATTATCGGTGCTGCCCGGCGCCCTCCGCCGTGACACCCAACGCCTTCAGACCAACGCCGGTGCCCGAGGGGATCGGGTCGCCACTCGCCCGCCTGACCCGCTCCACAACCGCGATTCCGTAAAGGGGGTGCAGGGCCCTCTTCCTCGGAAGATTGATACCAATGCGGGGCGTCAAGGGTGGGGGAAGCGGTTCGACCACTCACACGGGGTATCGCCGCGGAAGCGGGTCGATCGCGGCGGTCAGATCCGACCATGTCTCCAGGGGGGGTACATCGGGGCAGGCTGACAAGGGCTAGGCCGTCAGACGGGCGACCTGTTCGTGGATACAGAGGTAGATGTCGGTATCTTCGCCATAGATGTCTACCACGGACTTATGGTTGATCAACTTTTCAAGGACAAAGGCGGTGACGTAGAGACTGACCACATTGGGTTGTTGCACCAGGTTGCGAATGGGGGCGGTGGCGTAATCGATGTCAAAGTCGTCCGCGTAGGCCAGTTTGTCCAGGCATTTGAGGATTTGATCTTCGAGTTCATTCTTGCTGGTGGTTTCCACCAGTTGGCTCTCCACCAGTTTGGAGGCGATGGCGTTGGCCATCTGGTCGCTGAAGTCTCGGACGTAGTTGATCGCCCGGCGGCGGGCTTGTTCCTTCTGAGATTCGATTTTGGAGAGGATGGATGATTCGCGGTTGCTCGGCCGAAATACTTTGCCCATTTTACGGTCACCTTGTTTTCAATGTAAAACCGCCGCAACGCTGACGGGGTGATTTACGTTAAATTGACACATAATAGTTGAGTGCAGGCAGGCTTGGCAAGAGAAAATTGGGGTTTTAGTCGGCGGAACCACCGGAAACTGCCTCTAGCTGTAGTTGAATGGTTTTGGCGCCATTCCAGCGATTCCACTGCAGTCGGAAGGCGATCTGGGTGTAGCGTTTATGAAACGGCTGGTCGGCCTCCACGTTGAACCAGATGGCGTTGAAGCGCTCGCGACGATTGCCCCGTTGGCGCAGTTTGAGGCGTCGGTGGCGTTGGCCGATCGTCTGGGCAGAGAGGACCACGATATCCTGGGCCATGAAGAGCGGCGCCGGATTCTCGCTGCCGAAGGGCTGCAGGTTTTCGAGCTCGTCAACCAGCCGAGGCGCGATCTCCTGGAAGTAGAGTTCACAGTCGATGGCCAGTCGCGCAGACAGATCGGCGTCACCGCTGTGGGCTTGGACGGCGGCTTCAAAATGGTTCCGAAAGGCATCCAGCCGACGGGCGTCGAGCTGCAGGCCGGCCGCCATGGCGTGACCGCCGTACCCTTGCAGATCTGCGGCGCATTGGCGCAAACACGCATAGAGGTTGAGACCCGGAATACTGCGGGCCGACCCTTTGCCGCGGCCATTGTTCAGGGCGATCACCACCGCCGGGAGATGGTGGTTCTGAGTGAGTTTTGAGGCCACGATACCCAGGACGCCCTCGTGCCAGCCTTCACTCGCCAACACCAATGCGCTCCGCTCCGACTGCAAAATCGCCGCCTGGGATGCCAGATCCGTCTCGATCTCTGCCAGGATGGCCTGCTCCGTCTCCTGCCGTCGGCGGTTGAGGTCGGACAGGTGGGCGGCGCGCTCGGCGGCTGTGCGAGGGTGCCGGGTGAGGAGTAGCTCGGCGGCGATGCGGGCATGGTCCATGCGGCCGGCGGCGTTGATGCGTGGGGCCAGACGGAAGGCGATGTCCTCCGCCGTAATCGGGTGTGATTTGAGACCAGCGGCCGTCATCAGGGCCGCTATCCCTGGCCTGGGGGTTTGGTTGATGACCGCCAGGCCGGTGCGCGTCAAGATGCGATTGTCGCCCCGCATGGGGACCATGTCGGCAATCGTGCCCAGCGCCACCAAATCCAGATAGCGTCTCAAATTGGGCGCCTGGCCGTTCTTCCAGAAACCGATGTCACGCAAATGTCGGCGCAGCCCCACCAAGAGACAAAAAGCCACGCCGACGCCGGCCAGATCTTCCAGGCCGGCTGTACAGTCTGGCCGCTGGGGATTTAATACCGCCAGGGCATCGGGGTAGGGGGCCGAAATCTGGTGATGGTCGGTGATGATGATATCGATACCGGCAGCGTTGGCCGCACTCACGGCATCGTTGCTTGCGCTGCCGCAATCGACCGTGATAATAAGACCGACCCCGGCCGCCCGGGCTGTGGTATCGATGTGTTCGGGACGGATGCTGTAGCCCTCACGGATTCGGTGGGGTATGTGGTAGGCCACCTTGGCGCCACAGGCCTTCAAAAAGCCAAACACGGCCACTGTGGCGGTCACTCCGTCCACGTCATAGTCGCCGAAGACAAGGATCTTCTCTTGTCGGCGAAGGGCCGCTGCAATCCGCTCGACGGCCGATGGCATCGCCTTCAGATTGAAGGGGGCCTTCAGATCATTTAGCGACGGCGTGACGAAAGCCCGTGCCGCTGCAGTGCTTCTGATTTGGCGATTGGCGAGGATGGTGGCGGTGACACGGTGGCAGTGCAGATGATTCTGGAGTTGCTCGACAAGTTTTGGATCGGGCCGCTGGAGGGTCCATTGTTTTTCCATAGAGGGGGCATATCTTATTCCGGCAGTGCGAACAAGAAGAAAAGCGGGTCCCCATGCGGGCTGTTGGAGAGTGCTTGATGAAGGCGCAGTGTTGGCGTTATCGCGTGGATCGGCGCCAGATCGCCTACCTTAAATTTATCGTCGAGAGTTATGACAACCTCGCATTGGTCACCACTCTGGACCCCCACCAGGGCATCATCGAACTGCGGGTCCCGCCAGGCTGCGAAGCGACGGTCGAGGCGCTGATGGCGGATCTCGGCCGCGAAATCCTTATCCATCCCATGGCCTGAACACCCTTGGTGCATGGCGACCCGAGCCCATCGGACGCACCCACGAAAGCTATCGTTCATGCAAAGCAAACACGTCTTTATTTACACCATCGGCTGTCAGATGAATGTCTACGACTCGCAGCAGATGACCGCGTTTTTAGCGTCCGATGGTTACACGCCGACCGAAGATATCGATACGGCGGATCTGATCATCGCCAACACCTGTACGATTCGGGCCAAAGCCGAGCAGAAGGCCTTTAGCTTCCTGGGACGTCTGGCCACCGCAAAGGCCCGCCGTCCCGGACTGATCATCGCCATCGGCGGTTGTGTGGCCCAGCAAGAGGGTGAACGTATTCTCCGTCGGGTGCCCCACGTGGATATCGTCTTTGGCACCCATGCGGTCAGCCGTCTCCCCGATATGGTCCGTCAGGTGGCCCAGCGTCGCTGCCGCATTGTGGATACCACCCAGGTGGAGGGTATCGATGCCCATGAATTCCTTCCCACCATCGCGACACCCAGTCCCGTCAGCGCCTTCGTTACCATCATGCGGGGCTGCGACAATTACTGCACCTATTGTGTGGTGCCCCATGTTCGCGGGCGCGAAGCCAGCCGGTCCGCGTCGGAGATCATCAGCGAGATCGAAGGCCTGGTGGCGGGCGGGGTCCGCGAAGTGACCCTCCTGGGGCAGAATGTCAACAGCTATGGAGAGAAGGAGGGCATCAGCGACTTTCCCGAACTTCTCGCTCAGATCAATGCCATCGATGGGCTGACCCGGATTCGGTTCACCACCTCCCATCCCAAAGATCTCTCGGAACCGCTGATGTGCGCCTTTCGCGACCTCTCTAAGCTCTGTGATCACATTCATCTACCCGTTCAGTCGGGTTCAGACACGATCCTGAAAGGGATGAACCGCCAATACACCCGCTCGGTATACCTGGATCGGGTAGCGCAGCTTCGCACCTATTGTCCCACCATCGCCATCACATCGGATATCATTGTCGGCTTTCCCGGAGAGGATGAAGCAGATTTTCAGGCCACGCAATCCCTCATTGATGCGGTCGGTTTTGACGGCCTCTTCGTGTTCATGTATTCGGATCGACCCAATGCCGCCGCCACCCGTTTGCCAGAAAAGGTTGCCGAAACGGTGAAGCGCGATCGTCTCCAACAAGTCCTGAGCCAGCAAGAGGCCCATACCCGTCGCCGCCATCGTGCGCTGGTGGGGCAGACCGTGACGGTCCTCGTTGAGGGTCGCAGCAAGCAAGACCATGCCGCCAGCGGCGGCGTTGGTGCGCGTTTACCGGTGCAATGGATGGGTCGCACCGACGGCAACAAGATCGTCAATTTCGCCGGCGTCGATGAGGGTTCCGGGGAGCGGCGAAATTTGACCGGCTCAACGGTCGATGTTATCATTAAAAAAGCCTTGGCCCATTCCCTCTGGGGCGAGATCGCGCCGAGGCGCTGAATCCATTTCGCCGAAGGCCTGCGCCACCACCCTGCGGGTCTCATGGGGCGCCACCGATCTCGATTAAATGCGAATAAATCGGGCCGGCGACCGACCAAAGGGCGGCGCCACGCTGCCCGCCGGAACCAACCCACGGAGGTCCACAGCCATGCGTCAGAAAGTCTCCATCGCCGGGTTGACCATCGATCCGGCATCCAATACGCCCATCATCCTCCTCAAGACCGATGAGGGAGAAGAGACGGTCCCCATCTGGATTGGGCTGCTAGAGGCAACCGCCATTGCCGCGGCGCTGCAGAATATCGATTTCGAGCGGCCCATGACCCATGACCTCTTCAAGAATTTCGTCCAGACAATGGAGATGGAGGTGGTTAAAATCGAGGTTTGCGATCTCAAGGACAACACCTTCTACGCCTTGATCTATTTTGCCTCCGATGAGCAGGTTTTCACCATGGATGCGCGTCCCAGTGACGCCATCGCCATCGCCTTGCGCTTTGATGCCCCCATCTACGTAGACAGTGCCGTGATCGAGAAGGCTCGCGTGAGCGAACCCAAAGTCGAGGTACACGACAAGAGCAGTGCCGGCAAAAAATGGGCCGAGTATCTCAACGATCTGTCGCCGGAGGATTTCGGCAAGTACAAGATGTAACGCCTGCCCCGAGTGCCCCATCCCCCCAGGACCGACCACTTGCATGTCAGGGGCTGAAAAAAGCCGAAAATCAGAGAAAAATAAAGTTTTCTCGTATCGTTGTGCGGTGTCGATAACTCTCGGAGAGATCTCGATTGGTAATGAAAACGGGTGTGTTGGCGGAGGGCTTTTCTTGAGACACCTTCCTCGGAGATTGCCCCTGCAAATCCAAAAATAAATATAAAATCAATAGGATGTATGATTGATCGCGGTGGACTGGATGGCCGAGTGGCAACCGGCGATGATGAAATTTGACGCTATTGCGACCCTTGCGTAGAGTGCGCGGGTGCCCTTGTAGGGTGGACCAAGATATCCCTCATCTGCTTTGTTCCGCAAGCTCAATACGAATATACCGCGATTTTGGTAGTGGAGTGAGATCTGTGTCCAAGGTTTTGGTCATCGACGATGAACAGATGGTGGTCAGTCTCGTTCAGCAGGCCCTCAGCCAGGAGGCGTTCAATGTGGACACCGCCCTGGCCGGAGAGGACGGCTTGCGCAAATTCAAGGGCGGCAACTACGATCTGGTGATCACGGATATTCGCATGCCGGGGACTGATGGGCATCAAGTGGTCCGCTCCATACGGGCCTCTGAACGCGGGACCACACCGGTGATCGGCATATCGGGTACCCCCTGGCTCCTGAAGGACAGCGCTTTCGATCGCGTCTTGCCCAAGCCGTTCCACATCCAAACCCTTATCGATACAGCCCGGGCACTGGTCCCCGGCGCCAATTAGGACAGCATCGCCATCGGGTGCAGCCCTCCGCTTCCCTTCCCCCCGCTACCCTTCCAAGGTCCCCGTCGATTGGGGCGAACTGCGGTGATCGTCTTGACAGGATTTTACGCTCTGATTATTCTTTTCGAATAAATAACAAGATATTAAAAACGAGATCGCCGGATGGCGGAGCATCGCCTGCGGCAAAGGAGAGGTGATGGACGACAAGTGCATCTGGAACTGTGAAGTGTGCGGTGAAACGACGAAATCGGCGGCCGACGCAACATCGCCGGAGTGTTGCGACACGCCCATGGTGAAGGCGGAGGAGATGCCGGTCTGCACGACTTCCACCACGGCCGAACATTCCCGTATGGATCAAATTGGCGAACCCTGCGACGATGGCCGCGCCGGGACGTGAGAGCTTCGTAAGGCCGGATAGTGCCCCCAAGCCGGCAGCCGCTCCAGCAGCTGCCGGCTTGGGGGCATCGGATCAATAGGTGAACTGCCCGTTCTCGTAGATGGTGACCACATTTCCATTGCTCAAATGGGCGCTCACCCGCTTTTTCTCCGTGTTCACCAAATCCCAGTGCAGGGCGGAATCATTGAAGCCCAGATCCGCCTTGCGGTCACGGGTCAGCTCGGCTGGATCGCCGCTATAGGTGTCTGCGTAGCTGGACCCGACCGCCACGTGGCAATTGCCCTGCCGCCCACCAAAATTTTCATCATACAAAGTGTTGGCCATGAACCGGTCGATTTTGGAGAAGCGCTTGTCGGTAAGGGAGAATTCTCCCAACTGGCTGGCACCGGTGTCCATGTTGAGCTGTTGTTTCACGAAGGCCTCCCCGGTTTCGGCCTGAACCCGTTTGACGCGCCCGTTGTCAAACTCGAGGTAGACCCCCTCCACATAGTTGCCGCTGCGGTAGGATGGCTGGTTGGCGTAATAGTGGCCCCGGGTGCCGCGCCAGTCCGGTGACAAGAAGAGCTCGAAACTGGGGATGTTGTGGCCGGATATGCCGATCCAACGCCGTTTTTCACCAGGCGTCACCTCCAGGTCGATATGGGGGCTTTCCACATGGTAGTGCTTGACCCGCATTCGGTTGAGCCAGCGCTTGAGGGTCGCCGCTTTTTTGAAGATCTCCTCCCACTGTTTCACCGGTTCTTTGCGGTTGAGAAAGCAGGCTTTGATCACCTGCCCGGTGTAGGCATCCAACCCCATTTTGGCGTGCTGGGCCAACTCGGATGTGGGCAGCATGCAGAGGGTCCAACCAAAGAGACCGGCCGCATCCCGCTTGTCAAGAATATCCCGCAATGGCTTGCGCGAGATGGTAAAACGGGCAATCTTCTTCGGGTCGACGTCGCTGAGATGGGTGATGGATTCGGGCGCATGCAAGAAAATGCTTCCATTGAGGTTCTCGTACAGCGGGATCGCTCCCGGCGGCTGAAAGACCAATTGCTTGGGTTTCGCCAAATGAAAGAAATTGCGTTCCATGGTCGGCGTTGGGCTGAAGCGCATAACCGGATTGAGTCCCCTCTCCAGTATTCGCTCATGGAGTAGTTCCGCCAGGCGTAAGGCCGGCAGATTGAAGCGCACTTGAACGATGTCGTTTTTTTTGAAACGCCGGCTGCGGGCAGTGGTTAACCCCCACAGCATGACGTCGGCATAGCGCTGCAGCTGTTTTTCGTTGAGCATTGGATTCCTCCTTCAGCGGTTGTTGCCGCGGGCGATCAGTGGTGGTGCGACGCTTTGAGAAAAAGGCGGTGGTATTCCGATTCGGAAAGGTGGCGCCGAAGAAGATCGGAGAGCAGGTCGAAGATTTGGCACAGCTCCGCGTCCGTCATTCGGCCGACCATCGCTTGCATGAGGGCGTCGTCGGAAAATTTCTGCAGGTAGTAAATCACCGTCCGTTCATCGGTCTCGCGATTGAACCCAAATCCTACCATTCCATCGTACTTCTCGACAAAGGTGTGAGAGTGGGTGGGCATGGGGGCCGTCCTGTTCACAGGTGATAAGGAGTGGCGCCGCCAACAGGGTGCGACTCGGATCGACGCCATCTACATAGCAGTGCAATTCCGGATAGTTGCCGCGGGGAGTATATGCCAATTCGGCTGCCGGGTCAACGGGTGCCGACCAGCGGATGGTTGCCATGGTCGGCATCGCGATTTGGGATGAGGAGCGCCTATGGGGGCGAACGATGCCACTGCGGACACCGTCGCACCCCATCGGCGGGATGGGGCGGTTCACAAGTGTCCGTCTCAATTGTCCTTGCGGAAAGAGGGGCTTACGTATATAATCGGTGCCGTTATCGCACCGCACCAGAGCTGCGTGCGGTTTAGGCCTCACCTGTCCGTACCGCACCGGAGTGTGCGAACCCGCTGAAGCGTCGAGGTAGTGTCATGAAATGGAGAGATTCGGACGACCCCACGAGTGTATCCGAACCTGCTGTGGAAAAGGGTTTCGATGGAGACCCCAACGCGGAATGGAATGAAGCCGCGGAATTGAATACCGCCAAACGCAATTTTGCGGCGGGCGTCACGCGGAGCAGTTCCGTCTGGGTCGTTATCGCGGTGGCGGTACTAGGCCTCATCATCATTTTGATTCTGCCCCGTGTACAGCCCTCCGGTGGAGAAGAACAGCTCCTGGCGTTAGAGACCCGTATCGAAGCGCTTGAACAACAGCTGGCCAAATTCGACAGCGTGGATGAAAATGTCTCCCGCATCTGGGAGCAGGCCAAATCCTTTGAGCAATTTAAGGAGCGCTTCGAACGTACCGACGCCTCCACATCCTTGCGGATGGATCATCTGGCCACCAGTCTCTCCGCCGTCCAGAAACGCGTGGAGAAGTTGGAGAAGAGCAGGGCCGCGACGGTTGCTCCCCGTCCGACCGAAAGCACTGCCAAGACCAGCGCCACCGCATCATCCGGCGCCGTGCAACCCGCCAAGCCGACGGCCAGTAAGGCCGCAACACCCGCCACCTTTCATACGATCGTAAAAGGCGATACGCTTTACAGCGTCGGGCGCAAATATGGCCTCAAGGTGGATGAACTGCTCCGGATCAACAATCTGCCTGCAGACACGGTCATCAAACCTGGTCAGCGGCTGCGGGTGACACCATGACCCACTGAAACCGCTAACCCCTATCCAGCCACCGATTCGTCAATACCATTTACATGGGGTCCACCTTCCCACCACCAGGAGTGCAATCCATGGATCTTTTTTCCATCCAGTCCTATCCCAAAACGGTTAGATTCGCCATCTACTCCCTCCTGGGGGCCTGGGCCACCTTTCTTTGGTCGGTGCACCAATACTACGCACCAGAATTTCTAATGCGTTTCGCCATCGCCGGGGCGCTGGTTATTTTCTTTTTGCTGCGCATAAAAAACTGGGCCCGCATGCTGTGCCTGTGCGCCAACGCACTGGCGATTTTCAACTGCAGCTTATATGGGCTCTACTTTGCCACCAAAGCGACGCCGAACATCGTCGCGGCCTTTTTCTCGGCGCTGACGACGATATTGTTCCTGGGCAGCAGCTACTTCCTGCTGGTGAAGTCCACACGGGATTTTTATAAAACCTTGGATCCACCAGGGCCCGGTCCTTTCCCCACTGAAGATCCGAAATCAGATAGCGCGGAGTGACAACATATCGAGACGCCCCCCGTCTCTCAGCACCGCCGTCACTCCTGCTGCATGTTGTAAACTTTCCCTACCGCTCACCCGTCTTAGGGGTCAAGGTTGGCCGGAGAGGGCCGCCACATGACGGACCACCGCCGAATCCCCAACGACCCCGATTAGTGGAGGAAAACACCATGGTACGATGCGCAGAAAAGCACCCCCATGCCGATCCCCCCAGCTCTCTGCCCCCCCGACGAATCCCATCGGCATATGGGTCGCTGCTGGTGGTTTTATTCGCGGCCCTGCTGCTGCTCGCCTGTGAGCCCGCAGATGAGACCACCACGTCAGCGGCCGACAATGGCCAGGTGATTATCGGTCTCACCGACGCCAGCGGCGACTTCCTGACGTACACCGTCGAAGTGGTCAGCCTGCAGCTCGAGCGGGCCAACGGTGCCGTCGTGGAAACCTTGCCAACAGGAGAATCCACCACGGTTGACTTCAGTCAATATGTTGAACTGACGGAATTCTTCACCGCGGCCAGCGTCCCGCTGGGGACATACACCGCGGCAACGCTGACGCTAGATTACAGCGACGCCGATATCCAGGTGGAGGATGCCGACGGGGATGCCGTGGCCGTCGGCGGTGACGATATCCTCGACGCTGAGGGCCAGCCAGCGGGTGAGTTGGTGGTGACCGTCCACCTGGAAGATCGATCCAAACTCACCGTTCTGCCCGGTGTGCCAGCGCATTTGACGCTGGATTTCGATCTGCAGGCCTCCAATGATGTGGACATGACCGGGGCGACCCCTGTGGTGACCGTCCAGCCGGTCCTCTTGGCCGAGGTGGACGCCGAAGCCCCCAAACCCCACCGAGTGCGCGGCCCCTTAAAATCGGTCGATACCGCAGATCAGCGCTTTACCATCATCATTCGGCCCTTCATTCATCTCCTCTCCGGTGGAGAAGAGACCTTCGGAACCCTGCTGGTGACCACCGACGCGGATACGGTTTTCGAGATCGACGGCGAGTCCTACGCGGGGGCGGAAGGCTTGACTGTCCTCGACGCAAAACCGGCGCTCACGGCGACGACGGCGGTCGGTGAGCTGGTGATCCGGCCCACCGGTCGGCCTCGCTTCACCTACACCGCCACCGCCGTATACGCCGGCAGCAGCGTTCCCGGAGGAGATCTCGACGTGGTTACCGGCAACGTGGCGGCCCGGGTGGGGGATCTGTTGACGGTCAAAGGCGCAACGCTGATCCGCGCCAATGGCAGTGCCATCTTCAACGATACCCTGGATGTGCAACTCGGCGCCCGCACCGTCGTCAGCCGTCAGTTGAGCGCAATGACTGGCGATATCGACGACATCTCGGTCGGCCAGCGGGTCACCGCATTTGGCGTTCTCAGCGGGGATACGACCGTTCTGGACACCAGCGATGATGCCTCCCCGGGCCATGTACGCCTCCACCTGACCACTCTCAACGGACGGGTGGCGGCATTCGCACCCGCCCAAGCGGAAACTTTTCAGATGGATCTCGATCGTATCGATGGCCGCGCCGTCCGCCATTTCGATTTCACCGGGACCGGCCAAGTTGCGGATGCCGACCCCGAGGCCTACGAGGTCGATCGCGGGAGCCTGACCCTAACGGCCTTGAGTGGCGATGCGCCCATCAAGGTCAAGGGCTTCGTGACCCCCTTCGGCCACGGTAGCGGGGTGGCCGACTTTAGTGCCCAGACAGTGGTAAACGTCGCTGCCGTGAAGGGTCTTCTCTATACAGATTGGTGGCCGAGCAACGCCAACGCCGTCCAGAACCTCGACAGCGACAGTTTCCGCCTGAATTTTGCCGGAACCGGCCCTTTTCACACCCTCTGGCGGTCCGGTGTGGCCACCGACCTGACCAGCCTATCCGAGACGGTGGAGATCCAGGCCCGCAGCGACGGCAATGGTCTCTTCAGCCTTATCCAAAATGGCGAAAGGCAGGCGTTTCTCGAGTTCACGCCCTTCAGCGATGAACTGGGCTTCCGCTTGGCTGCCCAAGCCCGCGTCCAGAGCATCGTCGCCACCGGCAGCTTCGACGATGCCACCGCGGATCTGACCGCAGATCTGGTGACCATCCGGCTCAACTGAGTCCAAAACGCCTGCCCACCCCCCGTCGAGGGGGTGGGCAGGCGTGCCGCATGAAACGTGCTGCCGCCCGCCATCCGCCGGGGCTTGGGCGATACCTTCTCACCGCGGCGGATGGCGGGGCCCGATGGCTGCTGTGGCAGTCTAGGGGTTGCGTCCGACCTCGTGAACGGCACTATTTATTGATTGGCGGGCGCTGAGATCGATCGCCACCGACAGCGGATAGTGGTCCGAAGCGTGCGGGTAGAGATCCCCAATTTCAGCACCGCGCAATTGTTCGTGATTTTTCGGCCGCGTGACCCACTGGTGGCCGTGCGTTCGGCTGTACAGGATATGGTCGATCCAAACATGATGGCGCATGTAATTGAACAGCGGATCTTTAAATGAGGTCGTGCTCACCGCCTGGAATTTCTCCTGCGCCTGTTTCTCTTCAGGAAGTGCATCAAAAATAGCATTTCCGAGGTATCGCCTGGAATGCCAAATAGATCCCATCAATTTCTCCACCGCACTTCCGAAGAGTTTCTTCTCACCGGCATCCAGCCCTGGTCCATCATTGATATCGCCGCAGACAATCAGCGGTGTGCGCTTCAGGCCTGCGTCGGCCAAGTATGCATCGATGAAATGGGTACGGATGCGTGTCGCTTGGGCCACTCTTTTTTTACGATTGGCATCGGTGATAGACCACCATTTGCGCCACTCGTAGGCACCCTAGATCGCCTTGCTTTTCAGGTGCAATCCCACTATTCGGAACCTGCAATTACGAAGGTCGGAGAGTTCGATATAGAGGGGACGCCTTTCGAAGGTGTATATCTCCGGAATACTGTCATCTTCTACATCCAGGGTGAACTCGTCAAACGTCTGCATGTCAGACAGTCCTAATTTGCGGGTGTCCGTTCGAATGGCGATGCCGATATTCTGTTGGGATCCTTTTGTCTTCTGAATATGGGCCTGCCATTCGCCCGCGACGAGGTCGTCAAAGAGCAGTTGCAACTCTTCGGTTCTGTCAGGCCCTTCGACCACGACGACGACATCGGCATCCAATTCATTCAAGACGGATGACAGATCTTGCTGTCGCTCGGCAACGGTTGACGGGTTGAACCGGTTTGAATGGTGTGTCTTTTCATGGGCCTCTCTGAAGGAAACGCCCGCCTAATTCTGGACAAACAGATCATTCAGCCACTCCATGTTCCACACGACCAGCTTGATGGGACCCATAGACCCCTCCTTTTACTCCTGTTGGACACGCGCGCCCAGGGGCGCGCTCAGAAGCGAGTACACCGATGATGCGGGGACCACCGCTTGGTATCGCGCCCATCGGCGTCATTGTCGGCGCCTGTCAAGCGATGGTGCCGTGGGCCTCACGCAGCCGGTCGGCGGTTGCCCTCCCCAATGGATACCAAGGTATGCCCTATCGGTGTGATGCGCTCTTTGGTGATGTGGCGGAAGCTGATTTAAATCGGTACGCATCGACATCGGTGTAACGAAGGTTCCCGCCAGACGCACCCATGCCCATGCCGATCTCAACGGCAAGGAAGAACCGCGCACATCAACGGTGCCTTTACCCGTCACAGCCTAAGGTCCTTGTCCGAGCCGGCCGCCGTTGCAGTGCCGAGGGTCCGCGCAAGGCGTCGAACCCGGATGATGGCTGTCGATGAACCCCATCCGGGAAATGCCCACCGCTCCATCGAACCGTTTGGATTGACCTTTTCCCGATTCGATCCTATTTTGAGAGCGCCGGAAACAAATACCGATTCCAATATTCCCGCAGAACCGAGGAGGTCCGTCAATGAACTGCAAGCGGATGCGTGCTGTTGCCAGGAGCTTCAGTCTCTATTGTGCCATGTTCGCCCTACTCGCGCCCATGCTGATCGGTGTAGGGGATACCCGGGCAGACGAGGTCGATGTGCCCACCGGTTGGGAGGCGGGTGGCCCCTATGACAAGCATTACAATCCCAACGAGTTGGACAAATTTCGGGCATGGGTGATCGCCGTCAAAGAGGTTGTCCCCATGGCGGGAATGGCCCCGGGTGTGGCGCTCGAAGTGAAGGAGGGAAAGGACGACGATGAATCGATTCTGGTGCATATCTGCCCCACTGCTTACATGGGCCCCAAGCAGATCGGCCTGCGTCGCGGCGACCGCATCAAGATCCGGGGATCCTGGGCCTACATCGAGGACAAGGATGTCTTTATGGCGGCGAAGATTAAAAAGGGGGATTATTTCGAATTAAAGGTGCGCTTCACCTCCGACGGCAGACCTTTCTGGACCCTGACCGCGGAAGAGCTGGCGCGGGAGAAGAGCGCCTCTTGATGGTGTGACCCACCGGCCGTCCACCGCACCCCCGGGCGCCACCGCAACGCTCTGGGGGTGTGACCCGCCACCCGATAGCCTACCTTGTCCAACACCCTTTCCATCGCTGGGAGAGGGGATGTCAAGAATCTGAGCATTGTCTCACCTCTCGCTTTGGGGTATGAAGGCCACTGAGGTACCGCACTGCTGCGCGCAGGTGGGCCGTTTACAGTCCACACGATCCCGATGAGCGCCTGCGCCGTGGCGATAGCAGCTGATGCAGCGACAAATTTTATGGGCATATACCCGAAATGGAGGATGCATGGCACGCCCCCGCAAAGATCGCATTGTGGCTTACAACCCCGAGGTGAGTTATTTCAAGCCGCGGGGGATTCCCATGGTCGATCTGGATGAAGTCTTGTTGACGGTGGATGAGCGCGAGGCGATCCGATTGGCCGATCTGCTGGGCTATTCTCACGAGGATGCCGGGGAACGGATGGGCGTGTCACGGGCCACCTTCGGTCGCATCATTCAAAAAGCCCGTCAGCACGTGGCGGACGCCCTCATCAATGGGAAAGCGATCAATATCGAAGGCGGCAATTACCGGCTGGTGATGGATCGTCGGCTCTTCCTCTGCCAGGACTGCAACTCCCAATGGGAAGCGCCCCGCCAATCGGGACGCCCCCATGAATGCCCCTCGTGCAATGGGCAAAATTTCTATCGATTCGTTGATCGGCAGAAAGCCAACCCCAGCTGTCTGCAATAGCGCCCGCCACTGCACTGCGAAGCGGAAAGGGCCTTGCGGCGCCGTAGCGTCGGATCGCCGCGCTGCCTTAGGCATTGCGCCCACAACCAAGATCATCGTGTCGCTGACCTCGCGGTTCGGCGATGATATGAGGAGAGAAGCATGGTTCAGATTCAACCCAGTATGAATGCGGCCCAACAACAGAACAATCCCCAGGCGGCGCAAGAAGCTGCGGTCACGTCGTCACTGGCGAAGATTCAGCAAAAATTTTTGGTGATGAGTGGTAAAGGCGGTGTTGGTAAGACCTCCACTTCGGTGAACCTATCCATCGCTCTGTCGCAGATGGGCCACAAAGTGGGCCTGATGGACGTGGACCTTCACGGTCCCGATATTCCCCGCATGCTGGGACTCGAGGGGGCACCCGATCTCAGCACCAATCAGAAACTCAATCCTATGCCCTATTCGGACAACCTTTCGGCCGTCTCCATTGAATGCCTCAGCCCGAGCAAAGACGACGCCATCATTTGGCGCGGACCGGTGAAGTACTCGGCCATTCAACAATTCATCGGCGATGTGGAGTGGGGCGATCTTGACTTCCTCGTCATCGACGCCCCGCCGGGCACCGGCGACGAGCCGCTGACCGTGGCCCAGACCATCGACGACGCCAAGGCCATCATCGTCACCACCCCTCAGGAGGTGTCCCTGGCGGATGTGCGCAAATCGATCAATTTTTGCAGGACCGTCAAGCTGGATGTCTTCGGACTCGTGGAGAATATGAGCGGCTTTGCCTGCCCGCACTGCGGCGAGGCGATCGATCTGTTTGGTAACGGCGGCGGGCAGCGCACGGCCGAAAAGATGGGCATCCCCTTTCTGGGACGCATCCCATTTGACCCCAATATGGTGCACTGCGGGGATACCGGGCAGAGCTTTCAATCTCAATACGCCCAGTCGCCTGTCACCAAAGCCTACACGGCCATTGCGGCACAGATGGGCGCTTTGCTGACGGGGTAGGGCAGGGGGCGTTTGCAGATCCTCCCGGGACGCCGCAACAACGAGATGCCGGAGAGAATGGCGCTCTCCCCCGGCGAAGCTTGAGGGCTCAGACGCTCACTGGCCCCCATCTGCCGATGGACCCAGCTCGGTGGGACCGCGTGCCGGACGGCAGTTTGTCGCGCCTGCCGCTCCGCCATCCCCCAATTTCTCCTGCTGGCGCGTGATGAACCAGATGGGACAGGCGGAGCGGTGCTTGCAGAACAATTCCGGGTCGCGGCAGACGAGGCAGGCGTCGCACAGGTAGATCGCATGCTTGCTGCAGCAATAGCGGGTTGCCCGGTCGCTATGGTGGACACAGGTCGGCACGTCGTCGCTTCCCACTGCCTAAACCATGCGGAAAGGGGCATCCACCGACTCCCCCCGCTGAAGCTTCGTCAGGGTCTCGTCGATGCGCTGGCGGCTGGTCATCCCGACTATCTGATCGACCACGGCGCCCCCGTTGAAAAATAGCAGACAGGGGATGGACTTGATGCCATAGCGGGCAGCGGTCTCCGGATTAGTGTCGACGTTGCATTTATAGATCTCCACGCCATCGCCGTGATCGGCAGCGATCTGATCCAAGATCGGCGCAATCGCCTTGCATGGGCCGCACCAGGGGGCCCAGAAATCCACCACGACGGGTTTCGTGGCCCTGAGGGCCTTGCGCTCGAAGTCGGCATCACCAATCCTTTCGATCTGCTCAGACATAGGTTGCTCCTTTTTCTGCGCCTGCCCGCAGTTACACATTCCTCCAAGTCGACCCGTCCGGACGGCAGGTGACCGACGCGGGTTTTCCTTGCATAGAATCTATTTTGCCCCAAAAGGTTACAACCAAGCGTCACCCATGGGGCGATCTCCACCGCCGGGGGTGCACTCAGCGCCTGCTCGCCGAGACGCTGAACTTGGGCGGTTTGGCCAGAGAGCGCTTGACGGTGCACAGACTGGCAGCCCGGCAGATCGCCTTGCGGTATTGCCCGGGGAATTGGGGTGGCAGCAGAATCTCCAGGTGGATATCGACGTAGAGACCACTCTTTTGGCTCTTTTCGGCCGTCAACACGATGCCCAGCCCCTCGGTGGCTAACTGCCGTTCTCGGCAGAATGAGAGGGCGTATATTCCGGCACAGGTGCCCAGCGAGGCGATGAAAAGGTCGTTGGGCTCCGGTGCGCTGCCCTCGCCACCGCCCTCAGTGGATTGATCGGTGGGTACTGTGAAGCCGTTGAAATCTGCATCGACGCGCCGTCCGCCGGGGAAGCTGATCTTCATCTCCATGGAGTCACGCTCCTTATTGGGGTTGGGGGGATCGCAGGGTGTTCGATACGGGATTCGGCCACGCACATCCGGTGACGGGCCGACGGCCCCATCGGACATCGTGTGGTGAGGATAGGTATGTCTTTCCATACCGAAGGTCAAGCCGCGATCGGGGGGGGACGACTTCAAGAGCACAGATTAGGGTTTGACATGGGCTTACTGGTTTTTCATAATAGTAAGACTGGCTTAAGTCCGCTCCCTGCCGTGATGGGCCGCTCGCGTACCATCTGGGTCGCAATCTCGACAGTCGGGCCGCCCCCGCCGAGCCCTCAGTGGAAGCCCCCATCTGAAAACCCTCAATCCCTATGAGGAGACCATGAGTCAGGATGCCTTTGAGTACCTCCGCAATCTGCCCCACTTCGCCATGCTGCCCGAGGCAGAAGTCTCCAGAATCGCCGATGCCGCCCAGGTGCGGATCTTCAAGGAGGGTACCGTGCTGGCGGAGCAAGGCAAAAGCCGCCTCACCGAGGTCCTCGTCATCACCAAGGGGCAGCTATCGCTCTACAACGAAAAGCGACGCAAGGGCTTTCTCAGCGGGCACATCAAGTTCAGAGAGGTGTTTGGCGGCATCACCATCCTGATGAATGGCGGCATTTCCCTTCGCTCGGTGCATGTCGACCGTGAAACCCATGCATACGCCATCGCGGACACCCTCTTCCTGGACGTTTGTCGCCGCTTCAAGGCGTTCTACGAGTACTTCCTCGAGAACTTCAGTCACAACGTATTCGATGACTCGCTGGAGGCGCTCATTGAGACCGGCCAAGCACGCCGGTTTCTCGCCCAGGTCGATCCATTTTCCTTCCTCCCCGAGGAGGTGATCGAGAAAGTCGCTCCCCAATTGTCCATGGTGCACTACCCCAAAGACACCGTCCTCTTTATGCAAGGTCGCAGCCGAGTCGGCTTTTTTTACATCATCCAGAAAGGGTCTGCAGAGCGGTATTTCGAGGAGAAGAATCAAAAAACCATGCGGGGGGTGCTGACCGAGGGCGACACCTACGGCGGCATCTCTATTCTGCTCAATGATGGGATCTCGGTGCGAACGCTGCAGGTGAGAGAAGACGCCTATTTCTATGCCCTGCCCAAGCAGGTCTTCCTGGAGCTCTGCGACCGGTATCCCAGTTTCACCGAATACTTCACGGACACCTTCGGGAAACGCATGCTCGATCGCTCCTACGCCTCCATCGTTGCGCGTACCTTGACGCCCAAGGACGACGAGCTCCAGGTGTTCAACCAGACGGTGGCCAATATCTACAAGCCCAAGGCGGTCTTCTGCGATGCGGAGATCTCCATTCAGGCGGCGGCGGACCGAATGCGGCGCGAGAAGAGCAGTTTTCTGCTGGTTCGCGAGAAGAGCGGCAATCCCATCGGCATCGTCACCGAGCGGGATCTGACCCGCAAGGTGATCGCCGTCGGCGCCGACACCCAGCTCCCCGTGGCCAGCATCATGTCGACGCCGCTCAAGACGGTACCCCGTCAGGCCATGGTATTTGAGGCGATTCTCGACATGATGAAGAGCGATATCCGCCACCTCGCTGTGACAGACGCTGACGGGGCGGTGGTGGGATCGCTCTCCAACCGGGAGATCATCTCCGCTCAGGGCCAGTCCCCCTTGTTTCTCCTGCGTGAGATCATCGAGGCGGATGCCATGGACGACATCATCGCCAGACAACGTCAGGTGCCCGGCATGATTCGCGGCCTTATCACCAACGGGGCCAATGCCCAGAATGTGACCCGCTTCATCACCACTATATCGGACGCCATCCTCAACAAGGTCATGGCCTTCACGCTGGAACAGCTGGGACCGGCGCCGACCCGTTTCGCTTTTATGATTTTGGGGAGCGAGGGGCGCAGCGAACAGACCCTCAAAACCGACCAGGACAACGCCATTGTCTATGCCGATGACAGCGCCGATGCCGCGGCGACCGAAGCCTACTTTTTGGAGTATGGCAAGATCGCCTGCAAACGCCTCGACGAGGCCGGTTATGCCTTCTGCGAAGGGGATGTGATGGCCCAGAATCCGCGCTGGTGCCAGCCTATCCGGACTTGGAAAGAGTACTTCACCTCATGGATCCGGGCGGGTCAGCCCGAAGATCTTCTCCAGGCCAGCATTTTCTTCGACTTTCGGACCGGCTATGGGGATCGAGAGCTGGTCAGCGCTCTGCGCAGCCACCTTTTCGGCAGTCTCGGCGGGTGGAGCGGTTTTTTTCGCAATCTGACCGAAAATGCCCTCCATTTCAAACCGCCCATCGGCTTTTTTCGCAATTTCGTGGTGGAGTCCAAGGGAGAGCATCGCAACGCCTTCGACATCAAACGGGCCATCATGCCGATCGTTGACTTCGCCCGCATCTACGCGCTGCACCATAAAATCGAAGAGACGAACACCCTCGAACGGCTCACCCAACTGCGTCTCACCAAGGTGCTCTCCCATCAGGAGTTCGATGAGCTCGAAAAAGCCTACAGCTTTCTCATGCAGCTGCGGTTCGTGCGGCAGGTGACGGCCGCCATCGACGAGAACAGTCAACCGGACAATTACATCAACCCGAAAAAGCTCACCAGTATCGAACAGACCACGCTGCGGGAGATCTTCAAACGGGTGGAAAAATTCCAATCCAAATTGAGCTTCGACTTTATGGGCATGGCCTAGGGCCGGAGACGCGGTTGGTCCCCTTTCTGCGATGCCGTAAGACAGCATCAGACCCCCGACCGCTGCTGCCGTGAGCCGTGGCAGCGGTTTACTTGCCCACCAAAGCGAGGAGTTTGTCCATTAAACCTTTGGGCTGGTTCTGGCGAAGGCGCCGACTCAGGGAGGTGTGACGCCGGAGCGTCTCCTGCGCCCGTCTGCGGATCGCGTTGCGCTCCTTCTTGATCACGCCCAGCCCCTTTCCCGGATCCATCAGATAGGTGACGTACAGCGTCTCGGCCGCCATCAGGGTGGACCGCAGGGTATCGGTCAGATCGGTTTTCACCGATTGAAGCTTGGCGCTCTCGTTATTGAGGAGGGTCTTTTGGGCAGGATACTGCCTGGCGATGCCGGACAGGCGGTCTATCTCTTCCGTGACCAGGCCGATCGTATCGTCCAAGGCGGTGATGTGGGCATAAATGGATGGGAGTTGGCGATGGGTGAAGGCGATCAGCTCCGCTTTGGTTTTTACGCCAACGAGACTCACGCGTGGCTGGCTGGCGTTGCGGTAAAGCCGCCAGCCGAACCAGCCGCCAACGCCGATGACGACCACCATAAATAGCAGCAGGACCAGCAGAACGATCGAAAAGCCACGGGAGTTGCGGTAATTCATGTCAGCGTCCATCCATTGCGTTCATTCTCCGGCCCACCCGGCCGGTCGCTTCAGGCCATCGCAGCCTGCCAGGGGGCGCCCTGAACATCCTTCGGCATGGGGACCATCGCTGCGGTTCATATCGGCCACGGGGTGGGAGGACTTTATTCGGTGGGCTTCGCTATACCATGTGATGGTCGGTGGATGGCACCATGGTGCTGACGGCACGCAAATAGAGACGACTGGATTTGTCGGTCCAGCCCGCGTACCCCAATTCCATGTTGACCTGCCAGGCTGCCTGAAACGATTTTGTATCGGCGCTCCAGAGCCACTTCTGGCGTGGATCGAAGAGGGGCGGCTGGCAGAGGCGACGGCCGCGAGCCGGCGGCAGGACGAGGGTCAGGAGTTCGGCCATGGTGGGCAGGCGCCAGTTCTGACGCCCGTTTGCGCGCTGTCGGTTCAGCGCCTCGATCGCCGCATGCGCCGAGCGCCAATCGAGTGGGTAACGGCCGCCGCTGCGTTGCCACACCAGCCCATGGGCCCTGTCTGCGACACATGCCTCCCCATGGGTGACAAAACGCGCAGTGGCGTAAACGCGGGGGCGCCAAAGGGCGTCCAGACCAAATCGGGCTCTGGCTTCGCCGGAGCGGATTTTGAGCGGTGCCGATCGCAGGGTGGCATGGCTGTGGGGACTGGCTGGGGAGGCCGGCGGCCCAGCTGCCAGGGCAGGAGGGGATGGCGGCAGGGTGCAGGTGCGGTCTTTCTGCGCCTGCCAGTGGCGGGTAAGGTCCGCCAGGGCGGCCCGCATCTGGGCGGCGGTTTGAAAACGGTCCGCCGGGGAGGGCGCCAACGCGCGGTGGATCACCTGATCCCATCTATCGTCCAGGTCGGGATTGCAGCGGGCCACCGGCGGCGGCGGATCCTCTCCCGCCTCCGGCGGTAGCTGGCCGGTGAGCATGCGGTACAACATCACGCCCACGGCATACAGGTCGGCGGGTGGGCCCACACTGTCCGGATCCTGCTCCTGTTCTGGCGCGGCGTAGAAGGGGGATCCCACATTGAGATTGCTGGGACCTTGATAGTGTTCCCCGTGCAGTTTGGAGAGGCCGAAATCGCAGATTTTGATGCGTTCGTATTCGGTGATGAGGACGTTGAAGGGTTTGATGTCGCGGTGTACGATGCCGGCGTGATGCAGGCAGGCCAATCCCTGGAGGATCTGGGCGCCGTAGAGCAGGGCCCGATCTGCATCCAAAGGGCGCGAAGGCCTCTCCGCCTGAAAGGTTTCGCCCAGCATGTCGCCCAAGTTGTGGGCATAGAACTCCATCGTGTAGAAGGGCCGGTCGCCTTCGGGCTCACAGTCCAGAAGGGCGACGATGTTGGGGTGACGCAGACGCCCCAGGGTGATGGCCTCCTGAATGAACAGTCGCCTGACGGCGTCGCTGCCCATGAGGCGTGTCAGGAGGGGATCTGGCTCCAGCGCCTTGAGGGCCACCATTTTGCCCACTATGGGCAGCTGCGCTTTGTAAACCCGGCCCATGCCGCCGCTGCCCAGCAGCCCCTTGATGCGGTATTTGCCGATCAGTTTCATGCGAATATTATCCTGAGTGCTGGTGCGGAATCTTGGAGGGGCCGCGATGGATCCTAGCCGCTTAGAGCAACTTGCGGGCATGGGCCTCCGGCAGACCGGCTTGACGGATCTTCTGGGCGGCGCGTTCGTTGTCATAGGCCACCCGGCCCACCATGAGGCTGTCTTCCAGCGTATCCCAGAGGATGTATTTGGCCCGCTTGCCACCGTCACGGGGTTGCCCCACGCTGCCCACATTGACGATATACCGGCAGTGTGGCTTGAGGCTGACCGGCGCGGCGAGGGGCATCCGTTCGACGGTGTCCCCGTCGAAGACCACCAGCTCAAGTTCATGGGTGTGCCCCACGAAACAGAGCCGCTCCTCGCAGGCGGCGAAGGCGCGGCGGAAGTGGTCCTCGCGGGCTTGAAAGAGATACATTTTGGCACGATCGGGTGGGAAGCCGTGTACGAAGCGGGCACCATGCTTGCTCACGAAGCGCGGCCAACTGGCGATGATGGCCAGCGATTCGGGGGACAGGGCGGAACGGGTCATGGCCAGGGAGGTTTGGGCAAGTGGGTTGAACCACTTCAGCTGGTTTGGGTGAACCATCGCAAGTTCATGATTGCCCATTACGACGGGAACTTCCAGGTCGTGGATGGCTGCCACGACCTTTTCGGATTCGGCCCCATAGCCCACACAATCACCCAGACAAATGGTTTCATCCACGCCGATATCGCGCAACTCTGCCGTCACCTGGTCAAAGGCGTCCATGTTGCCGTGGATGTCCGATATCACCGCAATGCGCATAAGGATCCTACCACCATATTGGAAGGCCTCGAGAGGTGGGGCGGCTCTTTCCCTGTTGGCCATATATAACCGCAAGCGGCCTGGTGGTCAAAAACTATATCGATGGGCGCCACAGCATCGGGTTACAATAAACAGTCGGTTGGATTTTTTTTAAAAATAGAGTTTAAATTTGTCTTGACTGCATCCGGCCGATCTCTCTATATAACCGCCTATCAGTCTATCAAGGAGCTACCTTCGAATTGGGCTGATCCTGTATCTGCTCATCCCTGATCGCACTATTTTTCGCATGCTGTTCTACTGAGGTCGGCCATTACGCCGCTCCGTCAACGGCGGTGGCCTTCTGGTCGAAAGCGCTGCCGTGGCGACGGAGATCGTTACTGCGGCCGGCTTTCCGCAACCACCCGCCACAGGTCAGACGAAATTTTTCGACGCATGGATGATGACCAGATAGGATCGTGGGTGATCTGATCGTTCACTTAGAGAAAAGGAGATGGCATGAAAAAGATTGCAGTGATGACGTGTATGGGCCTGTTCCTGATGGCAGCGGTCGGTATCGCCGCCCCCAAGAACCCGGATACCTTTGTGTTCGCCGATTACGGTACGGTGCGCACCATGGATCCCAGCGTGGCCTACGACACCTCCAGTTCCCAGCGGATTTGGAACATTTATGAAACCCTCATCTTCTTCGACGGCCAAAAGACCGACCAGTTCATCCCGGTCCTGGCCACTGAGGTGCCCTCACTGGAAAACGGTGGCATCTCGGCCGACGGAAAAACCTACACCTTCAAGATCCGCAAGGGCGTCAAATTTCATGAGGGGGGCGATCTGACTGCCGAGGATGTGGCCTACTCCTTCGAGCGTGCCATGGTGGTGGATCAGGATGGCGGCCCCATGTGGATGCTGCTGGAAGCGCTTACTGGCGAAGGGGGTACCCGCGATGGTGACGGCAAGATCATCCCCGGCATTTTCGAGAAGGTCGACAAAGCCGTTGAGGTGAAGGGTGACACGGTGGTGCTGCACCTGCCCAATCCCTATCCGCCCCTGTTGGGCATATTGGCGTACTCGGCTGCCTCGATCATCGATAAAGAGTGGGCTATGGCCAATGGCTGCTGGGACGGCAAATGGGAAAATGCTGCCAAATACAACAATCCCGATTTTGGCCTCGAGCCGCTGCAGAAGGTCGCCAACGGCACCGGCGCTTACAAGATGAAAGCCTGGGAACCCTCCAATCAGTTTGTCTTCGAGCGCTTCGAGGGCTACTGGGGTCCCAAACCGGCGCTCAAGACCGCCATCGTCAAGTATGTCAAGGAGTGGAGCACCCGGAAACTGATGCTCCAGAACGGCGACATCGATCGGGCTCGCGTGGACAATCCCTACGTGCCAGAGGTGCGTGCCATGAAAGGGCTTCGGTTGTACGAGGTGCCGCAGTTGTCTGTCACCGCAGCATTCTTCTGCCAGAAGATCGATCCCACCGCCAACCCCAACATCGGCAGCGGCAAACTCGACGGCAAGGGTATTCCGCCGGAATTCTTCTCCGACGCGAACGTCCGCAAAGCCTTCCTGCACGCCTTCGACCGCGGGACCTACAAGAGCGACGTGTTCAACGATCTGGTGGTCATGCCCACCAGCCCCAACATCGAGGGCCTGCCCTACCACAAGGATGTGCCGGTCTACGAATTTGACCTGGAGAAATCCAAGGCCTACCTGCAGAAAGCCTGGGATGGCCAGGTGTGGGAAAAAGGCTTCAAGATGGTGATCACCCACAATACGGGCAACGAGATGCGTGAGGCCGCCGCGCACATGCTGGCCGAGAACATCATGAGCCTCAATCCCAAGTTTCAGATCGAGGTCCAGAACGTGGAGTGGAAAGATTACTTGGTCAAATACCGCAACTTTCAATACCCCATCTTCCTCATCGGATGGGGCGCGGACTACGCCGACCCACACAACTTCGTCTACACTTTCATGCACTCCAAGGGGGTCTACGGCCGGTACATGGCCTATAAAAACGACACGGTCGACCGTCTGTGTGAAGATGGCATCGCCAAGGTGGATCCTGCTGAACGCGAAAGAATCTACGGCGAACTGCAGGAATTGTGGTACTCTGAGGCGATCGGCATCCCGCTCTACCAGCAGATCAGCGTCCGCGCCTACCGCGACTGGGTCAAAGGTTTCGTACCCAACGCCATGCTCACCGACGCGTGGGACGAACTCAAGCGCCTGAGCAAGGAGTAAGCGCCTTGGCGGCGTAAATGATGGGCGCCGCCGGTGGTTTACGAGCACCGCCGGCGGCGCCGACCCTCATTTTAACGCTTCTGACTCAGGAAGGTTGTTGTGACCGCTTTCATCATCCGACGGCTGATCTTTCTCGTCTTTGTCCTCTTTGGCGTCTCCATTCTCATCTTCGGCATCCTCATGACCTTCAGTCCCGAGCGGCGCGCCGCCGCCTACGTGACGACGCCCCAACAGGCCAAAGACATCCCCAAAATCATTGAGATGTATGGACTCGACGATCCGTACCACCAACAATACTTCCGGTGGGTCAAGGAGATCTCCACCGGCAATCTGGGCTGGTCGCTGGTGGCCGCCCGGCCGGTGCTGGACGCTTTTCTATATTTGCTACCCTATACGATTGAACTGAATCTCTTCGCTTCGCCCCTGATCATCATCTTCGGTATTTGGCTGGGGACACAGGCGGGTATTCATCGAGACTCCTGGATCGACCACTCCACGCGGGTTTTCGCCATCATTGGGTGGTCCTTGCCGACCTTCCTCTTCGCCCTGGTGCTCCTGATGATCTTCTACGGCTATTTCTCCATCCTGCCGCCCGGCCTCATCGGTGACGATATCGCCATGTGGATCGTCGACAACCCAGACAAATTCACCCGCTACACGGGTATGTACACGTTGGATGGATTGCTCAACGGTCGATTGGACGTGACCCTGGATGCTCTGCTGCACCTGGTGATGCCGGTCGTCACCCAGGTCATTGTGGTGGTGGCCTTGCTCATGCGCGTCATGCGCTCGGGGATGATCGAGGAGCTCTCCCGCGATTACGTGATCACCGCTCGCGCCAAGGGTGCCGACAAGCGCACCATGTACTTCGGTCACGCCCGCAAAAACGCCCTTATCCCGGTGGTCACTGTCGCTGGTCAGTTGGTGGCGTTCTCCATGGAGGGCAGCATCGCCGTGGAGGTGGTCTTCAATCGGCAGGGAATCGGCCAGTGGCTGGCGGCCTCGGCGACCCAGCTGGACATGCCCGTGCTCATGTGCATGTGTATGTTCATGGGAATTGTCTTCGTTGTCACCAACCTGATCATCGATATTCTGTACGCCTTTATCGATCCACGGATCCGTCTGAGTTGAAGCGACCGGTCAGCGCACCAGCGCAGGCAAGCAGCGTGTGCCTATAGATCCGAAGCAACGGGATACCAAAATGCCATCATCACACCCACGCATTCGCGAGTTGAAGTTTACGCTCTATCGGATATTTCGAAACCCCACCGCCATACTGGGATTTGGACTTCTCTTTTTCTTTATCACCGTAGCTGTTTTTGCGCCCCAGATAGCGCCCCCCAAAAATCCCCACAACGCCTACATGATACCCCACAAGGGCTATTCGCCGACGCCCAAGGCACCCGACGAGGACTTTATCTTCGGTCGAACCTCGGGGCAGTATGACATCTTCTATGGTGTGGTCTGGGGCACCCGGACCGCATTTCGGATCGGCTTTTTCGTGGTGGGTTTCGCTTCCCTGGTAGGGGTCACCCTGGGCTCCATTGCCGGGTACTACGGTGGCCTGCTGGATGAAGTGATCATGCGCATTGTGGATACGGTCTTCGCCATTCCCACCCTGGTGCTGGCCATGGCCATCGTGGTGGCCTTCGGCCGGGGGCTGGACAACATCATGATCGCCCTGGCCCTGGTGGTGTGGCGCAACTACGTGCGCGTCATGCGGTCGGGTATCCTCACCTTGCGGGATCAGGAGTTTGTTCAGGCGGCCAAAATCATGGGGGTTTCCGATCTGAAAATCCTCATGCGCCACGTGCTGCCCAATGCCATCTATCCCGTGCTCGTGATCGCTTTCATGGATATGGGGTCCATGGTCATCACGGCCTCCTTCATGAGTTTCGTCGGCCTGGGCGCCCCCAAGGGATATGCCGACTGGGGACAGATGGTGGCCTTGGCCCGCAATTACATCGTCGGTCCGCCCGAGGACCCATTGCGGTTCTGGTACACGATCTTCTATCCGGGCATCTGCATCATCTTATTCGTCCTGGCCTGGAACCTCATCGGTGACGCCCTGCGCGATGCCTTTGATCCCAAACTGCGACGCCGTTGATGGGTGACCGCAACCCCCACAGGATATAGTGACATGGCAAAATTGCTCGAGATCAAAAATCTGGTGACCAACTTCTACACCTACGAAGGGGTGGTCAAGGCACTCAATCGCATCAGTCTGGATGTCGAGCACGGTGAGATTTTCGGCCTCGTCGGTGAGTCCGGCTGCGGCAAGAGTGTAACGGTGCGGTCCCTGATGCGCATCATCCAGGAACCGGGACGCATCGATGGCGGCGAGGTGATCCTGCACTACGACGGGCAGGCAGGGGCGACCGCGCAATCCGTCGACCTGCTGCAGCAGAGTGAACACTTTATGGAGTCCCTCCGAGGGGACCAGATCAGCATGATTTTCCAGGAGCCCAACGCCGCCCTGAATCCCATCATGAGCATCGGCGATCAGGTGGCCGAGAGTTTCCTGTTCCACCGCGAGGCGGAGATGTGCCGCAAGATCTACAAAGATCTGGCTGCCGGCCGTGTCCGGGGCGTGGGACCGCTGGCAGGGATTCTGAAAGGCCTTTACGAGCTCAAAGCCAAATCGCCGCACCATCTCCTTTTCAAACTGCTCGGACGCTTACCCATACTCAAGAAATGGGACCGCTTGCTCCATGAGGAGGCGCGCCGTCGGTCAGGGGAGATCATTGCCCGGCTGGGCATTGCAAACGCCGACGAGATCATAAAGCGCTACCCCCACAATCTCTCCGGGGGGATGAAGCAGCGGATCGTCATCGCCATCGCCCTGGCCTGCAGCCCCATGCTGCTCATCGCCGATGAGGCCACCTCCAATCTCGATGTGACGATCCAAGCCCAGATCCTGGCGCTGTTGCGTGACCTGCGCCGACGCAAAGCGATTAGCTCCATCTTGCTGATTACCCACGATCTCGGCGTTGTGGCCGAGACCTGCGATCGCGTCGGCGTCATGTATGCCGGCAACCTTTGCGAGGTGGGCTCTATCGGGGATATATTCGAAAATCCCAAGCATCCGTATACGGCCGCCCTCCTCAATTCAGTTCCCCGGGTGGCCCAGGAGGGGGCCCTGCAAAGCATCGAGGGCAGCGTCCCCAACTTGGTTTCACCGCCGACTGGTTGCCGCTTCCACCCCCGCTGCCCGCACGTGAAGGAGATCTGCCGACAGCGCTTCCCCGAGACGGTTGCGGTGGATAATGGCCATACGGTCGCCTGTTATCGATACACGGATAACCCGCGCCCCCGGGCTTAGCCGGGTTTCGGCACGGCTAACATCGTGGACAGGATTGTGGCGGTTGACGTGCCCAACGGCTGGTTCGCCGGCGCTGTTCGCCGCTCGCCCGCCTCGGCCCGATTCGTGGTGAGGCCGATTGACCGACCCGACGGATTGGAACGCGCCGTTTGACAAACGAAGAGGAGCCCCATGCAAACCTTGCTCAGCTTGAAAGGATTGAAGAAACACTACCCCATTCTGGGCGGCGTGCTGCGCCGACAGGTTGCCTCGGTCAAGGCGTTAGACGGGATTGATCTGGAGATCGTGCGCGGCGAGTGCCTCGGTCTGGTGGGAGAATCTGGCTGTGGCAAGACCACCACGGGCAAGGCCATCATCCGATTGCACGATCCCACCAGTGGAAAAATTCTTTACCACGCCGACAGCCCCGACGGACAAACCCATGATATCGCCCGCATGACCCGTGGCACCATGAAACAATTGGGCTTGCGCGAAAAGCTCCAGATGGTGTTCCAGGATCCCACCACCTCGCTCAATCCACGCATGCTGATCAAGAATATCATCGCCGAGCCCCTGAAAGAGCAGGAACGCCGAACGGCCCGCGATCTGGAAGCGCGTGTTCTTGAGTTGCTGCAGTTGGTGGGCCTTACCAAAGACCACTACCTGCGTTACCCGCATGAATTCTCCGGCGGCCAGCGTCAGCGCATTGCCGTGGCCAGGGCCATCGCTACGAATCCCGAATTTTTGGTGCTTGACGAACCGACCTCGGCACTGGATGTGTCGGTTCAGGCCCAGATCCTCAACCTTCTCCTGGAACTGCAGCAGCAGCTGCAGTTGACCTACCTCTTCGTCACCCACCATCTGCTGGTGGTCAAATACATCAGCAATCGGCTGGCGGTGATGTATCTGGGCAAGATCGTCGAACTGGCGCCTACCAAGGCCCTCTTCGAGGAACCACTCCACCCGTACACCCATGCCCTTTTGTCGGGTATCCCGGTACCCGACACCGACGATAAGCCCAATCGCATTGTCCTTAGCGGCGACGTACCCAGCCCTCTCAATCCGCCGGAAGGCTGTCGCTTCCACACCCGCTGTCCCTTTGTCATTGACCGGTGTCGCGCGGAGGAACCACTGCTGCAAGAGATCGGCAGTAGCGGTCACCGGGTCGCCTGTCACCGCTATGCGGAGGTGCCCCGGTTGGTTGCCGACGTCTTCGGGCGACGGGCGGCCTGAAAACCGTGTTTATGCGGCAAACCCGTGAAGATACCAGTCAATGACCCGTTCGCCGTAGAAGAGATAGAGGGTGGCGCCGAATGCCAGGAATGGGCCGAAGGGGATGGCCAGACGCATGCCCTTGCCGGCCTTGAGCATGGCCCCCACCCCAACAAGGGTGCCGGCTGCCGAAGCGGCGAAGATCGTAAAGAGCACGCCCTGCCAGCCGATGAAACCGCCCATCATGGCCAGTAGCTTGATATCCCCGCCACCCATACCTTCCCGCTTGGTCAGCAGGTAGTATCCCCAGGCCACACTCAGAAGGCTGCCCCCGCCCACCACGATTCCGATGACGGCGTCCCAGAAGGAGGGAACCGGTAGAAGCAGTCCGGCCAGAAAAAAGATGGGAATGCCCGGCAAACTGATGACGTCGGGAATGATCCGATGGTCCAGATCGATGAAGGTGATGGCCACCAGGGTGGCGATGAACAGGAAGCTCAGCAGGCAGGCCCAGGAGAGGCCGAACTTCAAAAAGCAGCCCCACGCCAGGAGGCCGGTGAGCAGTTCCACCAGTGGGTACCTCACCGAGATGGGGGCTTTGCAGACGCGACAGCGGCCCCGCAAGATGAGCCAACTGAATACGGGAACATTGTCGTAGAACCGAACCGGTGTCTCGCAGTGCGGACAGCGTGAGCCCGGGTGAACAAGGGAGAGACCCGCCGGCAGCCGATATATCACGACATTGAGAAAACTACCCACGCAAGTTCCGATGAAAAACACCCACGCGTGGGTGATCCAGAGCCCCTCCAGCGGCATAGTGTTTGTCTCCTTATTAGTGAGTGGGGGAGCCCCACCCAGCACCTACGGTACCGGCAGTCATCGCGAACCCACTAGATCGGACCTACTGGTGGGACGCTTTAATTTTAGATAAGTGATTATCTTGGGGAGCTTAGACATGTCGATATCAAAAAGCAAGCGCGGTGGCATGACGGGTCGGCGTCGCTGCGGCGATAGGCGGATTTAAACGACGCAGGGGTATTGTCAAATCGCGAGGCTGTCTTATAATGTATAATTTCGCTAAAAGCGCCCATGCGGTGTTCGCAGAACCATCCGGACACCGATCCACCCCCGACACGAAATCCAGGCCACCCCCGCTGCATGCAAGGAGATTAGATGGCTGAAACCGATAGAGATGATCTGATCAGTATTATCGAGGAGGAGGATGACGACGCGGTCATCCCCACCACGCTGCCCATGATGCCGGTGAGGGATGTGGTGATCTTCACCGACATGCTTCTGCCGCTCTTCGTGGGGCGTGAAAAGTCGGTGCGCGCGGTTGAGGAATCCGTCTCCAAGGACCGCTTTTTGTTCATCGTGACCCAGAAGGATCCCGCCACCGAGAATCCACAACCCGATGAGATCTACACCGTTGGTACCATCAGCCGTATTCTGCGGATGCTAAAGCTCCCCGATGGTCGCGTGAAAACCTTGGTGCAAGGGATCACCAAAGCACGGATTATCAAGTACACGCGCAAACGGAGCCTTTACCGGGTGCAGGTGGAGATTCTCGAGGAGGGGCCGGCTGAGGCTGCCAACATCGAGATGGAAGCCCTCATGCGCAACGTACGTGAAAATTCGGAGAAGATTTTGGCCCTGCGCGGAGAACTGACCAGCGAGGTGGGCTCCATTCTGAACAGCATTGACGATCCCGGCAAATTGGCCGACCTGGTGGCATCCAACCTGCGCCTCAAACTCGAAGAAAGTCAGGAAATTATAGAGATTATCGACGGAACAGAGCGCCTCAAGCGGGTCAACGACATGCTTTCCCGCGAGGTGGAATTGTCCGCCATGCAGGCCAAGATCCAGTCTGACGTAAAGGATGAAATCTCCAAGAGCCAACGGGACTATTTTCTCCGTGAGCAGATGCGGGCCATCAACCGCGAGTTGGGCGAACTGGATGAGAAGGCCGAGGAGATCGAGGCCTATCGCAAGAAGATCAAAAAGGCCCGCATGCCGCAGGAGGCCAACAAAGAGGCCGACAAGCAGCTGCGCCGGTTGGAGCAGATGCACCCCGACAGCGCGGAATCTTCTGTGGTGCGCACCTATCTCGACTGGCTCGTGGAGATGCCCTGGAGCAAGGGGACCAAGGATCTGCTGGACATCAAAAAGGCCCAAGGGGTCCTCGACCGGGATCACTACGGCCTCACGAAGATCAAGGAGCGCATCCTGGAGTTTCTCAGTGTGCGCAAACTCAATCCCAGAACCAAAGGGCCCATTCTCTGCTTCGTTGGACCGCCAGGTGTTGGCAAAACCTCCCTGGGGCAGGCCATTGCCAAGGCAATGAAACGCAAATTCGTCCGCATCTCCTTAGGCGGTATTCGTGACGAGGCGGAGATCCGCGGTCACCGGCGCACCTATATTGGCGCCATGCCGGGGCGTATCCTCCAGGGACTCAAACAGGCCGGTGCCAACAATCCGGTTTTCATGATGGACGAGATCGACAAGTTGGGGGCCGATTTCCGCGGCGATCCCTCCTCGGCGCTGCTGGAGGCCCTCGACCCAGAGCAGAACACCGCATTCAGCGATCACTACCTGAACCTTGCCTTCGACCTTTCCAAGGTGATGTTCATCCTCACGGCCAACCTCACCGACACCATCCCAACGGCCCTGCTGGATCGCATGGAGGTGATCCACCTCTCCGGCTACACCGAGGAGGAGAAAACGGTCATCGCCCGTAACTACCTGATCCCCCGACAGATAAAAGAGAACGGTCTCAAGCCGCGGCAACTGGCCATCAGCAAAGGGGCGTTGGATCTCATGATCAGCGAGTACACCAGCGAAGCCGGTCTGCGCAATCTGGAGCGCGAAATCGGCAGCCTCTGCCGAAAAGTGGCCCGCCGCATTGCCGGGGGCGAGAAAGGCCACCACCATATCACCCGCAGCAACCTGCAGAAGTTTCTCGGCGTGCCCAAATATTATCCCGAGATGGATAAGGAGGACAGCCAGGTGGGACTCTCCACCGGTCTGGCCTGGACCCAGGTGGGCGGAGAGGTGCTCTACGTGGAAGCGGCGCTGATCAGTGGCAAGGGCGACTTGATCGTCACCGGTCAATTGGGGGAGGTGATGCAGGAGTCGGCCCGGGCGGCTCTCAGCTATACCCGTGCCAACCTAAAACCATTGGGTATATCGGCCAAAGCCCTGGACACGAATGACCTCCACATCCATGTACCGGCTGGGGCCATTCCAAAAGACGGCCCGTCGGCCGGCATCGCCATGGCCACCGCCCTCATCTCGGCACTTACCCAACGCCGCGTCGACTCCGCTGTGGCCATGACGGGCGAAATCACTCTGAGGGGTCGGGTGCTGCCGATCGGCGGTCTGAAGGAGAAAGCCTTGGGTGCCCTGCGCGCCGGTATTCGGTCCGTCATCATCCCTGCTAAAAACAAGAAAGACCTGAAAGAGATACCGGCCAACGTGCGCCGTAAAATTACCTTCATTCCCGTGACCAGCATGGACGAGGTGCTCGACATCGCCCTGGAGAAGCCCGCAACCCGCAAGCGCACGTCCAAGGCCGCCGGAAAACGCGCCCACAAGGCGACTACCGGCAAACGGCGTCCGACCACCCGACGTTCGCCGGCCAACGCCTGAGGCGACCAGCACCGATGCGCATTTTGGCTGTTGATACCGCGACCCCTTGCTGCAGCGTGGCACTCGCCGCGAGCGGTATGGTGCGCGCCGCCGCGGTTGAGGCCACCGGTGTGACCCACTCGCGTCACCTCATGCCCCTGATCGATCGGGTGATGGCCGCGACCGGCTGGCAGATGACCGACCTGGACGGCTTTGGGGTGACGCGTGGTCCAGGGAGTTTCACAGGTATTCGAATTGGCATGAGTGCCGTCATGGGACTGGCCCTGGCGGTGGCACGCCCCGTCGTGAGCATCTCGGTTCTGGAAGTGCTGGCATGGCCACTGCTGCATAGTGAAACACCCGTGTGTGCCCTGGTCGACGCCCGTCGCAATGAGGTTTACGCTGGTGTCTATCGCCGAAGCGATATGGAGCTGGTGCCGCTGATGACCGAGCGAGTTGCTGATCCAAAGGTGGCTGTCAATCAGGCGCCGGATGCGTGTTGGTATGTTGGGAGCGGCGCCCGGCTATACCGGCGAGAGATCCAAGCCGCTAAGGGCAAGGGAGCCCGCTTTGCGCCCACTTTTCAGCAGCAGCCCGACGCCGCTGTTCTGGCCTGGTTAACCGATCGCCGTCTGCAGACCCATGGAAGATCCGCCGCCGAAGTGAGACCCATTTACCTGCGCCAATCCGATGCCCAGATTCATCGCGGGAGGGCCTCCCAAGCGGCCACTGCGAGGGGTCGCCACCCGTATCCGCGCAGTTAAACAGCCGCCGTGAAACGGGCTGCGATTGGCACCTAAATGTTTGACACCTAAAGAAACATCGGATATAGTCGAAAAGCTATAGCAGCACAGAACCGCTCCCATGCCCGGAGTTACGGCCTGATGACACCGGTCGTAAGCGGGCGTCTTTATTTTGGGCGGATCGTTTCTTCTGACACGCTATTGCAGAGAGTGGGGTTGTGAACGAGACCTATTCCTGGGCCGAAAAACCGAGTCAGACGGCCTTTCCCATCGCCAAAGCGGGCTATCCCTTCATCTGGGCAGCTGCTCTTACCACGGGAACACTGGCGCTTCTCGGCATCGTGCCCTTGGCCCTGCTGGGACTGGTTGTAACCCTGTTCATATGCGCTTTTTTCCGTGATCCCGATCGTGCCATACCCAATGGAGAGGGCCTCCTCGTCGCGCCGGCCGACGGCAAGGTGGTGGCCATCGATACCCTTGCGGAAACCCCTCATTATCAGGGCAAATGCCGCCGCGTCGGGATTTTCATGAACATCTTCAACGTTCATGTCAACCGGGTCCCCTACGAGGGGAAGCTAACCGCGGTCGCCTATCAGCCGGGGCGTTTCCTGCCGGCGGATCGAGATTCGGCCGCCACCGCCAATGAGCACAATGCACTGACCCTGAAGACCGATGACGGACATGAGATCTGTTTTGTCCAGATCGCCGGCCTGGTGGCCCGGCGAATCATCTGCCATGTGCAGCCCGGTGACCGCTTGGTGCGTGGTCAACGCATCGGTCTGATCTGTTTTGGCTCGCGGGTCGATGTCTACCTACCAATGGATACAGGGATTCAGGTACGCGTCGGCGACAAACTGCGCGCCGGCACCTCCATCATAGGAGCGTTTCCAACATGAAGCGAAAGAAGCGGTTTGAAAAAGAGACCCTCAAGCGGGGGATCTATCTGCTCCCCAATATCTTCACCTCGCTGAACCTGTTCTGCGGCTTCTTTGCCATCGTGGCCGCCGTGGACGGCAAGTTCGTGGCGGCGGCCTGCGCCATCGTCATCGCCGGTCTCTTCGATAATCTGGACGGCAAAATTGCGCGGGCCACCAACACCACCAGCAAATTCGGTGTAGAGTATGACTCGCTCGCCGACCTGATCTCCTTTGGCCTGGCGCCCGGAATGATGGTCTACTTGTGGGCGTTGCGGCCGATGGGTCGCATGGGTTGGCTGGCGGGATTTCTATTCATGGCCTGTGGTGCACTGCGACTGGCGCGCTTCAACACCCAGGTGGGGACCGTCAGCAGCGACAAATTCATTGGACTGCCCATCCCCGCAGCGGCTGGAATGAACGCGACGACGGTGCTCTTCTGCCATAAAATGGGCTGGGGCGCCTCGGTCAATCCCTTTATCATCTTGGTGATGCTCTATAGCCTCTCATTCCTTATGGTCAGCACCATCAAGTACAATAGCTTCAAACGGCCCGAATTGTTCAAAAAGATGGGCTTCAACAGCCTGGTTGTGGCCCTGCTGGTGCTGATCTTCATCGCCGCCCAACCGCAGATTGCGCTGTTCAGCATCGGGTTGGTGTATACCCTCTCAGGTCCCGTCAGTACGCTCAGACGGGTGTTTCATCTCAAGTCTGTTGAGGAGGCGGACGCCCCTGACGACGAGAAGCATGGCTCAGATCTGATCTAACTTACACAACACAACATGTACGGCGCGGCTGGACCGACACGCCGGCCGCCCTTCGCTATCGCCACTGCCGCTTTGGCCTGCCGGATCGGGCCAGGCGGCAATCCATTTTTTTCGGTCAAAGGGGCATCACGCCGACCATATGCCCCGCATCCAGTTCCTTTGACCCATGCCGGCGGCCTTCCCTCCATAGGGGCGGGGTGGGACCGCGCAATGATTCATGTGAAGGAGTCTGACTGTGGAAAAAGTACCCATCACTCGAGACGGTTTTCAACGATTGAAGGCAGAACTGGAACACCTCAAGAGCGTCGAGCGGCCCGCCGTCATAAGAGCCATCGAAGAGGCCCGCGCCCATGGAGATCTGTCTGAAAACGCCGAATACGAAGCCGCCAAGGAGCGCCAGGGCTTCATCGAGAATCGGGTCAGTGAATTGGATTACAAGCTGGGCAATGCCGACATCATCGATCCCGGTGATGTGCCCAAGGACCGGGTGGTGTTTGCCAGCCAGGTGGTACTGGAAAATGTGGATTCCGGTGAAGAGGTGGCCTACCAGTTGGTGGGACCGGACGAATCGGATATCGCAGCGGGCCTCATTTCCGTCACCTCCCCGCTGGGCAAGGCCATGTTGGGCAAAAAACCGGGGGACGAGGTGGTCCTTCAGGCACCTGGTGGCAAAAGGGTTTACGACCTGGTGGAAATACTGTAAAGCTGTCGAGTTTAGCGGGATTAACCAATATACCCATACCAGCAAAGGACCACCGCCCGGCATGATTCGTGGCGGAGACCAAAGGAGCAGGACGTGGCAAGAATAACGGTCGAGGATTGTTTAAAGCGGGTCAATAGCCGTTTCAGATTGGTGCACATGGCTGCCCGCCGGGTGCGTCAAATTCGGGAAGGATCTGAATATTTAGTCAGTTCGCCGAAGAACGAGGATATCGTCGTCGCCCTGCGCGAGATTGCCGCCGGGAAGGTCACCGAGGCCACCGAAACGGAGAGTGAGGCCTAGCGAGCCAATTGCGGCGCCCGGTGAGCCATACAGGTAGATATCTCAACGCGGCTATGGGCGAGGCGATCCATGCCTATGACATGATCGCCGATGGCGACCGCATCGCCGTCGGCCTCTCCGGCGGCAAGGATAGCCTCACCCTGGTGCAACTGCTACATGACCGGCTGGGCCGGGCCCCCATCCACTATGCGGTCTTCCCCATTTACATCGATCCCGGATTCGAGGGGGGCTTCGGGGAGGAACTGGCCCGCTTCTGCAGCCGAAACGGATGGCACCTGCACTGGGAAACGACAAACCATGGTATCGTGGCCCACAGCGCCGAGAATCGGGAGAATCCCTGTTTTCTCTGTGCCCGTTTACGTCGTAAACGTCTCTTCGAGATCGCCGATACGCTGGGATGCCGAAAGATCGCCCTTGGGCATAACAAGGACGATCTCATCGAGACCCTCTTTCTGAACATCTGCTACAGCGGTCAGATCAGTACCATGGTGCCGGCGCAACCTTTCTTCCATGGCCGATTTACCATCATTCGCCCGCTGGCCTTCGCGGAGGAGAACAAGATTCGACGCTTTGTGCAGGAGCGGGATTTGCCCCGGTTCGAAAACCCCTGCCCAAGCGCGAAGCGGTCCAAGCGGAGGGAGATCAAGGATCTGCTGGAGCGGCTATACCGCCGCAATCCGAAGATTCGCGGCAACATCTTCCGCTCCATGAGCAACGTGAAACTGGACTACCTACTGAAGAAGTGATCATGAAGGACGTTCAAAACCAGCGCGATGACCGCAACATTGCCATCGACAAGGTTGGGATAAAGGATCTGCGCTATCCCATCTCCGTGATGGATCGACGCCAGGGCCGGCAGGCCACCGTTGCCACCATCAACATGTATGTGGACCTGCCCCACGACTACAAGGGCACCCACATGAGCCGCTTTGTGGAGATGCTGCATCTCTTCAAACCGGATGTCTCCCTCAAAAAGATCTCCGAGATCCTGGTGGAGATGAAAACCCATCTCAACGCCGCCTCGGCCCACATCGAAATCGCCTTTCCCTATTTTATGGAAAAACAAGCCCCCAGGAGCGGGGCCATGGGCATAATGGATTACGATTGCCGCATCCTCGGTTCGAGCGATGCCCATGATGAGATCGATCTGGTTTCCGAAGTGGCCGTGCCCATCTCATCGGTTTGTCCCTGCTCGAAAGAGATCAGCCAACACGGCGCCCACAATCAGCGCGGGAAGGTAACCCTGCAGACCCGCTTCAAGCGATTCATCTGGATGGAGGACATGATCGAATTGGTGGAAAGCTGCGCTTCCTGCGAGGTCTATTCCGTGCTCAAGCGGGTGGACGAGAAGGAGGTCACGGAGAGAGGCTTCAGCAATCCCAAATTCGTCGAAGACATTGTCCGCGATGTGGCCGCGCGTCTAAAACGCGATGACAACATCACCTGGTTTTCGGTCAGCGCCGAAAATTTCGAATCGATCCACAACCACAGTGCCTACGCTCAAATCACCAGCACCAACGGCAATTAGCCGCCACAGCACCGCTCCCGTCGTCACATCTCGATCGCTCACCGAAACCCCTGCTCACGGCAAATGGGCTTTGAACATCTCCAGCACTGCGTCGGTGGTTCTCCCCGGGGTATTGTGCAGAACCACGAAGCGGTAAAGCGTGCCATCTTCTCCCATCAAATAGCCGGCCCGGGTGCGGATGCCGTCCAGCGTACCCGTTTTGTAATACTCATTCGCGTCGTTGCGCAGGAGACGATGATGCGGCGCGAAAGCATCCAGCACCCGCAGCAGGTCCAGGGCACTCATCCGGTTGGCACGCGAGATGCCGGAGCCCTCCACCAAGGTCAGATGGCGAAGCCCCAAGTGTTCGCGGGCATAACGATCCACCGCGGCTTGCGCCTTGGCCAGTGTGCCGGGCGGATCGTAAGCGGCGATGCCCGTGGTGATGAACAACTGGTTGGCCATGAAATTATTGGAGTAGGCCATCAGTTTCTGGATCACCTCGGTCAGCGGGTAGGGGGAGTGATGTCGATGGATGCGGTTGACCCCTCCCGTCACCCGGCCGCTTTGAATTGTACCGCTTCCCCGGGACCCGGCCTTCTCCAGGAAATAGCGGAACAATTCGCCACTATAGCGGATGTTTTCTGCGGCGCCAGCGCTGAGGCCGATGCGGCCCTGGGCTTGACCTGAAGCGGCGATCTTTTTGCGCGCGAAGGGCAGCAAGGGTGTCTGGGCTTCTGCACTGGCCGGTTTGCCATTGCGCCTTTTGAAGAAAACCGTGTTGAAGTTGACGCATAGGGCGCCATTTGGTGCATCGTAGGGCTGAAGGCTGTTACGCCTACCGGGAATAAAGAGCGGCTGTTTGAACCACTCATCATCAATGATCAGGTCTCCATAGCGCCGCAGTGAGGGGGCCAGCGTCTGCGCGAGATCGGCCACTACCTCCGAGATAAGCAAGGGGTCTCCATACCCTTTGATGATCAGATTTCCGGAAGCGTCCTGAAAGAAATCGGTCTGAAATCGGTATTCGGGTCCCAAATGATGCAACGCCGCGGCCGCGGTGAGCAGCTTGAGGGTCGAGGCGGGGATGAGGGGGCGTCCGGCATGGATGGCCACCAAATGGCATCCATCAGGGGCGGCCAGCAGGGCGGCATCCGTGGGACCCAGGTGTTTCCTGAGTTCCGCCTGGAGCTTGGGCGGCCACGCGCAGGGGGCTGAGGACGGTGGCGGCGATACCGTCGATGGGGTCTGGGCTGCGGACGCTTGGGGTTGGATCTTGCCAGACCCCGCTTCGCAGCGGGACCAGACACTTATGCAAAGCAGGAGAGTGGCCGATATCAGAGCCACACTCAGCAGGTATCGTCGCCCGGCTCGGCGGACATTGGCGGGCGACCCATTGCGATGGAATCTCATTGGAACGGTCCTTCGCCCGAGACCGATCGCTCGGACGGTGGTTGGCAGATCGCGAACGTATGTGGAATCCAATGATGGCAACCTTCACCATGGTCAATCGGTAGATAGAACTCATATGCAAAGCGACCTTAAAATGCAAGACGGCTTCCGCATGGTCTGTGTGGATGACGAGCCCCAGCATCTCTCAGCCATGCGCCGTCTCTTTCGATCCAAACCTTACGAGCTTCTCATGGCCACCAGCGGAGCGGAGGCTCTCGCGCTCCTGGAGAGACGCTCGGTGCATGCGGCCCTCATCGATTTGAAGATGCCGGGGATGGACGGCCTCACGCTGTTGCGCGAAGTGCGCGACCGCCACCCGCAAGTGAAGGCCATTATGCTGACCGGCCATGGCGGTGTCGAAAGCGCTGTCGAGGCAATTCGCTTGGGTGCGGTGGACTATCTGGAAAAGCCGGTGGAGCCGGAGAGCCTTTGCGCCCGCGTCGGACAGCTGCATAAGATCTGGTCGTTGGAGTCGGAAAATCAACGTCTGCGCGCCGAAAGTCAGATCGACAATGGCTTTGAGGATCTGGTGGGAAGCGCCCCCGCTTTTCAGGAACTCAAGCGCATGATCGCCCGTGTCGGGCCGGCGGACGCCTCCGTTCTCATCGAAGGGGAGACCGGCACCGGCAAGGAGCTGGTCGCCCGGGCCATTCATCGGCACAGTAAGCGCAGCACGGCGGCTTACGTGCCCGTGGATTGCGGTGCATTGACCGAATCCGTGATGGGGTCCGAACTCTTCGGCCACGTGAAAGGCGCCTTCACCGGCGCAGCCGGTAACCATTTAGGCCTCATGCGGGCTGCCGACAACGGCACCCTTTTCCTGGACGAAGTGGGCGAGCTGTCCGCGGCCATGCAGGTGAAATTGCTGCGCACCATCCAGGAGCGGGAGGTGCGACCCGTCGGGGCGGATCGGAGCCACCCCGTAAACCTGCGTATCCTTGCGGCCACCAACCGTAACCTCGAAGAGGAAGCGGCGCAGGGCCGCTTTCGCGAGGATCTCTTCTATCGCCTCAACGTTGTGACGCTCCATGTGCCACCGCTTCGGGAGCGTCGCGAAGACATCCCGCATCTGGTGCGCCACTTCATCGATAAATTCAGCACGGAACCCCATCCAACGGCGCTGAATGGACCTGCCGGGGACCTCGGCCTATCGGAGCCCCTCGCTGCAGACAAGGCTTCCAGCAACGGAACCGGCCAATCGGCTCCCGCCGTGGATCCCCAAGCAATGGCCTGTTTGATGAACTACGATTGGCCGGGCAATGTGCGCGAACTCGAAAATGTCATTCGACGCGCAGTGGCCATTGGTCTCACGGCGACGTTGACGGTGGCCGATCTACCCCCTAAATTGGCCGCCGGTGCACCCGAACCCATCGGTGACGGTGTCTACCCGGCCGACGACAGCCTGGCGGCGTACGAGATCGCCGCGATCCAGAATGCCCTTGCCAAGAGCGACGGCAACAGACGGCAAGCGGCCCGCCGTTTGGAGATCGGTGAAGCCACCCTCTACCGAAAGATCAGCAAATACAATTTGAATTGATTTTGGAATTCGGTTGCGGATATCGCTCGATCGTCCTCAAGCGCTGAGAGCGAGCGGTGAATCGATCGCCGCGGTCACTGGCGTGATCCCTGCCACCATCCGCTCGCAGAATCGGGCCAGCGAACCCTCCGGATGCCGGGCCACATGGGGCACCAGTTTTTGCGTGCTTTGGTGGATGAGATCGTCGTACGCCAGTTCCCCCAAATAATCTACCTCGATGGAGAGCATTCGCGCGGATACCTTGCGGAGACGCTCGGCGAGTGCTGCCACATCGTTCTCGCCAGTGGGCATATTGATGACCGTCCGGGGACGATAGGCGGAGATGACCCGTTGGAGCAGTTGGAGCCCTTGGGGGTGTTCGGCGGCCACTCGATCCACCAGGGACGCAACACGGCGGCCGCTGCCGACCTCTGCGACGAAGTCGCGGACGAGGCTTGCCAGACGCTCGTCCTTCTGCAGGCGATACGGCGATTCAGGACCGAATATGCGATTGAGGCGCCGCATGAGACCCACCTTGATGAAGTTATACGCATCCAGGTAGGAGGCCGGATCCATCGTGGTCATGACCACACCCGTCTGGGCGGCCAGATAGAAATCGAGCATATTGAAGCTGGTGTCCCCGCCAAGATCGATGATGATGACATCCGCCCGCAGTTTACGAAGGGCGCGCAGCAGTTTGAGCTTGCGGGCGTGATGGATATTGGCCGCGCCCAGAGCACCGCCGCCGCCGCCGATTAGCAAGGGGCCGTATTTCGTCGGGAGCAACAGCTCCTCAAGATGGGCAAATCGCTTCTCCAAGAAGTCATCTATTTTGCGCTCAAGACTCCAGATCCCCAGGAAAAGGTGGAGATTGGCACCACCGAGGTCGAGATCGACCAGAACGGTTCGGTTGCCATTGGCGGCCAGATAGACGCCCAGGTTGGCTGCCAAGAGGCTTTTACCGATACCCCCCTTGGCGCCGCCTATGGCGATGATGTGCGCCTGGGAAGATTCACCTTCACCGCCCGCCGCACCGCGGTCGGTCGCCGGGGCGGTGGCCAAGGTGGTCATGGAAGCGGGGACTGTCTCTACTTGGGCGGTTGTCATCATTTTGTCGACACCCATATACGTACCAGGTCAAATTGTTGCCGCGCAAGAGGCTGCCAATACCCCTACGAGGCCGCCCAAAGGGCCGCAGGTGTTCGCAGCGCGTCGATGGCGGCTGTCCGGCCCATATTGCGTGTGGTGCTGTTAGGCACGACAGAGATACAGCAAAAGGCGTGCCGTTGGATCCGTGCGCGCCAATTGCGGGAGGTTCAGAGGGTGTCAGGGGTTTCCACAAGGAGCGTGACCGGGCCGTCGTTCGTTAGGCTCACCGACATGGCGGCCCCAAACCGGCCGGTTTGGACGGAGATGCCGTTGCGGGCGACCTGGGCGACGAACTCTTTGTAGCGTTGGTTGGCCATTTCGGGGGGGGCTGCAGCACCGAAAGAGGGGCGGCGTCCCTTGCGGCAGTCGCCCAAAAGGGTGAACTGCGATACGACCAGCATCTCGCCACCCACCTCCAACAGGGAGTGGTTCATGCGACCCGCCGCATCCTCGAAGATTCTGAGATGGATCAGCTTCTCGGCCATCCAGTTAACATGGGTCGGGGTGTCGTTGCGGGCGATGCCCAGCAGAACCATCAGGCCCGCGTCGATGGCACCGACAATCTCGCCCGCCACTATTACCTGGCTCCGGGCCACTCTCTGAACGACAGCCTTCAATGGC
Source organism: Desulfosarcinaceae bacterium (assembly GCA_030066015.1). GTDB lineage: Bacteria > Desulfobacterota > Desulfobacteria > Desulfobacterales > Desulfosarcinaceae > JASJCL01. The sequence continues at coordinate 30,163 of JASJCL010000004.1, read as the reverse complement.
AGCACCTGAATTTAAAAAAGGGGTGTCCGAGGGATGGGATGGCCCTCGTCGCAGAGTGCTTCGCACGCATCACGGGCGGCCGCATGGCAGTCCGCCCGTGATACGGTCCTAGGTGCTTATCACAGCTGGTGTGGCGTGTCAGTAATCAATGGGAAAGATCATGGGTCGGTTGGCGCAAAGACCATCTCGAAGGCCCCCTCCCAATCGATTCCGTTGGGATACACCGATTCGAGGCTAGTGGCGTTGGCCAGTGCGTCGCTGCGCCAGTCAAGGGGGTCTGACCCCTGATTGGGCTCCTGACCGGCAAAACCGTCGCTGAAGACGGCGGTCAGCAGCGCAAGGCAATCGTCATCCGTTTCAGCGCACAATTCACCAGTGAAATAGTCAAACCCGAGGTCCAACTCCGCGGCGATCATATCCAAGGAGGGGTCGAAGGGAATCCACGTGCCGCCATCCGCCGGTGTTGTTCGACCGCCGCGGTACACCGCAGTGTGAATGGATTTCGACACCCAGTCCCAATCCATATCCGCTTCGAAAAAATAGATATCACGCTTGTCGAAGAGATAATTGCCCAGATGGTTGTCCGTGCCCGCATTCAGCTCAAGGGGCAGCGCCAGCTGTCGGTACTCGGCCAGGGCAGCGCCATTGCCGAAGTCGTCGGAAACGGTGAACATGTGGACATCGGGGACCTCCTCGATGCCTTGCGCCGTGAGGAACTGGGCCTTCATGGCGATCAGCCCGAGTGCCGTAAAGACCTGCTCCAGAGGCCCTGCGCTCAGATCTTTGGTCAGCTGCAGACGGAATCCATCGGCCCAGGGGTTGCCGGCATCGAAGCGCATGAAGGTGTCAACGAACTTATCGGTGGTGCCGTAGTTGAAGTCCATGCGCATCCAGATGGGATCGTCAGGATTGCGCGCGGCGGCGTTGACACCGGTGCCGTCAATGACAAGGCGCCCCTGAAGGCCGTCCGCATTGGATCTCAGCCATGAGAGGAAAAATTGGGGGGCATCCTCCCGCTGGGGCGGCACCTCGCGGTCGTAGCCGTAATAGAAGCGGATGGTGGTCTGGGTGGCCGAGTCGTCACTGATCCAGTAGTGGGTGGGATCGTCGGGATCGTAGTCTGGTCGGCGGATATCGTTGTCGGTGGCATGGATTCGATCATCATGGACCACCGTCTCGGCCAGCTCGATCAGCGTGTCGGTGAAACAGGTCCATGTCGCCACGGCCGATACCATGAACTTGGTCATTTCATACCCATTGCGAAATGGATCGTCCCCATCCGCCCCCATAAAAGCACACGCCCCTCCCGTTCCCGCTCCAACGGCCCGAAAGAGGGGTTGATCCCCGTTAGCCGGCAGGCTACCACCGGTGATACTGTCGGGCAGATCCAGATCGAGGCTCAAGGGGATGGCACTGCTGTCGGGTTCGCTGCCAGCTGAACTTTCTCCAGTGTCGCCGCAGGCGATCAGAAGGGTGAAACAGCTCATCAAAATCATGATTCCCATGAGGCATTTTAAGGGATTGCTGAAGGAATTGCCTATTTTCATCTTGTCAATCTCCTTTCGGTCGAGGTGTCCGGACCTCTTACGGTCGCGGTGCAGTTTCGGCCGGCCCCGCGATGCCGTGCACCGCTCACAGCTTCACCGTGGCTTGGGGCTTCGCATACCGAAAGGAGACAACAACAACACGCGTGTTTGAAAAAAGCCTGCGACGCCGCGCTAAGATCATTTTGACGCTACGGTTTGGATCGCGTATAGCGACGACCAGTAAATCAGGCCCACTTTTTTTCAAATGAACACGAATTGGCCGTCTTCTTATTAAGGAAGCTGCCTCCTCCACCGTCAACTGACTGAGGCCGAGATGAGATTTTGCAAACGGCATATCGCCGCGCTCCTCGCCCTGGCGATTCTCTTGTTGAGCACGGGCGGGACCCGCGCCCAATCCATGCTCCCCACGGTGGATCCGGCCCAGTCGATCACCTATTGGAAGCCCCATGTCCTTACACCTGGCAGTGATCCTGCCGTGGCCCGCGCCCACGCGGTATTTCAGATCCTGCTACGTGCCTGGGACCGAACACGGCTGGCGCCCACCCTATACGTGATTGATGCAGCCACCCGTCTTTGGGCGGCCTCTCTGGCCGACGGGAGTATCCTTCTGACCCGCTCCGCCCTGGGTGCCATTTTTGAATTTGGCGACCAGCGCGCCGAACATTTGCTGGCCTTTGTTCTGGCCCACGAATTGGCTCACCAGAGTGCCGACGATCTTTGGCACCAACGTTTTTTTCGTCTGATTGGCGATCAGGACCCAGCCATTCAACAGCAGCTCGCCTTAGGGTTGAACCTTAACGCCGAAATGCTGGCAGACATGGCGGAGAAGGAGGCCCAGGCTGACCACGACGGGCTGCTAATGATGTCCAGCGTCGGTTACGATCCCCATCAAATATTGGACGAGAAGGACTTTTTTACCGCCTGGATCGAGAATCTTTGGCAAGCCCCTTGTTCGAATGATGCGGTGAATACCGCCGTAACCCAAACCATCCCTCCGATGAGCGCAGAAGCGGAAGCGCTGTCGGCGGCCTGTGGGCAGGCGCGCGCACGTGCGCTGCGCACCGCGGCCCAGTTGAAAGCGGTGGCCACGCAGACCACGCTCTACACCATGGGGGTCCAGGCACTCGTCGCCGGCCGCATGCAGGCCGCACGACACTACTTTTCGGCGTTTGGTCACAGCTACACCAATCGCGCGGTGCTATACGCCCTTGGCGTGACCCATCTATATGAAGCGCTGGAGAGCTTAGAGCGCCTGCGCGGTCATGGTGACCGGACGCTTCCCGATTTTTACTACCCGCTCTTGCTGGATGCCGCTCCGACAGCCGTGATGACGGAATCCAAAGATCCACTGCCCAAACGATCCACCGACGTAGCAGTGGTCGAAAGAGAACGACAGCGGATGGGACTAAGTCTGGAACGCGCGATCCAGCTCTTCGAGAAGGCCATCCGGCTAGCCCCCGATCATCCCAAAACCTACCTGATGCTCGCCTGCAGCTACCTCATTAGCGGTAACACCTTCATGGCCAACGGGATCGTCCAGGGGAAATATGTTCCCAAGTTTGGCAGAGATGCCGCTGCCGACCTGATACTGGCCATGACGCTGAGCCGCGCTGGGGAGCATGTCGCCGCCCAGCGGGCATTCACGGCCGTGATCGATGATCTGCGCACACCACCGAACCTCCGCAACACCGCCGTTGCGGGGCGCATCCCAGATGATCTGCTGATGTACAGCGCTGTTCACAACAGCGCCGCCTTGGCCATTCATGGCGGCGAGCCGCGTCGTGCACGAGATCTGTGGCAGGCCCTGGCCCGACATGCGCAAATCCGTGGAAACGGGGTTCTGTTTCATTTGGCGCTGAATCAGCTGCGCATTGGCACGGCCGCATCGGAACCGCTCGCCACGGCACCCAAGGTGGCCGGCCTGCGCATCGGTGACCGCTTTGGGCTGCCCCCCGGATCGTCGCAGCCCTTTACCACCGAGCAGTTCTGGATTGCGGGTGAACCCCACCGGCTGTGGCGGATGGATGGCGGCAGCCGCATCGTTGTCGGGCCGGAAGCCACCATCATCGGCGCGTGGCAGGCGGCCGGAACGGACGCCCTGGCCGAGCGGATCGCCATTGGAGACGATGCAACACGCCCCCTGAAGGCGTTCGGCATCCCAGATCGTCGTTACCATTTGGTGGCCGGTGAATACTGGGCTTACGATACCTATGGCGTGGCCGTGCACCTGGAACATCAGCAGATTGCTGGCTGGTTCCTCTATGACCCTCAATGATGAATAATGATGACGGCAAGTTCCGTATAAACCGATATTGATGAAAAGGCCTCCACGCGCAACCGATTCAACCGGCGTTACTGCGGCGCAGGACATCCAGCGCCGCCAGGTAGCCCTTGCCCGTTCAGCCGCGGGTGGCGATCCGTCCGCGCGCCGGACCATTAACGACCTGGTGCACCCCATCATCAGCTACCAGAGCCACCGCTTCTGCCGCCGCTTCTGCTCCGGCAACCGGTATCGCTACGTCTGTACCTTGGAACCGCCGTTACCTTTGCGGGCACCAGCGGATGCGCTGCTGTGCGAATTCGGGAACGCCAGCTATGCGTGGATGCTGGAAGATCTCACCCGTCCCGAACGGCTGCAACGCTTTGAAGGACGGGGGGGCGCGCGCATAACCGATTATCTGTTTCATATCGCCAACTCGTTGCCCTTCTACGAACGCTGGAAGGATTGGCGGTTTGGGCGAAGGGGCTATGTCCCCACCTACATACGGGAGTTAGACCCCATGGCGGCACGTGTTTTCCTGGAGCTGCGCGCCAAGCGAGATCCCGGTGAAATTGCCCAGACACTGCATCTCGATGAGGCGGCGGCCGAAGCCCTGTGTCATGCCATCGTCGCACGATTGACCCGCAGACATCGGCTCCACCTTTTGGATCCACCCAGGACGATATCTCTCAGTGAACCGGAAAACGATCCAGCACAGATGAAAGGCTCCGCCGGTTGGGAGAGGGAGCTGCCCTCCTTCGACGAGGCGCCTGAGGAGCGGGACGCCAAACAGCGGCTGCAGGCGGCCTGGCAGCACCTCACCCAGTTAGAACAACTGGTATTGGAAGCGATGCTGATCGATGGAGATGACGCCGATACCGTCCTGCAAGCCCTGAAAGTGCTGGAACTCCCCATCAAACGGGGGGTTGCCCCCAATGCGACCAATCGGCAGCAGCTGTACTATTTTCGGCGCAAGGCCTTTGAAAAATTGCGTCGTTTGATGGCGACGGAAGCGCCCCGATGAAACGATCGCTGCGAACGCCCTACCGGAATGACGCCCAGCCGGTAAGCGCGGTGAGAGGCCGTAAGCGGCGAGGTTCCCCCGAAGCTTTCAAATATCCGGACGCTTGGGGTCTTGTTCTCATCAAGGTGCTGCGCGTCAAAAAAAAAGCGACCGACGCCTCAATCTTGGAAGGTGACCATGACAGCCGTCGAACATCTTAGCTTGGACGATCTGAGCGCCTATCTGGCCGATCCGGATGCAGGGGCATCCAAGACAGCGAGCCTGCACTTGGTTCGGTGTACAAACTGCCGATCGCGGTTGCACGCGTTAGCAGCGATGAAGCGGTTTCGCCCCTCCTCGGGCGAGGCGGTGGACCCCACCGGACTGCGCCCTGGATGGGAGGAGGACAAGATGATGGCGGACCAAACCATCGCGGACTATATGGAGGGGCTACTCTCAGGGGAAGACAAAATCCGGATCCGGCGTCAACTCGCCGAACGCCCCGCTGCGCTGAAGGCGGCCTTCCATAACGCCCGCCACCGTACGGCGATGGATCGGGCCCTGCGGAAGGCACCAACGGCGACTGAGAGGGCGGGCGACGCCGCTTCCCGTCAGGGCAAGGCAGGCCGGCTGACCGCCACCCTTGCGGTGGTGAAGGCGTGGCTGATCCGGCGGATTCCGCTGTGGACCGCCATACCGGCGGGGGCCTTGGTTGCCGGCGGAATGGCCACATGCCTCTTCATTTTCTTTGCGTCGCCGGTGGAACATCTCCAGATCGCGCATTATCGGGATTCGCCCGAGATCCGTTTCTCCTCTCCCCACGAGGGGCCCGGCCTTGGATTCTTTCACACCATCCCGGCACGCAGGGCGCCATTCCAAGATGTACGCGTATCCCTGGACGGAGAAGGCATAGTGCGAATCACCTGGCCGAACGTCCCGCTGGCGGAATTCTACCGGATACAGGTGGTCCGGTACGCAAACGGCGCACCCATCAAGGTCCGGGAGGTCACCACAACGGAGACCCGCGTAAACCTTGAGGGGCTTGAAATCCTTCCCGGCCAGCGCTATGTCTGGATGCTTTCCGGGAGTACCACCGATAAAAGCGCCTTTCATGCGGAGGGGGGATTCGTCTTTCATCGGATGGACCTTTAGCGCGACACCTTAACCTGGATGGGGACTCAAATGGACCGCTCTTTTTTATCAGGCCGCAATTTCGTTCTCCTCTCAACCATCTGCATCTTGCTACTGCTGGCCACTCCTTTTGCGGCCCGGGCCCAATCCCGGGGCATCTCCCTGGAAACCAAGGCCCTCTCGGGCATCGCCCCAACCAGCGGTACCTATCGCGCGCTGCTCATCGGCAACGACGCTTACCCAGGCGGTGCAGGGCCCTGGAAACCACTGACGACAGCGGTCGCCGGTGCCCGCGCATTGAAGCGCGTGCTTCTGGAGCAATACGGCTTTAGCGATGTTGCGCTGCTCGAAAATGCGACCCGTCGGGAGATGCTGCTCGCGCTGCAGGCGCTTTCCGGTCGCGTCATGACCAATGACAGCGTCCTCATGTACTACGCCGGGCACGGCTTCATCCAAATGGACACCCAAAAGGGGTACTGGGTGCCCATTGATGCCAAAGATACAGATCACACGACCTTTCTGCGGAATTCCACTATCCGCGACGAACTCGGTACGATTGCCGCCCGCGCCAAGCATACCCTGTTGATCTCCGACTCCTGTTTCAGTGGCACCCTGCTGCGCGGCGTCACCCGTGGCATAGCGGCCCAAATGGGCAGTGAGGCGTACTACCGCAAGGTCGCCAACAAGAAGAGTATTCAGATCCTCACAGCGGGGGGGGTGGAGTATGTGGACGACAATTACAGGACCTCCGGCCACTCGCCGTTCACCTATTTTCTACTCAATGAATTGAAGAACAACGACCGCCTTTTGCTGACCGCCAGTGAGTTGAGCACCAATGTGGAAAAGGCCGTGGCCAACAATGTCGATCAGGTCCCTGAAAGCGGTGTGGTGCAGGGCGCTGGCGATGAGTTGGGAGAGTTCATCTTCATCAATATCGACCTGGTCGTCGATGGAATCCCCTCAGAGAAGTTGAAAGTCAATGTCAACGTTGTGGAGGTCGTTGATGAGCGGCCGCCAGTGGCGTCATCGACGGGCGATCTCAGCCTGGATCTGGGCGTCGAATTGCTGGCGGGCAGATGGACTGGCAAGGGCGATGCGGACGATACCGATTGGGATGGCGGCGGCGGCCAGATCGGCCTGCACCTGGGTATCTTAAAACACCGCTTCTATTCCACCTTAGATCTCCGTATCGGCAACTATCGCTTTGATGATGATGCGCCGGGACAGGCCTCCTCTTCCGAGACGCTGGCCCAGCGGGATGTCGAGATCGCCCACAGCGAACTGGACCTTGCCGTCGGCTACTACTTCTGGAAGCCCTTGGCCCTTTTCCTTGATCTCCAGGTCATGAACCGTCAATGGAACTCCAACGACTACGAGATGAGCTATGCCGGCCTCGGCGGCGGGATCACCGGCCGCTGGCCCATCACCGAGAGTTGGGATCTCGTCGGAACCCTCACCCTGCTGCCCCATACCAGCGTCAAGGGGGACGGTAATGCCATCGGCGACGTCAGCGGCGGAGGGGTGGAACTCGGCGCTGTATATCACCCCGGTGACCGCCATCGCTTCGGCCTCGGCTTGCGCTTTACTTCCCGGAACTTTGACTTCGATTCCGGGGACGAGCAGGAAGATCAGATGCTGGGGCTCTTTTTTGACTATGCCTATCGGTTTCGTTTTTAGCAGCCTTCAAGGATAGGAAAGGGGAGGGAATGCGACGGAATTTCATCCTTTCTGGCGCCATCTCCATGGGATTGTCGCGGCGGCATTGTCGGCGAATCGCCTGGGTGATCCTCGTTGCGGCCGTCATCCTCTGGCGAATTCCGGCCGCTTTGGCGGGAGAGACGCCCCCGGCGACGGCGCCGGGGGTGCCCATCCAGGTAGAGATCACGACGCACCTGGGCGATGGGCACCGCTTTGTCCACGGCGACACCATCGCCTTCTACCTCAGCCTCAACCAAGATGCCCATATCGTCGCGATTTACGAAGATGCCAACAGACAACGGATTCAGATCGTTCCGAACGCCAATCAGGAAAGCAGTTTCTACCCCGCGGGATGGTTCCGTCCCATCCCAACCCAAGATGCCGCCTTCCGTTTTACGGTGGCGCCGCCCTTCGGACGGGAGCGATTGTGGGTATTCGCCTCGCGGGCGCCCATCGAAGCTTTCTCAGGTGAGCTGTTGGCAAATGGCCTCAAGCGCCTGCATGCCGATATCCCGAGCATCATACGCCGCATCAAAGCACAGGCCGGAGACGCCTACGGGGAGTATTGCCTCCAACTTCACACCTCGGCCGCTCCATGAAATCCACCGCCACCGACGTGTGAAAACGGTGATGCAAGGCCGCTTCGCCAACCCAAATCATACGCATCCGGTACGATCCGGCCGACCGCGCCATGCCCGCCGTTGCCGCCATTGGCGGGTTGCCGTCACGGGTGTCGGTTAGCCACCCTTGAGCAGATCGGCGAAGGGGTTGTTGAAGGGTGCCGGCGTCTGCCGCTTAGGGGCGTTGCCGGTTCGTGAACTGCGGCTTCTGCGCGATCCCTTCGGTTCCGCCGAACCCCTTCTGGTGGGCCGCCCGGCATCCCTGTCCGTCGGGATCCCGTCCAATTTGCCCTTCATGGAGAGACTGATTCGCGAGCGCGCCGTATCCACCTCCAATACGGTGACCGTCACCTTCTGCTGAACCTTGACCACATCGGCAGGGTCCTTGACAAAGCGGTCGGCCAACTGGCTGATATGGACCAGACCATCCTGGTGGACCCCCACGTCGACAAACGCTCCAAACCGGGTGACATTTGTGACGATCCCCGGCAGTCGCATACCGGGTTCCAGGTCGCCGAGGCTGTTGACGCCCTCTCTGAAAGCGAACGCCTCGAAGGTATCCCGCGGATCCAGACCCGGCTTGGCCAGCTCGGCGAGGATATCTTCCAATGTGGGCAGGCCGATGCCCCCGCCCACGTAGGCGCCGATGTCGATTCTGGCGCGCAGATCGCGATCCTGCATCAACCCCTTCACACTGGCACCGAGATCGGCCGCCATGCGGTCTACCAGGGCATATCGTTCGGGGTGAACGGCGCTGGCGTCCAATGGATTGCGCCCACCTTTGACCCGTAAAAAGCCAGCGCATTGTTCGAAAGCCTTGGGACCGAGCCGGGTGACCGCCGTCAGCTGTTGGCGGGAGTCAAACGCACCGTGTTGATCGCGATGGGCCACGATGTTTTTGGCCAGTCGAGGGCCGAGGCCGGAAACATAGGTGAGCAATTGGGCGCTGGCGCGGTTCACATCAACACCCACGGCGTTGACGCAACTGACCACCACGTCGTCCAGCGCCGCCTTGAGTTCGGTCTGGTCCACGTCGTGCTGATATTGGCCAACGCCGATGGATTTCGGGTCGATCTTGACCAACTCGGATAGCGGATCCATCAGGCGTCTGCCGATGGACACGGCACCGCGAACGGTGAGGTCCTGCTCAGGGAACTCCTCACGGGCCGCTTCCGAGGCGGAGTAGATCGAAGCCCCACTCTCGTTAACCAGCAGTACGGGGATGGCGGTTTCGAGATCCAGCGCCTTAACGAATGCCTCCGTCTCCCTGCCGGCCGTCCCGTTCCCAATGGCCACCGCTTCGATGTTGTAGTCGTAAACCATTGATTTTAGACGATTCGCAGCTTTTTCTTGCTGTGCCGCCGAATTGTGCGGATAAACGGTTTCGTTGTGAAGCAGCTTTCCCTGGCGATCCAGGCAGACCACCTTGCAGCCGGTTCGATACCCAGGGTCGATCGCCATCACCCGCTTGGCCCCCAGAGGCGGGGTCATGAGCAGTTCCCGCAGGTTAGCGGCGAAAACCTTGATCGCCTCGGCATCGGCGGCCGATTTGGTGGTGAGGCGCAGTTCCGTCTCCATCGCGCGGGAAAGCAGGCGTTTGTAGCCGTCGTGAACCGCCAGACGCACCTGGGCCGCATCGGGCCCCTGACCGGTGACGAAACGTTCCTCCAATAGATGCAGGGCAGCATCCTCGGGGGGGGCCACGGTCAGGTTGAGGATGTCGGCTTTTTCGCCGCGCCGCATGGCCAGCACACGGTGCGAAGGGGCGCTCTTGGCGGGTTCTTGCCAGTCGAAATAGTCTCTGTATTTCGCCCCTTGCGCCTCCTTTCCGGTGGCCACACGGCTGATAAAAAGCGCCTTTTCCGCAAAGAGGCGCCGCATGTCGGCGCGCGCGCCATTGTCTTCGTTGACATGTTCGGCCAGGATGTCGCGGGCACCGGCCAGGGCATCCGAAACGGCGTCGATCCCGCGCTTCGCGTCCAAGTAGTCCACGGCCAGCTCCGCCGGGTCACGGCCGTCCTGTTTTAGGAGCGCCCAGGCCAGCGGTTCCAGCCCCTTCTCCTTGGCAATCGTGGCGCGTGTGCGTCGTTTGGGACGGTAGGGCAGGTAGATGTCCTCCAGCGCTGCCAGTGTTTCAGCGGCGTATACCTGAGCCGCCAGCGTCTCGGTGAGAAGGCCGTGCTCCTTCAGAGACTTCACGATCGCCTCGCGGCGCTTGTCCAATTCGGACAACTGATGCAGGCGATCTCGGATTGCGGCCACGGCGACCTCGTCCAGGCTGCCGGTGGCCTCTTTGCGATAGCGGCTGATAAAGGGGATGCTGGCGTCTTCGGACAGCAAGGCGGCGACCGCTTCTACTTGGCCATCCTGCAGCGCCAGTTCAGCGGCGATGGTCTGAACATGGCTCTGGTTCATACGACCTCGTTTGTGCTCTGGGTGATCATTTGGGGGGCGATGGTCAAATTCTAACCGGATGATGCGCATCGGTGACCAGTGACAAGGGCCCCTTCTATACGCAGCTCCGCCGGACCTGTCAACTCCCGGCGCTGCTGGCCGGTGGCGATCGGCCTCCCATCGCTCAAGGCTGGCCGCCCAAACGCCGATAACTGGCTGTTAGAGGACTGCCCCAGCGGTTTGAACAGTTCGGGCCGGCCCCCGGAGTGGGCCCCAGCGGCACATCCGCCTGCCAATTGGCTGCCAATCGCGGCACCAATGAGATTCCACGGATGGCATGTGTCGGTACATATGGTCATCGTCTGTGGCTGCGGCGTCCGGTGACATCGCCCCCATGCGTCGGATATGGTAATGAATCTGTACGAGTATTTCGAAAAGCGCTTTTTACGCCAAAAGCCCCTAGACTATAAGCTGAACTACATATTTTTTCTGTTTTTCATGATTCCCATCATGGGATGCCTCTATTTCAGCATCAAATACCGACTGCTCACGGATCGCTCCATACCGCTTTTTTTTCTCGGTTTTTTGGCCGTTTCCCTCTTCGGACTCAACCTCCTGCGAAACGTTTTCAATGATATCAGCGGGTTTTCCAGTACCATCTCTACGCGTGTCGATACCGCCTTTCCCGATGCCAAGGTCCTCGTCGAGGGGGACGAGCTTGACCGCTTGGAGCGCTCCTTCGGTGTGCTCGACGCACGGGTACAGGGAATGCAGGTGGAGATCCGTCATCGTCAACAGGAATTGGCAGCCCTAAAGTCGCTGACGGAGCTATGCTATCTTACCGCAGATGCCGATGAGCTGCTGAATGTGACCCTGGAACGCGCTCTGGAAATGACCCACTCCGACATTGGATCGATCCTTCTTTTGGATAAACCGAACCGCGACTTCTTCACCGTCCATACCAGCTTAGGGTTGGAGGAGTTCATCACACCAGGGGAGCGGATCCCCTTTGAAAGCAGCGTGGCCAAATATGCGGTGCTCAACAAGGCGCCCATGGTGGTGGGGGATATCGAGCGGGATCATCGCATCTCAAGGCGCAATCGTGACCACTACGGCACCACCTCCTTCATCTGCATGCCGATAAAGACGAGTCGAGACATCATCGGAGTGATGACCATCTCCTCCCGCGAGGCGGGCCGCGTCTACAAGTCTTCCGATGCCGAAGCCCTCGTCACCATGATGAGCCTGACCGGCTTTAGCTATGAAAACTTGGTCCTCAGCCAGCGTCAAAAGACCACCACGGCCGAACTTGTCGCCCTGGCCAACGTGCTCCATCTGGTGAACAGCAGCAACCAGGCCAGCGATATCCAGCACATGTTCTTGACAGAGATAAAGCAGGCGCTTCCCTTCGGCGAGGCCCTGATCCTGTTCGAAGATGATCAGCGTCCCGAGCACCTCTCCTTGACCGAGGTGATGGTGAAAAGCCCCATTATATTGACCAAAGGCAACCATATCTCCCTGGAACCGGGCAGCACTACCGAACGGGCGTTTAAGGCGGAAAGTCCGCTTCTCATCCACCCGCCCTGGGAATTCAACCACGACACGGATCAGACGCTGCTGGCATGGCCGGACGTTCCTGTCACCATCGGCCTTATCCCTCTGCGCTACCAGCAGAAGCCCAGGGGCCTGTTGGTGCTGTTCGCCGATCAAGGCGCGGACTTTTTGGCCCAGCGTCACTTGCTCCAGTGGTTGGGCACCGGCCTGGCCCTGGGAATTGAGCGCAGCCGACTTCAAGAGGCGATCCGCAAACGCAAGCAAGAGCTGGGGTCGCTGAAACAGATCGGCAGTGCGCTGGCCTCCTCCACCTTCGATATCAGTCAGGTGCTGAACTACACCATGGACATGATCCGGGTGATTATGAGCGTGAGCAGCGGCTGCCTATATCTGCGTGAAGAGAGTGAATTGGTTTTTGCGGCCGCATTCAACAACGAGCCCGCCGCCACCCGTCCGGACCGTCTAAAGCTGGGACAGGGTCTGCCCGGCTATGTTGCCGCCCGCGGGGAGGCCATCATCCTCAACGAGGGTCGCGGGGACTCCTCGCTCTTCATGCCGGATTTGGAAAGATCCGCCGAACTCGCACCCAGTTCGGCATTGTGCGTTCCCATGATATCGCAGGGGAAGGTGATCGGGGTGATCGAGGTTATCAATAAACACAACGGCGATTTTACCCCGAGCGATCAGGATCTGCTGCAATCCATCTCCGCCTCCGTGAGCATTGCCATTGAAAACGCTAACCTATACAAGGAAACGGTGGCCATGGCGGAGAATGAGCGCGGTGTTCGGCGCATGTTTCAAAAGTTCGTCCCCAAGGAAGTTCTGGATCAGATCCTTCCCGGGGCCAATTCCGGTGCGGAAACAGTGGAGGAGCTGCGCACCCTGACCTTGATGAACATCGACCTGCGCGGCTTTTCCAAATTGTCTGCCCAACTGGGCCCGCAAAAGACGGTTGCCCTACTCAATCACTTCTTCTCGGTCATGGGCCGCATTGTCTTCAAGCATGGCGGCATCGTCGACAAGTACCTGGGAGATGGGTTTCTGGCGATCTTTGGTGCGCCGGTCGCACGCCCTGGTGACGCGGACAACGCCATCACTGCCGCCGTTGAAATGAAGCACTCCCTGGCGGAGATCAATGCCAGTATCGGAGCGCAGATGGGGGTGGTCCTCAAGACCGGGATCAGTGTCCATACCGGCGAGGTCGTGGTGGGCAATATCGGCTTCGACATGAAGATGGACTACACCGTCATCGGTGATTCGGTGAACAAGGTGTTTCGCCTCCAAGACCGCACCAAACCTTACCCCAACGCCATTCTTATCAGCGAAATGACCTCCCGCGCCGCCCGACTGCCGCTCAATCTCTTGGAACTGGAGGAGCCTCTCGGCGAGACCCGCATCTTCGAACTGCTGGGCATCGAACCGGAAGAGGCGGCCCTGGCGGGTTAGTCCAGGATGACCTCGTTCTTCCGAATGTAGTCAATGGGATGGTAGGATAACTTGGCTTTGCGCAGGCCGGGGTTTTCCAGATCCTGCTCGCGGTTGACGTGGGTGTCGGGCTCGGCTTGATGCGCCAGGAACAGCTGATTGATGGCCTGATAACTGCCCTTGAAATCGGGGTCCCCCTTTTCAAAATGGATGATCAAGTGGTCGCTGGCAATGCGTTCCGCAATCGTGTAGCAGGCCAATTGACCCTCCACCACCACAGCTCCGCCGGTGAGGCCGCGCAGGGCTTCCCACTGCTTGAGGATGCGCTCGATGACCCGGTTTTCAGCCGCGAGGCTTTCATGCGCTTCGCAATCCCGCCAAACGCACCAGTCAGATTGCATCTCGAGTGCTTTGGCCACCATCTCCTCATTCATCGGCAGATAGGTGTAGGGGTATTTTCGCTTGAACTGATTGACCAGATTTTTCTTGCGATGGTAGCGATTACCGCTGAGTTGGATGAGGTCGGCGGCTGAATACAAATAATCCCACTGGCCGCGCGTCTCCTTGACTGTCACCCCATTCGAGAGGCGGTTGGACCAAATCTCGTGAAGCGTTTGCGGTACCCGGATAAAACGCGACCCCACGTCCCACGCTTCGAGCGTAGATTGCCAGTCGACGAGATTCCAATCGCCCATCGGGGCCCAATGGGTCAGACGGGGACGTTCTTGTCGAATCCAGACCAGTCCGTCTGACCACGCCCATTGCAGTCCATACTCCTCCGCCCAACCCCATAGGTTGGTAAAGCTATAGTCGGATGGTACCTGCGGTGTGGCGGCGATCACACGGGCGTAGTCACTTTGCTGCTCGAGGCGGATCGTCTCGTAGAAGAGGTGTGTCATCGTCAACCTTTCATTTGGGCGGTGGACAGAGGGGGTATCTGCGCATTGAGACAAAAGCGTACTAAAATAACCACCACCAAGCGTGATGCAAGTACTACCCGCTGAATCCGCTCTCTACGGCCTCGTTTCATACCGGCTTGACCCATTCGGTCTCCTGACGATATGGTAAAAGCTTGTCCGGTGTTACGGCTGCCGCGACATGGGCAGCTTTTCTCTGACGACCTGGGGCTGGTCTATGCTGACGTACATTGTCACTGGCACAACAAGGGGACTCGGTCAAGCCCTGATCCAAGTGATTCAGGAGGCTGGCGACAGGGCCCTGTCTCTATCCACGGCACCCGATTATTGCGACGGTGACCGCTGCAATGTGCAATCCGATTTGGCCGATACGGACAGCCTCCCTGCTAAACTCGATCTGCTCTTGGAACTCGATGGGATCCTCGCCTCGGAGGCGTTGGTGATGATCAACAACGCCGGTCGATTGGACCCCATCATGCCCATTCAGCGCGCAGCACCAGGCCAAATTGCCAAGGCGGTTGCGGTCAATCTCGTGGCGCCAGCGGTCTTGATGGCCCACTTTCTGTTCCGTACCCAAAAGTTGACACTGCCGCGAAGGATCATCAATATATCATCGGGCGCTGCCGCTCGGCCGTATGCCGGTTGGGCCGCCTACTGCAGTACCAAATCGGGGCTGAACATGCTCACCCGCTGCGTTGCACAGGAACAAGAAGCGCACCCCAACCCAGCGCTCGTTTGTACGGTGGCGCCAGGAGTTATCAATACGCGCATGCAACGCCAGATACGATCTGTTGCGGAAGAGAATTTTCCCGCTAAGCAGAAATTTGTTCGACTACACACCGAAGGTGTGCTAGCGACCCCTCGTTCCGTTGCGCATCACCTCCTGCGACTGGATCGCCAGGGACGCTTTGAACAAGGCGGCTGTCATGACCTCCGTGAGATGTCAACGTCAATTAAGATGTGAATCACCTACCGACTTTGAAGTGATCCATTCCAAAGCGCCCAACTATTCACCGCAATTTGAGCCCTATGTCCGTATGAAAGAGACCTCTATTCTGTGAAGATCATGTCTGCTCAATCAAACGCTTCGCATCGGTTCGCCTGGCTCAAACTGCTGATGCTCGTCCTGCTTACACTGGGATTGCTCTGGCGGGGCTCTCAAAGTTTGGGCTATCATTGGCAATGGTATCGGATCCCCCAATATATCGTACAGGCAACAGAGGGCCGCTTGCTTCCGGGAGTCCTGCTCGACGGTCTTTACGTCACGCTTCAAATCACAGCGGTGAGTCTAGTTTTGGCAATGCTCATCGGTTTAGTGACCGCTTTGCTCCGGTTGTCGCCCTCTTTGCTGGGGCGGACGGTGGCACGAATCTACTTGGAAGCCATTCGCAATACCCCGTTGTTGGTACAGCTCTTTTTCGTCTATTTCGTGCTGGCACCGGTGTTGGGCATAGAGCGCTTCGCCGCCGCCGTCATCGCGCTGAGCTTTTTTGAGGGTGCTTATGCTTCTGAGATATTCAGGGCCGGTATCCTGACAATTCCAGAGGGCCAGTGGGAGGCGGCCCGCAGCATCGGGCTGAGCACCGCTCAGGCCTATCGGCATGTGGTGTTGCCGCAAGCGATACGGAATGTTCTCCCGCCACTGACAGGTCAGTCGGTGTCGCTGATAAAAGATTCGGCCCTTGTCAGTACGGTTGCTGTGTATGACCTCACCATGCAGGCGCAAGCGATCATAGCGGACACCTATCTGGTTTTCGAGGTTTGGTTCACCGTTGCATTCATCTACCTAATGATAACAGGCGCGCTGTCGCTAGGCGTATCCGTGATGGAGAAGCGAATGCAGCGCATGTCTACGTAGCGTGTTTCAACCACCCATGAGAGGAGATTGCAAGATGAGGCTATCGAGTACAAACAAGGTGTTGTTTCTCCCGTTATTGGTACTGCTTGTTTTCAGCGGTATGGCCCTGGCGAGTGATGTGCAGCAGCAATTGATGAGCGAAAGCACTGTCGAAAAAGTGCTTAAGAAAGGGGTGCTACGCGTCGGAATGGATACCTTTGTGCCATGGGCGATGAAAGATAAAAACGGCGAGCTGATCGGTTTCGAGATCGATGTAGCGCGACGGCTGGCGGAAGACATGGGTGTTAAGGTCGAATTCGTACCAACCAAATGGTCCGGCATCATTCCCGCATTGCTCACTGGGAAGTTTGACGTCATCATCGGTGGAATGGGCATATTGCCCAAACGGAACCTGAAGGTGAACTTCACCATGCCCTACGACTACACGGGTATGTCGATGGTGGCCCACAAGGATAAGGCCAAGGGATTCGGCCGTCTGGAAGACTTCAATCGACCGGATGTGATCATTGCCGCCAAGCTGGGCGCGACATCGGTGGTGGCAGTGAAGAAATACATGCCGAAAGCGCAGATACGGCAATTCGATTCCGAATCCCAAGTCTATCAGGAACTCATCAATGGTCGCGTCCACGCCGCTGTCGGATCGGCACCGACGCCCGCCTTTCATGCGATCAAGCATGCCGATAAATTGTTCATGCCGCTAGCGGAGAACTTCACCCGCGAGCCCATCGGCTTTGCGGTACGCAAAGGGGATCCCGATACGCTGAACTTTTTCAACAATTGGATCAACTATGTCGCTTCCGAAGGGTGGCTGAAAGAGCGCAAGCGTTATTGGTTCGAAACCAAGGATTGGGAGGACCAGCTGCAATAGCTCCCTCCGCTCACCCACCGCGCTGCACCAGCGCCGGGAGTAAACCGGACTAACGCAAATAGATGGGCAGCCCGGCCGGGGTTCCAGCGGACCCGCCGGGCTGGCCTTTCCCCACCGTGGAGCTGCAGTGGCACTCACCAAAGCACGCATCACGCCTCTAGACCTGCTGATCGGGTTTTTGCTCGTCTTGGCAGCAGCCTTCGTCTTCCACAAGATTCGAGTAGATCTTGACTACCAGTGGAATTGGGGCGCTATTCCCCAATATATCCTGCGATATGACGAGGCGAGCGGCCGCTGGGTGCCCAACCTGATTCTCAAAGGACTGCTTACCACTCTGCGTCTGAGCTTCTGGAGCATGCTCCTGGCAGCCCTCATCGGCACGGTAATGGGTTTCGCGCGGGTAAGCCGGAGCCCTTTTCAGCGCCTCTTGGGACAAACTTACGTGGAGACGTGCCGAAATCTCCCCCCGCTCGTCATCGTCTTTATCTTCTACTTCTTCATCAGCGATCAGCTTATGCCGCGGCTGGGATTGGAGGAATGGGCAAGATCCCTCTCACCTGCAGCCCAACATCAGCTGGGCCTATGGGTTGCGGCGCCCCAGATGCTCAACGCTTTTGTTTCGGCCATCATTTCGCTGGCCGTGTTTGAAGGTGCTTACATCACCGAAATCATACGCGCCGGTATCCAGTCCATCGATCAAGGGCAATGGGAGGCGTCGCAGGCGCTCGGTATGACCCGGCGTGAGCGCATGCGATACGTGATTCTACCGCAGGCCTTGCAGCGCATAATCCCGCCCTTGGCCGGGCAATTTATCAGTACCATCAAGGATTCAGCCATCGTTTCGATAATCTCCATCCAGGAGCTCACCTTCCAGGCCATGGACATCATGACCACGACCTATTTGACCTTCGAGATCTGGATTACGGTCACCTTGCTCTACCTGCTTTTGACGCTGACCTGCTCGTTACTTGCCCGACGGTTGGAGTTAAAGCTGACCCGCTGATCCGCATCAGCGCGTGCGGCCAACAAACGAACACTGGCGGACGCAGCTTGCCTCCCTAAATATCGTCTCACAATTGGCGATATTGTCTCTTAAGGGATTGATGGACCAGCGAGGCCCTCGGTCCCAATCGTTTAACCATACGGGGAGCTCTGCTGCCATGGCTCTTTTTTCACGCAAGCGCACACCCTGCGACACCGATCCGGCAACACCAAAGCCGGATGCGGCGCAACTCGCGGACTTAAGTGAATTGTATCTGCGCGCCATCAATGCCCTTTTCATGTTCATCACGGACTTTGCCCTCGATATCAAAGAGATCGGTGCAGATCGGTTCAAAGCGGAAGTGGATCAGCTCAAGACGGATTTCAACGCACAATTGAAGAGTGTTCATCTCGACCGCCGTTTCCAGGCCGGCTGCCGCGACGTCAGCGCCTTCATTGAACGTCAGAAACGCTATATCGGCGATCGGGAACAGGAACTCCGCGACATCATCGACCTGCTCACGATGGCCATGACGAGCCTCAACTCGGACAATAAGACCTTTTATCGGCGAGTGTTTGATCAAAGCGAGAAAATCGAGCAGATCTCGCGCTTGGATGACATCAAGAAGATCAAGGTTGCCCTTCAAGAGGAGGTCAACCAAATGAAATCACTGGTAAGCGCCAAGGAGACCGCTGATGCGGCCCAGATCGATCAGCTGTCCTCCCAGGTGTCCGAGTTGAAAAACGAACTCCAGAAAGTCCGGCAACGCAGTGAAACCGATGGGCTAACGGGCGTCCTGAATCGTCAGGCATTCGACGCCGTCCTCGCCGATCTGGTTTCTCGGCGGGAGGTGACCGGCAAGCGCTTTTCGCTGCTTTTGTTGGATCTGGACAATTTCAAGGGCATCAACGATACCTACGGCCACTTGACGGGCGATCGTGTGCTGGTCGCCTTTGCCCAAAAGTGCAAAGGGATGCTGCGTGGTGACGACATCATCGCTCGATACGGCGGAGAGGAGTTCGCCATTCTGTTGCCCGGGGCCTCCCTGCGCAATAGCGTCAAAAAGGGGCGTCAGATTTGCGAGGCAATCGCCGGCACACGATATGCAATTGACGAAGGTGCTCCGGGCGACTATCTTAACGTGACGGTAAGTGTGGGGGTCAGCACACTTCGCAAGGGCGACACGCCCGTCAAACTGATTGATCGCGCCGATCGTGCCCTCTACCACGCCAAAGGTACCGGCAAAAACAAGGTTGTTTCTGAAAAACAGATTTAGCGCCGCTGCGTTTCCATTCGGCTTTTAAACGAATATAGTTCAACGTGGGTCAATTGGAGAGGTGGCTTACAATTACGTTTTCTGCGCAGATGAGGAACGATTTCCAAAGATGAACGATACGCATCGGATCCAGTTCGAAAAGCCTGACCTGGCCCTGCTGACCCGTCGATTTTCCGTCGTGGACATGCACTTCCACAGTCATTACTCTGATGGTCTCAACAGCATCCCAAAGATTGCCGATCGTGCCCGTCGTTTGGGTATCGGCTTGGCACTCACCGATCACAACGCCATCGGCGGGGTCTTGGAACTGGAACGCTACGAAGACCTGTTCACCATCCCCGGCATCGAGCTGACCTCCAAGGAGGGCACCCATCTGCTGGTCTATTTCTATGCGGTGAACCGCCTGCGCCAATTCTACGATCAGGAGATCCGCCCCGCCATGGGCAGCGGTGTCATGAGCAGCCTAGCACTGCCCATGGAGGAGCTGGTTCATCGCGCCCGCGACTATGAAACCGTCATCATTTTCCCCCACCCATTTTGCGCGGCCTACACCGGCATCTGCAATCTGCAGTTTCCACCGGAACGCCTGGAGGCCCTCTGCGATGTGGTGGATGGTGTCGAGGCCATCAATGCCGGTAACATTGCCAAATGGAACCTTAAAAGTGCGGTATTTGGATTCAACCTTGCCAAATCGGTCACGGGTGGTAGCGACGGCCACGCCATCAACCACATGGGAAAGGCCATCACCTATGCGGACTGCCAGCCAAATCGGCGCGCTTTCCTGAACGCCGTTCGCGACGGCCAGAGTCGGGTCATCGGCAAGGAGATCGATCTGTTCCGTCGGGTCACGAGCAACGGCCTTCGACTGCGCAATAACCTCAATAACTATCCGGATCTGATAGAAAAAAATATTAAATACAGTTACGCTCTGTTCAACAGCAAATCCCAATCTATCAAAGACAGCGTCAAACGCCGCATTGCGGCTATGCGGTGAATGCGGACTGTGGTGCGGTCAAGCACGGGCACTGAGGCTGCGTCCGCCGCCGTTTTCCCGCCACCAGCGGAGGGTCTGCCAGCGTTGATTGGGATGCGCTGACCCACCCGCTTGACACCCAGAGGCCTGTCGACTACCCTGCCAACCATTCGCCTAATATAAACCTCAGCACCATCTGAATCTCGAGCCTATGGGCGCCAACACCTACAGCATATCGGCCCTTGCCAAGGAGTTTGATGTAAGCCACCGGACCATTCGTTTCTATGAGGAGAAGGGGCTCATCGCTCCGCAGCGAAGCAAGGGCAATCAGCGCATCTATAGCAGCCGCGACAGGGCCCGCCTCAAACTCATCCTGCGCGGGAAACGTTTCGGCTATACGCTTGAAGAGATCGGCCACATCATCGGATACACCGACCTGGATGTGGACGAGATTCGCCAGATTCAGACCGCCCTCACTTTCGGCGAACAGAAGCTTCGCGATATCCGGGAACGGATCGAGGACCTGGAACTGATGGAACAGGATCTTCGAGCAGTGAAGCGGAAACTCGAACTTCGGCTTGAAGAGTTGCATCGCAAACCTTCGGATCGAGAGCGCATTGCCGAGCCGCCGGTTCCCACCGACGAGCCGCCCACCATATAGTTCACCGACCAGTTTTTAGCGCCTACCCCCTAAAGATCTCACCGCCGACGGCCGAAAAACTTCAAGAACGGTCTAACCTGACCATTGCAGCGCCAGAAACCGTTTATGCCAATTCCTGGCGTATCTCCACCGGTCTGCGACCCGCCCAGTAAGGAGGCCGCTGACGTTGGAATCACACATGTACCAACCTATCAAATGACCTGCATAACCAAAGGACAGACACCATGAACTGGTGGGGTACTATAGAAATCGTCGCCAGCGCCAATCAGATGGCCCTCTATGCCACTGCCGGTTTTGCAATATTGACCCTGATGGGCAGTCTGCTCATGCTGCTGACGGGCAGGCGTCGTGCCAGTCGTGATCCCGCCACCTACCACGGTTCCGCACCGCATCTACGGCTGACCAGTGACAACCAGCGGCCTGAATCTGCTGGAATGGAGGCCGACAGCAATCTGCACGCCGCCCTTGAGCAGTCCCAGGCCCTGGTCCAGAAACTGGGCGCCAAAGATGCCGAGATTGAAGCCCTTAAACGCCGGCTCAGCGAGGAGCGTCAGAAGCAGCAGGCAACCGAGCACCTGCTGGCCGAGCAGCAGCGTCGCGAACAAGTTCATGAAGAGAACGAGCGCATGCAAAAAGCCCAGGCCGCCGTTCGTGCGCGGCTTCCCAAAGCCCAGCGCGACCATTTGAAGGCCCTGCTTGAGCCGGGTCCCAAAGGCGATCTGGACATCATCGCGGTGATGGACAATGAAGCCTCTGGTCTCATGGCTGAGGAGTTGCGTCAAATTTTTGAAGCAGACGGTTGGACCACCAAACCCGTGATCCAAAGCGCCTTCAGCGACCTGCCCGACGGTCTATTGCTGGCGGTCAACAGTCGCGACACGGCGCCCTCATACGCCTCTTTCCTGCAGCGTACCTTCACGACCATCGGTTTCAATGTCTCAGCTACCGTCAACCGTAAATACCGCGAATGGTCGCTCACCCTCGTCGTGGGCCAAACCAACTGGCCTCTTGGCAGCGGCGGAAAGGGAAAATAGAATGACCATCTTCAGACAATCTTCCGGAAATGGCCGACCTTGGTCCGAATGGTTGCCGTACCTGGTGTGTACCAGTGCTGCCATAACCCTTGTTCTGGCCGCTCTGGCCGGAATGTTCGGTCAACGCCTCAATACCCTTGTCCACGCCCAACAGTCCGCTGTGGCGACCCAGAAAGCCCTTGCGGACGAAACACTTGCCAAGAGCTTCGAGGCGGCTAAAGCCGATTGGAGCAAGCAACGGGTGAGCCTTGAGAAGGAGCTGCTTTCGGCGAAACTGAAGATCAAAGCTGAGCAAACGACAAGCGCCAACATTCGAAAACGACTGGCCACCCTGCAGAAGCAGGTGGCGGCCCTACAGCCTACCGGGGCCGACGACACCGCACCAACTACGGCTGCCAAACCTTCGGCGACGCCGACCAGCAGCGTTAACGTGGCGCCCGCCGCAGCCACTGGTGGAACGCCGACCGCTACCACATTGCCACCCACCGGTAGCACCGCCAAGTCGAATGAGAAGGCGCCGCCTTCGAAAGCTGTTACCCCGATGGTGAACACCGCGTCCGCCCCTGAGATGGCAATCACACCCGTATCTTCAATTGAACCCGCATCACCGAATGGGACACCTACCGAGGCGGCTCCCGCAACGGCGGCTGCGGCTGCGTCAACGCCCACATCCGCTGCGGGCGGTGAGACGACACTGAAGCGCGCCACCGCACCTCCGGTAGCCAAGCCCCAGTTGGTGCCGACCCAATCCCCTGTCCTGGATGTGCCGGATGCCGGCACGGTCGCTTCCGAATAGTGGGTACACCCGCCAACCCCTGACACCACTCGCACTTTTGACAAGGGCCTGTGCAGCGGTGTATGAAACTGCTGGCATTTGGCCTTCTACACGCCAGACGGCACCTCCCAGATGCACCAACCGGGGAGGCGCTTGTTCGCGATGCCTGCACGCGATCCCCATCGCGTCAAGAAGAACACCTTGGGAAAGTAATCAGGCCGTCTCCCACCATCCGACGCCGCAGTCTGCAGGTGGGGTGACGCCCATTTAGCACCCGCGCGGGTCGCCCACTCTATCCGGCCGTCCATGGCGGCTCACCTTGCCCTTATGAAGAATACCGAACATCTCCGCGGAGAGCTGTTGGTCACAGCGGACAAGTTGGCAACAATGCTGGGCTCGGCCGCCGATCTGCCAGGCGGTGCTCAGGACCGCTTGGATCATTGGCGGCTGATCTGTGATCGCAGCGCGCAGACCCTATCGGATCGGTGGATTCGTATAGCGGCCATCGGCGCCATTAAATCCGGAAAGAGCACGCTAATCAATGCGCTGCTGGCGGGAGATTATCTGCGCAGGGGAGCTGGGGTCGTCACCAGTATCGTCACCCGCATCCGCAAAGGGGAGGCGCTGAGGGCCCATCTGCTTTTCAAGTCATGGGCCAGCATTAACAACGAGATCCAACAGGCCTTGGTTCTCTTCCCGGATGGTAACGATGGCGGACTGGAAACCGCTGGATTCGATCTGCGCCGAGAGGACCATCGGAAGGCGCTCGAACGGGGGCTCGCCGGCCTGACCAGCGCGCAATTGATCCGCTCCGACGTTCGCGATCCCAATAGTGTTCTCCTGTCCGCCTACCTGAAGGGCTACGCCCAGGCCGCACCCCTCATCGACGACGAAGAGCGCCACCAGGTCTACGAAGCTGCGCATTTCAAAGAGCACCAGGGGTATGTAGGGGAGGATGCCCTGGCAGTGTTCCTGCGGGATGTCCAACTGGAGATCCCTTTGACCGATTGGGATGATCGTATCGAGATCGCCGATTGCCAGGGCAGTGACTCGCCCAACCCCCACCATCTGGCCATGATCCAAGACTACCTCATCAGTGCCCACCTGCTGCTGTATGTGATCAGTAGCCGCACTGGTTTGCGGCAGGCGGATATGAAGTTTCTCTCCATGCTGCATCAGATGGGCTCCATGGACAATATCCTCTTCATCATCAACTGCGATATGAGCGAGCATGACCATCTGGCGGACATGAAGCGCGTGATCGACCGTACCCGAGAAGAGCTACTGGCACTGACGCCCGCCCCCGCCGTGTTTGCCCTCTCTGCGCTCTACCATCTTTTCGCACTTCCCGATGCCGATCTAAGCGCCAAGGACAGCGGGCGACTGACCGCTTGGCAGTCCGACTCGGAAATGATCCGCTTTGTGGAGGCCCAGCGGGGGTCCTTCGATACGACCCTCCGGCACAGTTTAGAAGTCGAAGGCTTCAGCGTTCAGGCCGCCGCGCATGTCAGCCGTCTCGAAACCGTTCAGCTCGGGTTCGCCCAATGGCTCGAACTGCGACACCGGCTGCTCAGCCAGGATGACGCCGCCGTAGAACAGCTGCGGGAGCAAATCGACCTGCATCAGGCGAGCCTCCGCCGCAGTCAGCCGATACTGAAAAATGCCCTGTCCGGTGCTGTCGCCGAAATCAAGAGTGAGTTGCGCAACGACGTCGATCGCTTTTTTGACCCACAATCGGGCGAAGCCGTAAAAAACCTCATGACGGTGGTCACCGATCCCCAGATGGATCTGAGCGCCTATGACGACGCGTTGAAAGAGCGCAAATTTTCCGATGTACTTTATCGTCTGCACCAGGCCTATCGGCGCAGTGTGGATCGGGCAATGGCCGAAGAGCTCAATCCAGCCTTGGTGCGCTTCGTCCGAGGGGTCGAGACGCGGTTGGCGAGGTCATTGGAAGAGATCAGCGAACCCCATGCCGATCTGGCACGTCACACCGTGAAAGAGTATCGGGAGCTGCTCGAGGGGACAGGAAGTGACGCGGCGTCGGCACCGCCCAACGCCATCACGCGGGTAGACCTGGACATGCTGCGCCGGGAACTTTCGCTCTCCTTGCCCACTGCCCAGGCAACTCTCGATTATAGTCTACAGATGAAAAGCGAGGCCCTTGTTCATCTGGGGATCGACCGTCTGGCCGAGTGGGCCCGCCGGCTACTGAGGCGCATTTCCAGGCGCTCGGTTCGGGAAACCGGCGTCGGTGGCATCCGAGGGCTGCGAGCCCTTAAAGTCGCCCTGAAGCGGATGCAAAAGGAGATGGAAACTTCCATCCGCTCCCATCTGTTGAATCACCGCGAAAATATTAAATACCAATACCTGCTAAAATTGGCCGATGCCGCCGGTGAAGCCCTTTACGATCAATTGGCAGCCCACTACGGCCTTCATCTCGCCGACCTGGCCGACCTGAACGATCGGTCGCGCTCGGAAGATCCCCGTCGGAAAGGATTGGCCGATCGACTCTCTGAATTGGAGGCGAGCGTCCACGCGTTGGGCGATCGTTTGCGTCGCCAGCGGGCTAAATTGGATGCCCTCAACCGATCCTATGAGCCCCGGGAATAAGAGCGCCGGCGATCCCTCGATCTCCGGTCGGTGTCTATTGGAAGCGGATCACTTGGGATTGACATTCTATTCTGGAAGGAGGCCAAGATGGTGCGAGCAGGAACCCGGACGATTGCGGTAGCCAACGAAAAGGGTGGCGTGGGGAAAACCGCCACCGTGATCAACTTGGGCGCGGCGCTAAGCAAAGTGGGGCATCGGGTGCTGTTGGTGGATATGGATCCTCAGGCCAATACCACCCGCGGGATGGGCGTCAGCCTCGCGGCGGATCACCCGTCCGTCTACGACCTGATTAGCGGCAATGGCACACCGGCCGCATCCGATACGGTTGTCGGGACGGCATGGAAACGCCTCGACCTTCTGCCCTCCCACGTGGATCTCTCCGGCGCCGAAGTAGAACTGGTGGATGAAGTCGGTCGCGAGCGCAAACTCAGCGAGGCGCTCGAGCCCCTGCTGGGCACCTATGACTTTATCCTATTGGACACGCCGCCCAGTCTCAGTTTGCTGACGGTCAACGTTTTCACCTTTGCCGAGGAGGTTCTGGTACCCTGCCAAACCCACCCTTACGCCTTCGGCGCACTGGCAGAACTGTTCGATACCATTGAAGCCGTGCAGGCAGAGATCAATCCCGCTCTGAAGATCACGGGCATTATCCCAACCCTCTTCGACGGCCGCACCAAAGTGAGCCGCGAGATCCTCCAGCGCCTCAAAACAGAGGAGCGTTATCGGCCTCTCGTATTCGACACCATCATTCGGTTGAATACGACCGTCGCCGAAAGCGCAGATGTCGGCAAACCGGTCGTCTTCTTCCGCAGCGGAAGCTATGGCGCCAAGGACTATGTGCAATTGGCGAACGAGCTGCTGGGCCGGTAAGGGGATCCGGATGGGATTCGGTATTATTCCTCCAGCTTCGCCCGATAGAGACGCAAACTATTGGAAACCACCGAGATGCTGCTGAAGGCCATTGCTAAGGCAGCCAGAATCGGGTGGAGTTGACGTAAAAAGTGGGGCAGGGCGGCCAGCGGCGCCAGCACACCAGCCGCCACGGGGACGAGGATGAGGTTGTAGAAAAAGGCCCAGAACAAGTTCTGACGGATGGTGCCCAAGGTGGCTCGGCTGATGGTGATGGCTCGGGTGATCCCCTGCAGACTGCCGCTGGCCAGAATCACGTCGGCGGTCTCGATGGCCACGTCTGTACCCGTACCGATGGCCAGTCCCACCTCTGCTTGTGCCAGGGCCGGTGCATCGTTAATGCCGTCGCCCACCATCCCGACGCGGCGACCCTCTTGCTGCAGGGTGGCCACCTGCGACGCCTTGTCTTCGGGTTTGACTTCGGCCACCACATGATCGATGCCGGCTTCACGGGCAACGGCCTCGGCAGTATGCCGGTTGTCGCCGGTGAGCATATAGACGGCCAATCCCCTCGCCTTGAGTCGGGCCACCGCCTCGGCGGAGTCCGGCTTGAGGGTGTCGGCCACCGCGATGACGCCGATCTGGCGTCCGTTTTGCCACACCCGCATGGCGGTTTTGCCTTCGCCTTGGAGCACAGCGATCTCCGCCATCTGCCGGTATGCCTCCGCCGTTTCTTCCGCGGCACGCCGCCAATCGGGTTTCCCCACGCGGATCGCCGCGCCGCCGACGGTGGCGGTCACCCCATGGCCTCCTTCCGCCCGAAACTCGGATGCCTCCAGGAGCGCCACCCCCCTTTCCCGAGCGGCAGAGACCACCGCCTTGCCGACGGGGTGCTCGGAGAGCTGCTCCACCGAAGCGGCCAGTTGGAGTAGCCCCTCCTCGTCCAGATCGGACGCGGGCAACGGCAGCAGATCGGTGAGGGCCGGTTTTCCCGCTGTGAGGGTGCCGGTCTTATCCAGGACAATGGTATCCAGTCGGGCGGCGCTCTCCAGCGCCGTGCTGTTTTTAAATAGGATTCCCCGCTCGGCGCCTTTCCCGGTGCCAGCCATGATGGCCGTTGGCGTGGCCAAGCCCAGGGCGCAGGGACAGGCGATCACCAGTACGGCCACCATGCGAATCATGGCCGCCACCAGATCCCCGGTAAACCACCACCAAATACCGAAGGTTGATACTGCGATGAGGATGATGGCCGGTACGAAAACGGCGGCCACCCGGTCGGCCACCGCCTGGATGGGCGCCTTGCTGCCTTGGGCCTCTTGGACCATGCGGATGATTTGCGCCAGGGCCGTCTCCCGGCCCACCCGTTGGGCCACAAACCGCAAGGCCCCCTGGCCATTGATGGTGCCCCCCACAACGGCATCGCCCGGTCCCTTGTCCACCGGGAGGGGCTCTCCGGTGAGCATCGACTCGTCCACCGCCGAACTGCCGGCCACCACCTGGCCATCCACCGGAATGCGTTCGCCCGGCCGTACCAGCAGAATGTCGCCCTTGATCACTTGGGTGAGGGGGATCTCCGCCTCAACCCCATCAACGATCCGGGTGGCCGTTTTGGGCCGCAACCCCATGAGCTTGCGAATGGCGCCCCCCGTGCGTCCCTTAGTGCGTGCTTCGAGGAGCTTGCCCAGTTTGATCAGCGTAATGATGACGGCCGCCGTTTCGAAGTAGACGTGCCCTCCGGCTCTTGGCATGAGGACCAGCGCCGCGGAGTAGAGGTAGGCAACGCTGGACCCGAGTGCCACCAGAACATCCATGTTGGCGCTCTTGTTGCGCAGACTTTTAAGCCCGCCCACGTAATAGTCCCAGCCGGTGTAAAACTGAACCGGGGTGGCCAGTCCCCAAAACAGCCAGTTGACCCAGGGCGCGTGGCTCCAAGCCCCGAGAAGGCCAAAATCGCGACCCATGCTGAGAACGAATAGGGGAAGCGCAAACAGAACGCCCACCAGGAATTTGCGGTGCTGGTCGGCGATCTCCTTCTGGCGCGCCAAGGCCTCCGCGTCGGCGGCGTCATCGCCCTCTTCTGGGATCAACGCGTCAAAACCGGCGTTGCGGATCGCCGCCACCATCTCTCCGGGTGATACCACCAGGGGCAGATAGGTCACCGAGGCCCGCTCGCTGGCGAAATTGACGCCGGCTGTGATCACACCAGGCAACTTTTTGGTGAGGGTACGTTCGATATTCATGGCGCAGTTGGCGCAAGTCATGCCCGTAATGGGCAGTTCCACCTGTGACACTGCTGGTTTGAAGCCCGCTTTCTTGACCGTCGCCAGCAGATCTTTGGCTGCCACCTGCGAGGTGTCGTAGGTTACCTGGGCTTGCTCGGCGGCGAAATTGACGGCCGCCGCCTCCACACCGGCAACCTTTCCCAGGACACGCTCAATGTTCATGGCGCAGTTGGCACACGTCATCCCCTGCACCGCCATCGTAATGTTTTGCTGGGACATGGGTTGTATCCGATCAGGTTGCCGGGTAGTTGATTTCGGTTAGCTTCGACCGTATCTGATCGATGGTAGCCGGCGCCTCGAATTGGACGGTGACCGCTTTGGTGGCTGGATCGCCGTCAACGCTCTGGACGCCAGGCATTTCGCCGAGTTCATCTTTCACGGCGGCCACGCAGTGACCGCAGCTAATGTTGGGGATAGTAAAGGTTTCGGTCGTCATGGGCTCCTCCTAGTTGGGGTTGAGACGGTGTGGCAGAGACCTCGAAAGCCGCCATTGCCATTCGCTTGTACCTTTTGGAAAATAAGCATAGCACTCCAACTGGCAATCACGGCCCTTCCCAATGCGTCAGTCCTTGTCGCGCATCTACGGATCGGCCAACCCACATCGGCGCACGGTTCCAAACCATTGGAACCGATCATCCGTTTTTCAGCCGCTGTAGACTCTCCCTGGCGAATTCGATTCCCGGATCCAGGTCCAGGGCCAGTTCGTAAAAGGCGATGGCCTTTTCGGTCTGACCCATCTCGCGGTAGTTGCTGCCGATGTTGGCGTAATCGATGGCCGAGCTGGGGTCTAGCTGGAGGTTGCGTTCGAAGCAGGTGATGGCCTTGTCATGGGCCTTGAGCTTGAAATGGCAGAAGCCCATCAAATTGAAGATGTCGGTCCGTTCGTCATCGTGAGCGGCGCCCTTTTGCAGCACCGCCAAGGCGGCCTCATACTGCTCCATCTCTTTATGGCAGATACCCATGTAGGCGTAGATGCTGGCCACATCCTCCGCTTTGGGGGAGAGGTCCAGCGCCGTGGACAGGTGGGCCAGGGCGGTCTCGTAATGGCCCAGCTCGATTTCGCATTGGCCTTGGTAAAAGCGCAGATAGTACTTGCCGTCGAGAGCTTGGTCCATTTCGGCCAGGAAGGGCAGGGCAGACGGCATCGGGAGGGTCTCCGTGACGAGCTTGGCCGTGAAGAGCGCCACGCTGGTCCCCTGGGCACGTTCGCGGAAATGGGCCCCGGGAATGATGGTGTAGAGTGCTGGGACCAGGAGGTCAGGGTGGGTGGCGTCAGCACAGAAGATATCATATCCACGAGCAGAGAGGGCGCTGACATAGTTCTCCACCTCCGCCCGCATATTGTCGTTGGAGAGATCTGGCAGGTCGAAGATGGAAACCAGATGCGGGGGCTGTGTAATGAAGGTCGCCTGTGCCAAATTGGAGAATTTGGGCAGTCCGCTG
>JASJCL010000106.1 GCA_030066015.1 Desulfosarcinaceae bacterium | reverse complement strand
GCTCAAGCGACCGCTGCTCAAGCGACCGCCTCTTCCAGCGACCAGGCCGTTGTGCTGATTCGTGCCATGATCGCCGCCGCCAACGCCGACGGTATCATTGATGACACCGAGCGCGGGCGCATTCTAAATCGGCTCGCGGTCGCCCAGCTCAGCCCCGAAGAGCAGCGCTTCATGGCCGAAGAACTCCGTCAGCCCCGAACGGCGGAGGAGATCGCCGCCGCTGTGGAAGACGCCGATATGGCCCGCCAAGTGTATCTGGCGTCTCTTCTGGCGGTAGAGGTGGATACCCTCCAGGAGCGCAACTACTTGAAGACGCTGGCCGGCTTGTTGGGCCTCGACGCTGCCGTCGTGACCGAGTTGCAGCGTACGGCGGCCGTTGAGCCGGGCACCTAATTCGCTAGCATCTAAGCGCCCAAACGATCAAAGGAGAGCCCCATGACCCAATGGTATCTAAGTTACGACGGCAATCAGACCGGGCCATTCGACCAGGCCCAGGCGGCCGCCCAGGCGCAGCAAAATCCCAATGGCTATGCCTGGCGCGACGGCTATGCCGAATGGCTGCCCATTTCGCAAATCGAAGAGCTCGCCCATATGGGCGGCGGCGTGCCAGCACCACCGCCGATGGTCCGTACCAGCAAAGCGGACGAGATCGATTTTAAAATCCGCGGTGCCGAGATGCAGTTCGTGGAGGTGGAACTTGATCCTGGCGAGAGCGCCGTGGCCGAGGCGGGCGCCATGATGTACAAAGACGCCACCGTTCACATGACGACCGTCTTCGGTGACGGTTCGGCCGAGAGCGGCGGCGGCGGTTTCATGGACAAACTCCTGGGGGCCGGGAAGCGTCTGCTCACCGGTGAAAGCCTCTTCATGACCGTCTTCACCCACAACGGCCAGGGCAAAGCCCATGTGGCCTTCGGGGCACCCTATCCTGGCAACATCATCCCGGTGCCCCTGGAGAGTGTCGGCGGTACGCTCATCTGCCAAAAGGACAGTTTTCTGTGCGCCGCCAAGGGGGTGAGTGTCGGGATCCATTTTCAGCGCAAGATTCTCACCGGCCTTTTCGGTGGCGAGGGCTTTATCATGCAGCGGTTGGATGGGGACGGGTTGGTGTTCGTCCACGCCGGCGGCACGGTGATCGACCGCACCCTGACCGCCGGTGAGACCCTGCACGTTGACACAGGCTGCATTGTGGCGATGGAGTCGACGGTGCAGTTCGATATTCAACAGGCGGGCAATATCAAAACCGCCCTCTTTGGCGGTGAAGGCCTCTTCTTTGCCAACCTTCAAGGGCCGGGTCGGGTCTGGCTGCAATCCCTGCCCTTCTCACGCCTGGCGGGACGCATGCTGCAGGCGGCGCCGCAACGGGGCGGCAGCCAGGGCGAAGGGTCCGTGCTGGGCGCATTGGGTGGCTTTATTGACGGCGACAACCGCTGAATCGGCCCCTTGCGAGACCGTCTGAACGGCCCGCAGTGCCGCCGCTGCGGGCGGATTGCCGTGACATCTGGGGTTGGCGCGCGTCAGCCGCGGCCGCTACCAGGCGATCCGTCGGGCGGACAGCGCTTCGCGGGCCTTGCCGTGTCCCAGTCGTGCTGCAATCTGAAGATTTTTAATGGCGGCGCTCATTTCGTGACGGCGGGACTGCACGATGCCGCGGAAGTAGTAGGCCGAACCCAGCTCAGCGTCCTTCTGGATGGCGGTGGAGAACGCCGCCAAGGCGGCTTCCAACTCCTTTGCGCGCAGGTGGGCGATGCCCTCCTTGAGGTGGTCCACGGCGGTCAAAGGCGTTTGGGGCAGCGGAAAGGCTTCCACCGGGATCTGCGCTGCCGAAGCCTCTGGCGGTGGTGGTGGGATCGGAATCGAAGCGCCTGCACCTTCTCTCGGCGGGGCCGGTGGTTGAACACCCTGCTGCGGCCGCGACGGTCGGTTTGCCTTCCACCAGAGAAGACCCAGCAGCAATGCGCCACCCGCCAGAAGCGCGACGCCCAGAAGGGGGCGGTGCCAGACCCAGGCAACGGCGATGAGCGTGAGGCTCAATCCGGCAGCCAGCAGGGCTGCGGCGATGCCGGCGCCCAAGCCCACAATGGAACCCAGTAAGGGGATTACGTCCGCTGCCGTGGCCAAGGGGCTCAGGATCAAGTAAAAACCGATCCCCATGAGAAGGGCACCGAAGAGGCGCAACCCCCAGGTGAGGGTTGCGTTGGATTTGCGCGCGCCCTCAAAAAGGGCTTCTGCACTATGATTCCCCTGTTTGACGAGGGCCAACTCGCCCCCACCGACCGCTTTGTAAGGGGTCAGGCGGTTCTTCTGCTGTTGTGCGACAACGCTGACCACGGTGGGATAGATGGCGCGAAATGAGACCCGCACATCGCCCACCCTGGGCGTCCCCGGTTGCGGACCGAAATAGAACCAGGCGCCATGGCGGACGGCACCCGGAGGGGCGTTGTCGGGGATGAGGGCTTCATCGATATCCACATCTTCGAACCCCTTGAGCCGCTGCACCAGGGTGGGGGTCAGGCGAAAGCCGCCCAGGTGGGCGTTGATGGAGATGAAGTCCTGGTTGGCATAGGGCATCTCCGCTGGATTGCCATGGCCGGCCGTCTGCCTGAAGCGGCGGTGGTCGACCCAGTGATCCACCCACCGTTTCTGGTAGGTGTAGGTTGTGGTCTTCTCTTTGCCGCCCCCCACCTTCTTACGGGATTTGGTTTGCTTCGCTTCGGTCCACTGATACATCTCCACCACGCGCTGAAGCCGCAACGCGGAGAGGCGCAGACCGAACTCCCGGTCAGTGAGCGGCTGGGAGACGGTGACAGGGCCGCTGAGATGAACCAGGCGCCCCTCGTGACGGGAATCGATCCCGTCGGCGGCAATGGCCACCACCTGATGCTGGCCAGCATCCAGGGTCTGGTATCGTCTGACGCTGCGCCCTTCGTTCCAGAAGAGGAGACCGATGGCAAGGGCGACGAGAATCACGCCGCCGACCACGCCGCTTACAGCCTTGCCCATCCGGCCAAACCAGGATTCATAGGTCACTTCGGTAAAGGTATCGGTGTTCATTGCGGTTCCTCTCGCTCGCTGATCGTCGGCACCTCCCGCAGTGCCGGGCCTTCGCCGAGACTGTCCGCCGGCTGCGACCGGGGGGGCTCTGTCTGGTCCCCACCGCCAGTCGACATGGACGGCGACCCATGCCCCAGCCGGGGATCGCGATCTCGATGGCGCTCTAGGCTACTATCGGCGTTCTGGCCCGAATCCTTACCGCAGCGATCAGATGCGCCCCGGGACGGTCCGCCAGATGTGGGTGTCGGCGGGGCGGACGCATGGACTTAATGCCAGTGATTTCAACATGCTGTCCACGATTTTGCCAGGCGATGGGCCTGGCGTTCCAAGCCCGATTGTGGTAAGGGGAAGCTTCAACTGTGGCCCCATTCATGGCGGCTCCGTATGGGAGTCTTCCACTGGGATGGTGGTGGCATCGGTCGCCATCTGGCAGGATTACGACGCTCGCGCCCTATGCTGATCGAATTCGACAAAGTGACCTATCTCTATCCGGGGACCGAGAAGCGGATCTTCAGCGACTTAACCATTCGGATGGAGCGACCCGGGTTCCATGCCCTCTTCGGCCCCTCGGGGGTCGGCAAGACCTCCTTCGCCCGTCTGCTCACGGGTGCCCTCAACGGCTACGATGGGCAAATTCGATTGGCGAAGGTCGGTACGCCCCTTTACTCCTACAACCTAGAGCGCCTACCGGACTGGTCCAGTGTGGGAAAGCACCTGGAGAAGATCACCCCGGATGCCGCCATTCAGCGCCGCGATCAGCTAGTGGAGATCTTCGGAGTGGAGGCCTGCCTGGGCTCGCGCTTTTCCCACCTCTCCCTGGGGCAGCAGAATCGCATCAACCTCATCCGCTATCTGGTACAGGACTTTCGACTGCTGATCATGGACGAGAGCCTGGGCAATGTGGACGAGCTGACCCGCGAGCGCATCCTGCTCCATGTCAAGGCGATGTTTCCCGATGTGCTTTTCCTCTACATCTCCCATAACGTGGTGGAAGTGGCCAAGTTCTGCGATCAGATTCTCGTGTTTCGCGGTGCCCGCAAAACGCCTCAGACCATGATGGTGACGGGTCAGAACCATTGCCTCGAGGGGCAACTCGATCCCCAGGGCCTGCAGCGCACCATGCTGGAGATCATGAATGCTTCATAGACGGATCTATCAGTTCCTGATCATCTATCTCCTGGGCATTAGCGTCCTGTTAGGGGTCAAGTACAGCCTCAACCTATCCGACTACGTCATCCCCGGGCCGGGCAGTATCTGGCAGACGGGTGCGGCGGTCTTCGACAGTTATTTGCACGATGTCATGAACACCCTCGGTGTGGCGGTGGTGGGGCAGGTCTTCTCCATCTGCTTGGCCTTCTTGGTGGGCATCATCGGCCGCCAGACCACCTGGTTTGGTTCCTTCATCAAGGTGGCTGCCTACAACGTCCAAGCCTACCCCATCGTGGCCTTGGCGCCCATCATCTTCATCCTGCTCGGGGATGGCTTTTTCACGCGCCTGCTCATCGCCGCCATGATCTGCTATTTCCCGCTCCTGCTCTCGGTGCTGGGGGTGATGTCGGAACCCATCACCGATATCGAGCATTTCTACCGCAGCACCGGCCGCATGCGCTGGCAGTTGGAGGTCAAGATCCGCGCCTTCGAGAATCTGCAGAAGCTCACCACCGTGATTTCGGGCAGCGCCACTCTGGCCATGGCTGGCACTATCGTGGCCGAGTTCATTGCCGCCAATGCCGGCATTGGCTACAGTATTCGGATCGCACTCTACCAGAGCGACCTATCCAAAATTTTGGTGGCCCTTTTCCTCGTGGGGATCACCTTGGCCGTGTATCAGGGGCTGCTGGAATGGTTGGGGGTGTTTGTCAGACGGGGCTGGGCGGCCGCCTGAGGTCTTCTCGAACCGCTTGCCTCCGACCGATGAGCGGTCGTGGCGGTCGTCCAGAACCGCTTTGACCATCTTCTGGGTGGACACCAAGTTGCACAAATGTAAGAATGTGACCATCGGCGATTGGGTGAAGGCGTGTGATGATCACGGCCGCCGGATGCCGCCCAACTGAGCACGGACGGGTGGAACCGCGGTCCCAATTATACCGGAAAAGAGGAGGCAATATGATCTGCAGGGGACGAAAAGGCGGGCTGCACCTGATCGCCTGGGTGCTAGTGGCGACCGTGGGCCTTGCGCTGCCGGTGGGTGCCGAGACGATCAACTATCGACTCAAATGGCTCTACAACATGAGTGTGGCCGGCGACCTGTACGCCCTGGAGGAGGGCTTTTTTCGCGACGAGGGCCTGGATGTGGACGTGAAGGCCGGGGGGCCCGAGCGGGATGCCATCAAGGAGCTGGAATTGGGTTATGCTAAATTTGGCGTGGCGTCCGCCGATCAGGTGATTCGGGCGCGTGCCAAAGGGGCACATGTGGTGGTGTTGGCACAGCTCTTCCAGATCAATCCCCTACAGTGGATCTACCGCCCCGATGTCGTCACATTGAACAGCCTCGCCGATCTCAGGGGACAAACCATCGGGGTTACCTTCGGGGGCAATGACGAGACCATCATGAAAACCCTGCTGGCCATGGGGCAGATTGCGGAAAAGGAGGTCGAGCTGTTCAGCGTGCGCTACGACTACACACCGTTCTACCAACGCAAGGTCCATATCTGGCCCGTTTACCGTAACTCTCAGGGGATTTTCGTGGGGCAAAAGCTGCGGGATGCCGGCGAGCCGGTGGGTGTGTTCAATCCCGAGGCGCACGGCGTGAAGTTTGTGGCCAACTCGGTGGTCACCTCCGAGAAGGTGTTGGCCAATGAACCGGACCTGGTGCGCAGCTTCATGCGGGCCCTGCTCAAAGGATGGGGCCGCGCGTTCGATCCGGCAAACGCCGACAAAACGATCGCCATCGTCAAGAAGTTCGATAAGGACACCGACTTGGGCGTCATCGCCGAGCAGTACCGGGTCACACGCGGCTTGGTTCATCCGGACCCGAATATCCCCATCGGCACCATCGATCCCGATGGCTGGCAGCAGACGGAGCGCATCATGGTGGCTCAGGGCGTCGTCGCAAAACCGGTTGCCATCCTCTCCCACCTCAAGCAGCATTGATCCCATGACGGCACTTCAGCGCGAGACACGGGCGGTTTGACCGTCCGTGTCCGCTGTCCGCCGTCACCGCTTCACTCGCCGATCCCCCGATAAACCGTGATGATCCGCTCCTTGTTGGCCTCCAGCAGTTTCAGCTCGCTGGGCGTCAGTTCCTTGGTAACCGCGTCCAGGCGGGCCATAAGCGCACCAGGTCCACCAGACTGCTGATCCATCATGGCCAGCATCTGCTGTTTGGTCGCTTCCGGCATGTCGGGATCGGACATGATCTCCTGCTTCTGGGCCATCAGCTCGGCGCGCAGCTTCTCCATCTCCGGTTTGGCCATCAGATAGCCGATTCCGCTGCTGATTTTGTGGCTGATCCAGACGAACTCCTCCATCTTCCAGCCGTTCTTCTGCAGATATTGGGCGAATTTGCCCTCCAGTTGAGAGCCCTTGATGGCGTCCATGTTGCGCATGTCAAAGGTGTTCGCATCTGCTTTGGCCATCGCGGCAAGGTCGGGTAGGATCTTCAAATAACGGTCTAAAGTACCGCTGGTCAGGAGCGGACGGTTGTCCTGGGCATGCACGGCGGTGACAGCGAGGCATACCGTCAATACGGTGAGAAGGCGGCTGATTCGCATGGCGTCTCCCTTCGGTTGGATCGGTGCGGTGGTGGCCTAAAGGTCCCGGCCGGCCGCCCTCGCTGGGCAGATGCCTGCCGGGTGGGGAACCTTGCATCATCATAAGACCCCACCGGTGTCAGAGCAAGACGCTTCCCCTGCATCGGGACGCGAGATCCCGCTGATCCGCCAGATACAGACCCCGGCCGGGGGCAGGTTCAACTCCCCCACCAAGGGGGGAGCGCCACGGTGCAGGTGATCCGGCACCCGCACCGGCCGATCCGCATAGTTGAGGAAGATCCCCAATTCACCGCGGGTGTGGAAGAGGCAGTTCTCGGGCAAGGGTACGCGATCGGGCCGGCGCGAGATTATGGCGGTCTGCACCAGCCGCTCCGTCAAGCCGGCGGCATCCACGCCAATAAGACTCAGCCGCCCCTCGCCCAGGTCACGCTGAAAGGCGGCCGCCCTGCCGGCGTAAAACTGGTCGCCGAAGGTGGCCAGAATCTCCGCATCGGCGGGCGGCTGCCACTGCTCGGCCCACACCTCCCAGGGATGGGTGCTGCCGTCGGGCAGCGCGATGCGGCCCTGTTGTCCCACCGGCAGAACGTCGTAGCCCTCGAGGCGGGCACCGACCAGATCCATGACCCACTGGCCGTAGCGCGTTTTGGGAAAATGGCCTTTGCGATCGCGGGTTGCCGAACGCGCTGAGAGGATGAGGTGCCCACCGCCGTCGACGTACCGGGACCATTCCGCCAACCATTGCGGCGCCACCAGATCCACATAGGGGACGCAGAGGACGGCATAGCGGCTGAGATCGAGCGGCCGACGGCGCTCCGGAGAGAGAACCACCACTTCGAAGCCCAGCTGCTTGAGCGCGGCGTAGTAGCGCAGCCAGGCCGCGACGGGATCGAAGCGGTCCGTCTGGGGATGGATGGCCAGGGCGGTGAGGCTCTCCCAGTCATGGAGGATGGCGGCCCGCTGCATCTTTGCTCCCGAGGAAGTGGGTGCCGTCACCAGCGCCGCCAGCGTTTCGAGTTCAGCGGCTACCTGGGAGAATTCCCGCCCGCCGGCGGTGACCGAAGTGCCGTCCAAGTGGATCAGGCCAGCGTGGTACTGCTCGCAGCCGCAGCGCGGCTGGCGGAAGCGGTAGGTGTCCAGGAGCTCGGCGCCGTGGGCAACGGCCGTCCACAGCCACAAGCGAACCGCCCCTGGGAAGGGTCGGCAGTTATGGGGCCCCCAATTCACCTGGCCGGGCTGCTGCTCCATCACCCCCCAGCGACCATTGTGTCCGCGCGCGAAGTCATGGTGGAAGGCCAGCGCCATCGGATCTCCGATACGGAAGCATTCCGCGCCCGTCCGTCCGCTGAAGCGGCCGGCGACAGGATAGAGGGTCAGGGTGAACAGGTCCAATCCCCCCGTCACATGGCGGGGATGGACCTGGTTATCTCCAGCGATGAAATTGTGGGTAACCCAGGCGCGGGCGGCGATATGGCGTCGTAGAAGGGTCGCTTGGCGCTCCAGGAAGCGGGCCTGGGAACGGGAGAAAAAGCGCCGGAAGTCTAGCAGCGCGTGCTCGTTGGGCAGGTAGGCCAGGGTCTCCGGATTGGGCAGCGCTATCTGATCGAAGCTGTCGTAGTTCTGGGACCAGAAATCGGTCCCCCAGGCCTGGTTGAGCGTGCCGATCTCCCCATAGCGCGCTTGCAGGTATTGTCGGAAGGCGCGCTCACAGGCGGGACAGTGGCAAGGCGCGTTGACGTAGTGCCCGATTTCGTTGTCGAGCTGCCAGCCGATCACCCGTCCAAGCTGCCCATAGCGCTGCGCCATTTTGGTGGTTATGCGCCCCGCCAGCCGATTGAAAGCCGGCGCGTTGACACAGCGCTGGGCACGCGACCCGTGGGTGACCCGGCGGCCGTTGGCCCTTACCATGAGTGCATCCGGATAATCCAGGGCCACCCATACCGGTGGGGTGGCCGTCGGCGTGCACAAAATGATGTCCAGGTCGTTTGCTTCGGCGAGGTCGACGGCCGCATCCAGCCAGTCGAACCTGAACTCGCCTTCGCGGGGCTCTAACTGGACCCAGGCGAACTCGGCCATGTGGACGTGACGAAGGCCCATGGCCCGCATCCGTTTGAAGTCGGCCGCCCAGTCCTTAGAGGGCCATTGCTCCGGGTAGTAGTAGGTTCCGATCATGAGATTCCCAGGTAGGTCTTCGCCCATGGTGAGCTGAGCGTATTGACGGTGATGGCCATATCTGCGGAGAGGTGCCGGTCGTTGCGCGGTCACGCTGTCCACCGGTTTTCCATCCTCCAGCACCAATCGGCCCTGGATTAGGTTTCCTCCGCGACCGCTTTGAGCAGCATGCCCGAGGCCGGATTGGGCAGGGCGACATGCAGGCCGGCCTTGGCGAGGAGTTCACCGGTGGCCAAAAGACCCTCGGCATACCAGGGTGGCGTCGGCGTGCGAGCGGTCCTTGTCTCGACCCCCGGCAGCAGCGGTTTGACGCGATATGGGGTTTGCGGTGCGAGTCCCGGTAAGGTCACCCGCAAGGAGGCGCCGGGTGCCGGTGTTTCCACCTGCATCAGGGCGTAGATCGCCTCCCGCCGATCCAGGGCCACAGCACCCCATCCGCTGCGCTGTGGATCCAACGGCATTAGGCGCAGGTGGCGGCCGCCATGGAGGAGGTCGCGATGCGCTTTGTGGATGGCGATAAGGGCTTTCAGGTCGTCGATCTCCCCACGGCGCAACGTGCGCAGATCCAGTTCCAGACCCAGGTGGCCGCCGAAGGCCGTTATACCACGGAAATCCAGACCAAGGGTACGGCCGCTGGTGTGGCTGTGGGTCGGCCCCACGTGGCAGCCCATGATCTCTGGCGGAAAAAACAGGCTGAAGCCGCGCTGGATTTGCTGTCGCTCTAAGGCATCATTACTGTCACTGATCCACACCCGGTGGGTGCGCTTTAGGATTTCGAAATCCACCCGTGCACCCCCGGAGGCGCATGTCTCGATCTCCACGTCGGGATGCGCCTGCCGCAGGCGATCGATAAGGGCATAGAGGGACGTTACCTGGTCGTGGTGGGCCGGGCGCCCATCATGACCGGCGGTGGTCAGATCG
The DNA here is from genome assembly GCA_030066015.1 of Desulfosarcinaceae bacterium. Lineage (GTDB taxonomy): Bacteria > Desulfobacterota > Desulfobacteria > Desulfobacterales > Desulfosarcinaceae > JASJCL01. The sequence goes on along the minus strand of JASJCL010000106.1, from coordinate 9,231 downwards.
CGGTTCATGTCCCATTTGAGGTAGACAATCGGGTGGGCAACGAGGAGCGCGTGCAGCCGGTCAAAGAGGTAGTCGCTCACCGCCGGCAGGGACAGGTCCAGCACCAGTTGGTGGCGTCCCGTGGCCCGGGGCAGGGGATCGAGGTTGAGGGCCCACTCCGGGTGGCGGCGATAGAGGTCGCTGTCAGGGCTGACCATCTCCGGTTCCGCCCAGAGACCAAAGGTCATGCCGCAGCGGTTGACGTGGTCGATGAGGGGAGCGAGACCTTGCGGATACTTCATGGGATCCGGCGTCCAATCCCCCAGCGCGCGGCCGTCGTCCGTGCGGCCGCTGAACCAGCCGTCATCCAGAACAAAGCGCTCCACGCCAAGTGCGGCTGCGCGGCTGGCCAGCGCCTTTAAAACCGTCAGGTCGTGGTCGAAATAGACCGCCTCCCAGGTGTTGTACTGCACCGGCCGCGGGGTGCGGGCCACCTGCGTCGGCAGGATGTGGGCCCGCATATACCCATGAAAGGCCACCGACAACTCGTTCATTCCCTCGGCACAGCAGGCGTAGGCGGACGGAGAGAGGTAGCGCTGGCCCGGACCTAGGATCACCTCTCCGGGCATGAGCCGCTCACCCAGCTGTATCTGTCGCCAGCCCTCGCTCGTTCTCTCCACAATGGTGCGATGGTTACCACTCCAGCCCAGGTGAAAACCGTAAACCGTTCCACCGGACTCGTCGAAGCCCTGCCGGCCAACCACTGCACCCGGGAAGGCGGCGTGGGAAGTGCGTCCGCGGGTGTTGTCTTGGATGAGGGCGCCGGTGGGGAAGGGTTGCCGCCGCACGCCGAACTCCTTGGCCCAGCGCCCCTCGAACATCAAAATCTCATTTACTTCCGGCGGCAGGGGAAAGGTGGCGGCGGCGCACCATTCGAGGTGGTAGTCGCGCGTGCCGGTATTGATCAACACACAGCGCTGGCGGAGGACGTCGGTAACCCGATCGAGGTCGAGCCTCAGTTGAACCGTCAATTGTGCCGCTGCGTCGACCAGGGTGAAGCGGACGGCAGCGGCGCCCAGATCGGATTCCGCCAGCGTAAAGGCGTTGCTCCAATGGCGCCCTGCGCGGCTGCCCCGCAGGGCCGGCTGCCCCCACCAGCCGCGACCGTTTTCGGGAAGAAGGGTAAGGCCCACCGGCGCATCCAGCACCGCCGGTGGCTTCGGTTGCCAATGGAGTTGATCGAAGGCGGATAGGGGCAGATCATCCGCCAGGCGGCTGCCCCAGTAGCAGCAGACGGGTACCGCGCCGCGCAGATCGAATACCAGAGAGGTCCGCTGACCATCGAGTCGGTGATAGGCCATGAAGCCCTTCTTTCAAACACGGCTCCCCGCGATGGGGCCATCGCGGGGAGCCAGAACGGCCGGCGCTACGGGGGGCGAACGCGCCGCTAGTCGGTTGCACTACTGGGACGGTTATCGGTGAATGACGCCGACGGGTAAGGCTGAATCGGCACCTGCCGCACGCTGGGTATCGCCGGGATAGGAGCCACCCTTCAGCCCTTGGGCGCAATCTACCCTTTGGTGGCCCCCATGGTCAAGCCGGCGATAAAGTGCTTTTGCATGAGAAAGAACATGCTCACCGGTGGAATGGCGGCGATGATGGCACCGGCGGCGATCATCTGCCAGGAGGCCAGCCACTGCCCCTTTAGTGCTTCCAGACCAGCGGTGACCGGTCGGACACTGTCGCTTTGAACCAACACCAGGGCCCAGAAGTAGTCGTTCCAGACGAAGGTGAAAATCAGCACCGCCAAAGCTGCCAGGGCCGGTCGGATCAGGGGCAGGATGAGGACGAAGAAGATACGGAACTCGCCAGCGCCGTCGCAGCGGGCAGCTTCGATCAGACTATTGGGCAGGGCTTTGATGAAGTTGCGCAGGAAAAGGGTGCAAAAACCCGCCTGAAACGCCACGTGGAAGAGCACCAGGCCGATAATGGTGTCGTAGAGACCCAGGTCGATGGTCAGATTGCGGACCGGGATCATGAGAATTTGAAAGGGGATGAAGTTCCCGCCGATGAACATGGCGAAGAGGACGATGTTGAGCCTGAAGTTATACTTGGCTAGTGCGTAGGCCGCCAGGGAAGAGATCGCCAGGGCGCCGGCCACCGTGGGAACGGTGATCATCAGGCTGTTGAGCAGGAAGCGTCCCATGGGGGTGGTTTGAAAAACGCCGCTGTAGTTTTCGATAATCATCCATTCGCTGGGGATGCCCCAAAAGTTGCCCATGCTGATGTCGGCGAGGGAGCGAAAACTGGTCAGGAACATGGCGCCCAAGGGCAGCAGCCAGAGCAGCAGGGAAACCCACACCCCCGCATGGTAGGCGGTCCGCGCGGTCGGAGACACTTTTTCGATGGGTGTTGGGAACATCAGCGGATCCTTTCCTGCTGAAGCATGCGGGTGAGAAAATAGGCGATGTAGACCGACATAATTAAGAACAGGATCGTGGCGATGGCGGCGCCGTAGCCCATCCGGTAGTTGGTGATGGATTGCTCGTACATGAAGAAGGCCAGCACACTCGAGCTGTTGTAGGGACCGCCGGCCGTCATGATGGCGATGAGGTCGAAGCTGCGCAGTGAGCCGATCACCGTCACCACGATGGCGATAAAGGTGGCGGGTCGCAGCTGCGGCAGAATTACATGCCAGAGCATTCGCCAGCCGCTGCAACCGTCCAGAGAGGCCGCCTCGATCTGCCCCTTGCTGATGCCGTTGAGGCCCGTCAGGTAGAGAATCATGCAATAGGCGATTTGGGGCCACAAGCCGGCGAAGACAATGGCATAGGTCACGCCGCGTTCGCTGGAGAGGGCGGCGATCGGTTCCTCGATGAGGCCAATGCCTTGCAAGACGGTATTGAGCAATCCGAAGCTGGGATCGTAGAACCAGGTGAACATCAGGCCCACCACGATTTGAGAGATAACGAAGGGGAAGAAGAAAAGCGATTTCACCAATCGCATACCGAGCCCCTTCTGGTTGAGGAAGAGGGCGATGGCCAGGCCGATGGGCGGCGAGAACAGGTAGAAGATGACCCAGATCAGGTTGTTTTTTAAGGAGGTCCAGAAGACGTCGTCGTCGAAGAGTTCCAGGTAGTTGCCGAAACCGATGTAGGTTTTCTCGTCGGCCAGCCCATCCCATTCAAAAAAGCTCAGCGAAAGGCTCTGAATGATGGGGTAGATGACGTAGATCGAAAACATGATCAGGGCCGGCGTCAGCAGCATCCAGGGCACGATCTTGAGCTGATGGTTTTCCCAGAAATCCCGCATGGTGATACTCCACGGTGCTTGGGTTGGTGATGATCACCGGGGCCGGAACCCCGGTTAGCCAAATGCAAGGGTTGGGGTGCTGCAACTGATTGCATCGTCGTAGGTCAGGCTGCGGGCGTCGCGAGATTCCTGTCAGTGGTTTGTCAGGCAGCGCCGAACGGTGCAACCTGACCTACGCCTTAACCCTCATATTGCGAATGACTACTTTTTATAGATGCGTTTGCGTCCCTTCTCGATCCGTTCGAGAATCTTCTCCAGGCGGTCGGGTTTGACCATGAACTCTTGGAAGCCCTTCATGCCGATCTTGGCCATTTCGGGCTTGGTGTCACGGTCGTAAAACTGCGCCGTGCCGCCGGCCTTGGAAAGCATTTCGTTGCCGATGTTGAGGTAGTAGTTGTCCTTGACGCCGGCGTCTTTGTGCGTGGGGAGCTGGTCCAGGGTGTCGTTGAGCTTACGGATGTTTTCCGGCCGGGAGATGAAGCTCAGAAAGGTAGCGGCATCCTTTTTATTCTTGGCCTTGGCCGGAATCAGGAGGATGTCGGTGGGGGCGTCCTCATAGAAGTCCACGTCGGGATTGATCTTGGGAAATTGGAAGAAGCCCATGTGCGCTTTAACCTCATCGGGGAACATGGGGGTGATGAAGTTGCCGATCAGATACATGGCGGCCTTGCCTTGATAGAGAAAGGGCTGGGCTTCCTGCCAGGAGTAGGACGTGTGGTTGTCCAGGTAGTAACCCGGTTCCACCAGCTGCTGCCACTTGGCGAAGACATCTTTGATACGCTGGTCGGTGTAAGGTATCTCGCCGGCCATGAGCTGCATATGGAAATCCAGACCGTTGATGCGCAGGTTGAGGTAGTCGAACCAGCCGGCGGCCGTCCAGAGAAACTTGGTACCGATGGCGATGGGGGCGACGCCGTTCTCCTTGAGCGTTTTACAGACCGCCAGATATTCCTCCCAGGTGGTGGGCACGGCCAACCCGTGTTTCTCGAAGATATCTTTTCGGTAGTAGACCCCCCATTGATAATAGGTATAGGGCAGACCATATTGCTTGCCGGAGAAGGTCACGCCGCTGCGGGTTGAGGCCATCTTATCGTGGAGGTTGTTGGCATCCCAGATGTGGCCGATGGGCTCCACCAGACCGCGTTCCACGAAGGTCTTCATCCGCTCACCCGAATACCAGAAGGCCACGTCGGGGGCTTGGGTGGAGAGCCAGTTGCGAATAGAGGTCTTATAGCTTTCGTGGTCGTAGATGTTGAGTTGGGCATCGATGTCGGGATGGGCCTTCTTGAAATCTTCCACGATCCCCTGGAAAGCGGCCTTGGGCGCTGGATCGGACGTGTCGCTGTTGATAATCAGCTTGCCGGCGAAAACAGCGCTGGCGGCCAGTAGCATTGCGAACAGGGTAAGTGCTGCCAATCCTTTTTTCATGGTTTTTCCTCCTTGCGTTGCCCGTTTGCGAACGGATGTGATGTCAGTGACCCAGCGCATGGCCAGTTTTTTCATCGAAGAGGTGCAGTTGATTCAGGTCCAGGCCGAATCGCAGGCGCTCTCCGGGTTTGGGCAGGATGCGCCCGTCGATCTCCGCCATCAGGGGTACCCCCTCGATCATGATCTCGATTAGGGAGGTGCCGCCGATCACCTCGGCCACGACGATCTCCCCATCGAAACACCACTCGGCGGGCAGATGGCTGCCGCCCTGCACCATGCTGAAGGCCTCTGGCCGCAGCCCCATGGTAACGTTCTGGTCCTTTACCAGCTGATAGCGGCCCCCATCCGGCACCGGCAGTTCCAGTTTCCCGAGCCGCAGGGTCGGTCCGGCACCATTGCCGCTGACCGTTGCGGAGATCTGATTCATGGACGGATTGCCGATGAAGGTGGCCACGAAGCGGTTGGCCGGTTTCTCGTAAACCTCGATGGGGGTACCCACCTGCATGATGTAACCGTCGCGCATGATGACGATGCGGTCCGCCAGGGTCATGGCCTCCACCTGGTCATGGGTCACATAGATGGTGGTGGTCTTGAGCTTGAGATGCAGCTTCTTGATTTCGGTGCGCATCTGGGTGCGCAGCTTGGCGTCCAGGTTGGAGAGTGGCTCGTCGAACAGGAAGACCGATGGATTGCGCACGATGGCGCGTCCCATGGCCACCCGCTGACGCTGGCCGCCCGAAAGCGCTGCCGGTCGCCGCTCCAGAAAGTCGTCCAGTCCAAGGATGTCGGCGGCTTCCTGGACACGGTTGCGAATCTCCTCCGGCGCGGTCCTGCGCATCTTGAGACTGAAAGCCATGTTGTCGTAGACGCTCATGTGGGGGTAGAGCGCGTAGTCCTGAAACACCATGGCGACATCCCGATTTTTCGGCGGGACCTCGTTCACCACCCGGTCACCGATATGGATGGTCCCCGCACTGATCTCCTCCAGACCGGCCACCATTCGCAGCGTGGTGGACTTGGCGCACCCCGAAGGTCCCACGAGGACAACGAATTCGCGGTCCTGGACGGTCAAATCGATCCCATGGACCACCTCCACCTCCCCGTAACGCTTGACGACATTTTCAAGAATCACCTGCGCCATCTCTGGTCACCTCCTCATTCGCCCATCTCATCATGCGCCCAAATCTGTTCGGCCCCGGCCGATGCTCGACAGGGGTAGATCCGGGGCGTCGTACCCATGCGCGCCCTGTATGCGACCGCGACGGACGGGATGAAGGCCTCCATCGCTTCCGCAGCCACCAGGGCCACGGCGCAGCCGCCGAAGCCGGCTCCCGTCATGCGGGCGCCCAAGCACCCGTCATTCTCCAGTGCGCTCGCGACCATGTGATCCAGGGCGGGGCTTGACACCTCAAAATCGTCCCGCAAGCTGGTGTGGCTGGCGACCATGAGCTCACCCAGACGCCGGGCGTCACCCGCCCGCATCGCCGCCGCCGCCCACAGGGTCCGCTGGTTTTCCGAAACCACGTGACGCACCCGGCGCCCGATCGCTCCATCCAGTTCGCCGATGCCGGCCGCCAGTGAGGCGGGCGAGACATCGCGTAGTTTGGCCACCTCGAAGCCAGCGGCGCCGGCTTCGCATTGATGGCGACGCAGGTTGTAGGCCGAGTCCACCAGCCCTCTCTGGGTGGCCGTATCCAAGACCACGATAGCCGTCTCCGGCGGGAGGCGGACCGCTTCGTAGGTCAGTTCACGGCAATCGATGCAGAGGGCATGGTCGGCCTGGCCCGCCGCCGAAATGAGCTGGTCCATGATCCCGCAGTTCATTCCCACCCACTCGTTTTCCGCCCGTTGACCCGCGAGCGCCATCGATTTGGGCTCCCAGGGAAAACCGGAAACGGTGGCAAAGGCCCGCGCCACGGCCATCTCCAATGCTGCCGAAGAGGAGAGGCCGGCACCCATGGGGACCTCTCCCAGGAGAACCCCTTGCCAGCCCGAAAGCGGGAACCCCGCCTGCCGGAGGGCCCACGCAACCCCCTCCACGTAGGCGGCCCAGCCTTTCTGCGGTGTTGCAAGACGCCCCAGATCGACGACCGCTGAAGCGGCCATCTCCATGGAGCGCAGATGGATCTGGCCATCCCGGCGTCCGCACAGCGCGATCCACACCCAGCGATCGATGGCCATGGGCAGGACGAAGCCGTCGTTGTAGTCTGTATGGTCACCAATGAGATTGACCCGTCCCGGGGCCCGCACGACGTGGGTCGGGTTTCCACCGTAGACCGTTCGGTAGGCATCGATGCAGTTCTGGTAATGGGTGGATTGCATGTCGCGTCAGCTCCCTTCCGCATTGGCAAAGCATCGGCGCAGTCGCGCGGCGGCCTGCTCCGCCGTCAGGTCCCGTTGGACCTCGGCCAGCAGTTCATATCCGACCATGAACTTCTTGACGGTGGCGCTGCGCAGCAGGGGCGGATAGAAGTGGGCGTGGAGGTGCCAGTGGTTTGCCTCTCCATTGCCAGAGGGTGCACCGTGCCATCCCATCGAGTAGGGGAAGCCGCAATTGAACAGCCGATCGTAAGCGCTCAGCAAACGCGTCAGCAGGGCCGCCAGGCTGTCTCGCGCCTCGGCGTCCACGTCCGGCAGGCGGGGCACCGCCTGCTTGGGGATGACCAGGGTTTCAAACGGCCAAACCGCCCAGAAGGGCACCAGGATAAGCCAGTCCCTGTTTTCGCTGATGACGCGGAGGCCATTGCGCCGTTCTCTATCGAGGTAAGCGCTCAGCAGGGTCTCCCCGTGCCGGCGGTAGTAGTCTGCCTGACAGCGGTCTTCGCGCTCCGCCTCCTGCGGCAGAAAATCGCTGGCCCAGATCTGACCATGGGGATGGGGATTGGAGCAGCCCATGGCAGCGCCTCGGTTTTCAAACACCTGAACCCAGCGATAACGGCCGCCCAGACGTTCAACCTCATCCGCCCAAACATCCACCACGGCCCTCATCTCCCCCGGCTGCAGAGCGCTCAGGGACAGATCGTGACGGGGCGAGTAGCAGACCACGCGGCAGGTGCCGCGCACCGCCTGCGAGCGCAGGAGCGGATCCTCGGTCGATGGCGACGGCGACTGGGGTGTATCGGGCAGCAGGGCCTGAAAATCATTGGTGAAGACAAAGGGGCCCTCGTAAACTGGATTGGTTTCGCCGCCCACACGGGTGTTGCCGGGGCAGAGGTAGCACTCGGGATCGTACTCAGGGCGGTGCGTCCGCTCTGCAGACTCCTCCAGTCCCAACCAGGGGCGTTTGGCCCGGTGCGGCGACACCAAGACCCACTGCCCGGTGAGCGGGTTGTGACGCCGATGGGGGTGATTTTTCAGGCTGAAGTCCATTTCTCTCGCTGATCCGCGGTTGTGGTGAACTCAGATCGAGGTTTGCCGCAACCCTCTGCGGCCGGCCACCCAAACCACCCCCGCTAGGTGGATTTGCGAACGATCAGATGGGTGGGAAAGGTCTTGACGGCAGGCGCCCAATTCGCTCCATCGGATTGGATCTGCGCCAAGAGCAGGCTGGCGGCGGCCTTGCCGATGTCATACGCCGGCTGATCGATGGTGGTGAGTGCCGGTTCGATGTAGCTCGATATGGGATTGTTGGAGAAACCCACCACCGCCATGTCGGCCGGAATGGCCAGTCCGGCCTCCTTGAGGCGGATGAAGGCGCCGATGGCCACCGGGTCGTTCACCGCGAAGAGCGCGTCGGGGCGGGTCGGCCACGTCAAAATGCGTGCCGCGGCGGCGGCGCCGTCGCGCTCCTTGAAGCCCCCCGCCACCACGAGAGCGGGGTCGAAGGGGTGCCCGCCGTCCACGAGGGCGTCGTGGTAGCCCTTGAAGCGCTGTTTGCCGATGGAGATGAAGTCGGGGCCTGCCAGGTGGGCGATGCGCCGATAGCCTTGCTGGATCAGATGGGTGGTGGCCTGATAGGCGCCCCGGTAGTCGTCGACCACCACCTTGCTCACCGGCAGCTCATCACTGATGCGATCAAAGAGCACCAGGGGCACGGAACGGCGAACGGCCCGGTTGAGATGGTCGACCTTGCGGGTTTCCTGGGAGATCGACACCAGCAGTCCGGCAACCCGATGGGAGAGCAGGGCCTGGGTATTGATCACCTCACGCGCATACGACTCGTTGCTTTGGCACACCATGATCGTATAGCCCGCCTCATAGGCCACCTCGTCGATGCCGCTGATGGCGAAGGAGAAGAAATGGTGCTTGATCTCCGGCACAATGATGCCAATGGTGCGCGACTTGCGGGTCTGCAGGCTCTGGGCAATGCTGTTGGGGTGATAGTCGTATTGCTCTGCCAGGGCGACGATTTTGCGCTTGGTTTCGGCACTGATGTCAGGATGATTGCGCAGTGCGCGCGAAACGGTGGAAGCGGAGAGATTGAGTTTGCGGGCAATATCCTTGATGGTAATTTGGGCCATCTCCGCTCTCCAAGTGAATTGCAAACGATACCGCAAACGTTTGCGGTATCGT
>JASJCL010000105.1 GCA_030066015.1 Desulfosarcinaceae bacterium | reverse complement strand
CAAAACCGGTCAGCGCAAGGAGCGTCGCAGGGAGGCGATGCGCCGCACAGCGGCCGCCGCTGCCGAGAGCGCTGCAGCAGATGCGGAGGATCCCGCAAACGACGACGGGGCAGACGAAATCGTCAATGGCGCCGACGACACCAACGGTGAGACCGACATCGAGAACTAGCCCTTTGCGCCCGCGCATGCCGATCAGCACCCATTAGACTGGAAAAGAACTTGGATAAAGAAGTGATCCGGTGTCCCAGAGACACCGATTTGGCATACTACCGCGACCTGTGCCAGACCATCTTCCGCCAGAGCCCTCTGCGCATCTGGTGCCGGCAATGCGAGCGGTTTGCGGAAGATGTGGAAAAAGACCCATCTCCGAGCTGACCCCCAGGCCCGACCACAGGCAACCGTCCGATGAGCGGTCCGCGCCCTTGGTCCAGGTGGCCAGCGGGGTATCCCGCGATCAGGCGGCCGCTCTCGATCGTGTCCTCACCAATCGCCAGATCGTCCACCAGATCGACTATCGGCGTGGCCGGGCGACCATCTGGGTTGCGGCACCCCATGCGCCCTTTGCCCGGCGACAATTGGCGCGCCAGGCGGCGCGCGCTATAGAAGACGGCGGTGTCGCCGGTTCCTCGCAGCAGCAATTGGTCATCTGGTCCAGCCTCATCATCGCCGGTGGCCTGGCCCTCCTCCACCTGTTGATCTCTCTCGAGCCGGACCGATCACTCTTTTTTGAGGCCTACGGCGCCATGGATCGACGGATCCGTTCGGGAGAACTCTACCGGTGTGTAACAGCGCTCCTCCTGCATACCACACCCGCCCATCTGCTCAGCAACGTGGCCGCCCTGATCTTGTTCGGCCCCTTCGTCTGTCGCCGTTTTGGGCATGGCTGGGGGTGGCTGATGGTATTGCTCAGTGGGATGGGGGGAAATTACCTCAATGCTTGGGTGCGCAACGCCCCCCACCTGGTCATGGGGCCCCACCTCTCGGTGGGGGCATCGACCGCCGTCTTCGGTGCCTTGGGGATTCTGGTGTCCGCCAACCTCTATCGAAAGCGCTTGGCGGGGGATGCCAATTGGCGGCGATGGGCCCCGGTAGCCGGTGGACTGGGTTTTCTGGCGTTCATGGGAAGTGCACCGGGAACCGATCTGCTGGCCCACCTCTTCGGTTTACTGGTCGGTCTGGGAATTGGCGCTGCGGCCGCCTTCAGCGGCCGGCCGGCGGCCTCTGTGTGGGGACAGGCCATGGCGACCGGCGCCGCCCTGGCCATCATGCTCTGGGCTTGGTCGCAGGGACTCGGCCACACCTGAGGGAAGCGGGTCCGTCGTGACGGTGTCAGAGCGGATAGGGGGTCAGACTCTCGAACCCCTCTTCCGTCACCAGAATGGTCTGCTCAAACTGCGCCGAAAGACTACCGTCGGCGGTGACCGCCGTCCACTTGTCGGGCTTAATGTAAAGGGCATGGCCGCCCAGATTGATCATCGGTTCGATGGTGAACACCATACCCGGCACTAGACGCAAGCCGTCCCCCCGATGGCCGTAGTGGGGTACCTGGGGAGATTCGTGAAAATCCAGGCCGACGCCGTGCCCCACAAATTCGCGCACCACAGAGCACGCCTGTGCCTCGGCGTATTGCTGAATGGCATGGCCGATATCACCGATGGTGGCCGACGGACTTACTGCTTCCATCCCGAGACGCAGGCAGGTGCGCGCCACATCGACGATCTTGCGGGCGTCCGCACGGGGGCTCCCCACAAAGAAGGTTTTGTTGGCGTCGGCGTAGAAGCCGTTCAAAATGGGCGTCACATCCACGTTGACAATATCCCCATCGGCCAGCACCCGTTCTCCTGGAATGCCATGGCAGATCACTTCGTTGACGCTGGTGCAGATGCTTTTGGGAAAGCCGCGATAGTTCAGTGGCGCCGGTATGGCGCCCATGGCGAGGGTGTGGGCATGGAGTCGTTCGTCCAGCTCACCGGTGGTGATTCCCGGCCGGATGAGAGATTCGGCCAGGTCAAGCAGTTCGATAACCAGTTCACCGGATCGACGAATACCGTCAACCTCTGCAGCGCTCTTCAATCGGATGCGGTGTCGGCGGGCGTAAGCCAGGTCGTTGTCCCGGCGCACGGTGGCGGGTTTTCCCAGACAGCATTTCTTGTATTTCTTGCCGCTGCCGCAGGGACAGGGGTCGTTGCGTTTGACCTTGGCAATTCTCATCTGCATGCACTACCTTTCCGCAGGAATAGCTCCAGAGCAACGGATGCCGGCCGATCCCGAACGAGATCGGCACTGGTGCCCAAGATATAATTAAGCTTCGGGCTTTAGTCAAACCGGTCGGATGCCGATTGCAGGCCAAGAATGCATATGCTATCTGAATTCTGACCAAAATGGCCCACAGTCACCACACAAGGGAAACGGCGATGACATCTGAGAGCTCCGACAATAGCAACCACGAGTGGGAAGAGCGAACCCTCTGCAGTGATGAAGCCTGTATCGGCATCATCGGCCCCGATGGTCGCTGCAACGAATGCGGCAAGCCCTATGCCGGAAATCCGGACGCCGCTGTCGATGGCGACGACGATGATCTCGCCCTGGCTTCAGATGACCTCCTCGACATAGAGGATGCGGAACCGGCGGATGAAGCTGCAGCGGCGGAATCCGATGAGGATGATGACGGCACCCATTGGGAGGAGCGCATCCTCTGTCGGGATGAAAGCTGTATCGGCGTCATCGGGTCAGACGGCCGCTGCAAGGAGTGCGGCCTGCCACTGGATGCGGACGAGGACTGACCCTGTGACGTCAGCCCGTCTACCGCGCAGCGCCCGCCAGTCCGCCCACACCAAATTGGCGCACTTTATCACCGAAACCACCGGCATCCCGCCCACGGCGGCGGCGTTGGCCGACGCCCTTCAACGCAATTTCATCCTCAACGAAATCAAAAGCCATAACGACATGCGCCGCTGCGAAGAGCGCTAACGGCAGGTCTGGGCATTCACCGCCCATGGCCCACGGGGCAGGCCTCAAATTCTACGATGCGCTCCGCTGAGCAGTATCGTGAACGGACGGAAGCGGCGCCACTAAAAAATGGCCGCTGATGGCGGTAGGGTACGGTCCGTTGGTGGGAGGGGCAGGAACTGCTGCGGGATCGACGGTGTTTGAGCGGACGGCTTACACCATTGCGCTCTTCAGCCACGCCTCGGCCCGGGCGCGGTTCCGAAACACCCGATACTCGTAAGGCAAACCGGCCAGGGTGGCGAAGGCTTTGAACATTTTGCCAAGGCCGACCTGGATCCCGCCACTACCCACCAGAGCGACCCGGCCACCGTTGATGTGAGCGGCGTGGGGGCTCAGGTTGCGGGCGATTTCCTCTATCGCCGCGGTGGTGAGCTTGACACTGGAGGCCTGGGTGAAATCCCACATGGAGTCACGGGTTTGGGGTGCCGCCATGTGTTCGGCCGCGGTAGTGACGATCTCCTCTGCGCTGACCGCTCCCGTCACCGTGAATACCGTGAGTCCGTCCTCAATCAGCTTGGTGATCCGCATGGTGAGAAATATACAGCGTTGTGGCCGGCAACCACCGGCAGATATGGCACCAGATAGGGCCTGACCCGACGGCCCCAGGAATAACTCCGTTGGTTCTGCTATCGGTCGTCGGCCCAGGTGACTTGAGCGGCGCCAGGGCCGATCCCGTCCTGCAGGAGGTCTCGCAGCTGATCCATCTGCACGGATTCGAGGGACAGGCCAAACTGGCCCGCCAGGGCATCCACCAGCACCGGACGCACCTTGGCGGTGGGGACGGAGCGGCCCAAACGATCGGCCATGGAGGTCATCCGCACACCGCTGAGGCCGCAGGGCGTGATCAGATCGAAATGACCCAGGTTCGGTTCGCAGTTCAACGCCAGGCCATGGTAGCTCACCGAGCGTTTGACGGCGATCCCCACCGAAGCGATCTTGTCGCCGCCCACGTAAACACCCCGTTGCCCCGCGATCCGACGGGCCTCCACCTGGAAGGCGGCCAGGGTCGTGATGATGGCCGCTTCAAGACCTCCCACCAGATCGACCACGCCCAGCTTGAGTCGTTTAAGGTCGAGCAGGGGGTAGGCCACCAACTGACCGGGACCGTGATAGGTGAGCAGGCCCCCCCGCTCCACCTGGTGAAGATCGATCCCCTGCTCCTGCAGGCAGGCACGGCTCACCTTGAGATCCCCTTCTGCGGATCGACGCCCCATGGTGAGGACGGGCTCATGTTCCAGCAGGATCAGGATTTCGGGCAGGTGATGGGCCACTTTGGCCGCCACCAGGGCGCGCATGAGATCCAGCGCTTCGCCATAGGCGAGCCTGGGCAGGTCGAGGAGCAGGGCCGGATGGGTCATCGCACCCTCCCCTTCATCCCAGTTCCGCCGCCATCTCGGGCAGGGCGCGCCGCATCTGCCGCAGCGCCTGGCGGATGCGATGTTCGTTCTCCACCAATGCCAGCCGGAGGTACCCCTCGCCCTCCTCGCCAAAACCGATCCCCGGCGCCACGGCCACATTGCCGATATCCATGAGCTTCATGGCGAAGTCCATCGAACCCATTCGGTCAAACGGCTCGGGCAGATTGACCCATAAGAACATGCCGGCCTTGGGCACCGTCACCGGCCAGCCCATGGATTCCAATCCCCGGACCATGGTGTCACGGCGTTCCTGATAGAGCTTGACCTGGGCGCTGACCGCCTCGTCGCACTCGCGCATGGCCACGATGCCGGCCACCTGAATGGCGGAGAAGATGCCATAGTCGTAATAGCCTTTGATCTGCGCCAGGCCTTGCACGATCTGACGGTTGCCCAGGCAGTAACCAAGACGCCAGCCGGCCATATTGTAAGTTTTGGAGAAGGAGCCGAACTCCACCGCCACATCCATGGCGCCGGGCACCTGCAGAAAACTGGGGGCCGTGTAATCGTCGAACGTGATCTTGGCGTAGGCGAAGTCATGCAGCACCATGAAGCCGAATCGTTTGGCCATGGCCACGATCTCAGCGAAGAGCCCGAGCGATCCCAGAGTGGCGGTGGGGTTGTGGGGGGTGTTGAGAATGAGCAGCTTGGGCCGCGGGAAGAGGGCCGTGCACATCCGGTGGATGTGCGCGAGGAAGGCTTCGTCGGACTCGAGCGGAATTCGGATCACATTGCCGCCGGCGATGATGGTGGCGTATATGTGGACCGGAAACGCCGGTGCCGGCACCAGCACGGTGTCGCCCGGACCCACCAGCGCCAGGCTGAGGTGGGAAAGGCCCTCCTTGGAGCCGATGGTGCAGATCACTTCCTGGTCGGGGTCGACATGGACGTCGTAGTCTCGGGCGTAGGTATTGGCGATCTCACGCCGCAGATGGGGCATCCCACCGGCGATGGGATAGCGATGGGTTTTGGGATCACTGGCCACTTCACAGAGCTTCTCGGTAACAGCATCTGGCGCTGGATCCACGGGGTTGCCCATCCCCAGATCGATGACGTCGTCACCTTTCCAGCGTTTCTCCATCTTGAGCTTGTTGATCATCCCGAAAAGATAGGGCGGCAGCTGGCTCATGCGGTCGGCGAATCGAATCTGAAACTCTTCCCCCATCGTCGTTCCTCCCTCCAAAATACAAAAACCCGGAGCTTTCGGCCCCGGGCGTGAGAAGTGCGCCACGGGCCTTGCGGTCGGACCTTCTGGTCAGACAGCCCATGGCGCTCTGTTTACCGATCCCCCCTCTGTCAGGGATCGGTCCGCGCCAGGACTGTCCCGGTCGCGGCGGCAGCGGATTGCTGGCAGGTCATGCGGCACCTCAATCAAGCGGTAGTGATCACGAAACGCTGATGATGCATGAAGTAGACTGAACTCTAAGGGTATCTTCTATTGCGGTCAAGCAAAAAGTTCGACCACCAAGGATGGTCTCCCCACGCGGGTCCTCGCCGGATGAGACGGCCAGGACCCGGCGCGCCAGCGCTCCGCGTTGGCGCGGGGGAGATGACCGCTACGCTACAGGCATCATTGACGCTTCAGCGCCTTGCCCACGTTCCAGCAGCGGCCAAGGGGATCGCCCAGGCCAAAGTATTGGATGCTGGCCATGTCGAAGAGCAGCGGCTTGAGACGTGTCAGATCGATCTTGCCGTCCGTGAGCACCGCTTCCGATGCATAGGTCTCCACCAGTTCACCCACAAAGATCTCATGGGTATCGTAGTCCAACACGTCGTGCAGCTTGAGCTCCATGTTCACCGGGCACTGGCGGATCATGGGGGCGGTCTCCAAGGTGCCGTAGAACAGATCGAAGAGGGCCGCCTTGTCGGTCTTCTTGCCCGTCATGATGCCGCAGTAGTCGGTCGCCACCATGAGCGCCTCGTTTGGCAAACAGATGCTGAAGCACTGCTGCGCACGGATGCCCTGGTTGGAATAGTGGGACTTGGAGAGGCCGATGGAGAGGTATTGGGGGGTGCCATGATTGAGGATGCCCACATGGGCAACCGCCAAGAAATTGGGCTTGTCTGCGACCGTGGAGCCCACCAGGGTGGTGGGCATGGGATAGAGGGCGTTGACCGGTCCGATCGGTTTCATGGGAGATGGCTCCTTTCAGCGATGGGGGTTATCAATTATTTTGTTTGTACATACAAATATTGGTTCCTGCCACTGTTGTCAAGCGGGAACTGATGCCGTCCGAACCAGCGCCGCCGCCATGAGGCACCGGATCGTCGTCAGAGCGCCCTACCGATACCCAGCACATCCCGGCAATAGCGGATACTGCGCAATACGGCATCCACTTCCGCGGCCAGAGCGCTCCGCATATCGTCCAAGGGGATCTCCATCTCGGTTTCGATGTTGATGCGCTGCATGGCGGAGTGACGCCGGAAGAGCTCGTAAGCCCGGCGCATATCGATGTCGCCCTCACCCACGGCGGTGCCGACGAGTTTGAACCCATAGCGTTGGAAGACGATGCGGTCGTCGCGAAAGTGGTTGGTGTAGGCCCGTGGCGCCAGGTTGCGGATGGCCGCCATGGGATCCTCCATCACGTGCAGCCCGTTGACCGTGTCGATGCAGGCCCCCACTTCGGGCCGATCCACCCGATCCAAGAGCCAGAGAATCTCTTCGGAAAAGGTATCGCAGTGATTCTCCACGGCGAGCTTCACACCGGCATCGGCGGCGTGAGGGGCGGCGGCTTGCAGCTGTTCGGCAAAGGCCGTCATCTGAGCGACCACCTGCGGATGAAAGCGGCTGGCCGCAACCGGTCGCGGCCGGCGCAGATCCATGCTCACCTTGACCACGTCGGCCCCCAGATGCCGGGCCGTTTCAATGGCCTCGTCGAGATCATGCTGGATGCCGATCCCGAAGCCGCCAAAGTCCATGGAGAAGTTATACTCAACGTACAGATCGCGTTCGGCGGCGGCGGCCCCCACCTCTTTTAGAAATGCCGGTTCGAGGGATTCGAGGACACCATCATCCAGATGAACCCCCTCCAGACCCCAGCTTACCAGGCGGTCCAATAAGGCGAAGCTGCTCAATTGACGGGGCCAGGGCAGGCGAAAGTCGGCCCAGGCTTGGCCGATGCCGTGCAGGTTGAGGCTATAGGTGTGCAGTCCCAGTTTCATGGCCGAAACAGATCTCCTTTCACCCCTCCCCGCCGGCCACCGAATCCCAATGGCCCGCAGGCGCCAACCGATACCCGAGTTGCGTTTCCGAGCAAGGGCGTATCAGAAGTAAACCCCATTGCCAGTTTGATGCTCGGGCACCGATTCTCTATTCTGTTGATAGGCCTTTGGTTGTGTGCTATCTCTGGCCACCCCAAGAAGGACCCCGCCAGATCGCATCCCGAGGGATGATGGCCGCAGCAGACGGGCATTGGTGAAAGAGGTGGCCCATGGAGCAAGTCAACGATCGCCTGCAACCGCTGCAGATGTGGGATGTGGCGGCTATCCATGCTGCCGCCGTACAGATCCTCAGCCAAACGGGTATGCACTTCGAATCGCCCGCTGTCCAAACCCTCATGCGGCAGCATGGCTTTAAAACCGACGGCCCTATCGTCTTCTTCGGCGAAGACCATATTCAGCGCGCCCTTGAAACGGCGGGAAGAGCGTTTACGCTCTTGGCCCGCAACCCTGAGCGCAATGTCGTTTTTGACCGCGACACCTGCGGGGTCGGTACCGGCCGCGGTGCCGTATTCATGATGGAGCCCGACGGAACGCGCCGAAACGCCACAGCGGCGGACTGCACCAACATCTTCAAGCTGGCCCACAACCTCGATGTCATCACCATATTGGGCAACTTGGTGATTCCCGGCGATATCCCGCCGTCACAATTGTACCCCTTCCTCTTGGCGGCGCAGCTGCTCTACAGCGACAAACCCGTTATCGCCCTGGATGCAACCAGCATCGAACTTCTCTGCGCCGCCTTCGATACAACGCCCCAGGCGATGCAGACCGACGCCGAGAGGGGCCTGGCCTACGCCCACGCCACCATCAACGCCATCTCGCCGCTGATGCTCAGCCGGGACCAGGGCGATAGCCTGCTCCGATTGGCCGAGCACGGCATCGCCATCTGCATCTCCCCCACGCCGGCGGCCGGCTCCACCGGTCCCTGCACCCTGGCCGGCACCTTGACCCTCCAGCACAGCGAGTTCCTCGGTCTGTTGGTGGTGACCCAATTGGTGCGCCCCGGTTTGCCCGTCTTCTACTCCACCTTTCCGGCCAGTTCAGACATGCGCACCATGGGGGTTGCCTATGGGTCTCCCGAGGCCCGCGTCATGGAGGTCGGGGCGGCCCAGATCGCCAAATCCTTCGACCTGCTCACCCGGGGCAACATCGGCCTGACCGATTCGCAGATCAGCGATTTCCAGGCCGGTGCCGAGGCGATGTTCAACGTCACCAGCGCCATACGGGCCAAGATCAATTACCTGCCCGGCTGCGGCCATCTGGCCAGCTTCGCCGCGGCTTCCTGTGAAAAACTGGTGCTCGACGCCGAACTGGCCAACTACGTCCTGCGCTACTGCCAGCCCATTCCCGTCAACGCCGAGACGCTCGCCGTGGAGGTCATCCAGGCCGTGGGCCCGCGGGGCAATTTTGTCACCCAAAAGCACACCTTCGACCACTTCCGCACCGAATTCTACCACCCGTCCGTTTTCTGCCGCCAGACCTACGAGCGATGGGCCCGGGAGTGCCATACCGCCGCCCTGGCCGCCCGCGAGGCCGTGCACCGCATCCTGGAGCGGTATGCACCGCCCCCCATCGACCCCGATCTGGAACGTCGCCTCCGCCGGATCGTGGCGGGCTAGCAAAACGGCCGACCTGACTGTCGGCGCCTCATCAGAGCATGTACTTGATGTCGGAGACGTGGGTCGGGTAGGCCCAGAGCATGGCCTTGAGTTGGGCGGCGGTGATCTGCTGCTGCATGGCCAGCGCGAAGATATTGATCATCTCTCCGGCAGCGTGCCCCAGCAGATGGGCGCCGAGGATCGACCCCGAATCGGGATCGAGAAGCACTTTGTAGCTGGCGTGCTGCTGCCCGATGCGGCGGGAGGACGGCCAGTGCGCCGCGCTGCCCTGACGAACGTCCATTGCCGCTCCCTGTGCGCAGGCAGCCGCTTCCGTGAGCCCCACGGCCGCCAGGGGCGGCAGGGTGAAGACGACGCTGGGCACGACGGCGCCCGCCAGGGTGACGCCGTCGGCATGGAGAATGTTGCGCGCCGCCACCTCGGCCTCCCGATCGGCCACCGGCGCCAGTTCATAGGGCGTGTCGGCGGCGTCCCCCACCGCGTACACACGCGGATTGGAAACACTCTGCAGGGTGTTCTTCACGATGACCCCGCCGGTGGAAACCGCGATGCCGCCGGTCTGGGGATTGAGGCCGTCGACCGCCGCCAAACGTCCGGCCCCATGAAAGGCGGCATCGACGACGCAGCTATCTGAACCGGCGTCACCGATCCAAGCGACGCGCCGCCCCCCGCCCTCGGCCTGAATGTGAATATCGGCCGCGTTCAGCACCACCCGAATGCCGGCCGCCGCCGTGGCGGTCAGCAACGCTGCCACCATGTCGATGTCGAACGGGGCAAGGGGCCGATCGTTGCGGTGAAGAATCGTGACCGCTGCTCCGGCCCGAGCGGCGACATGGGCGAACTCGAAAGAGATATAGCCACCGCCGACGAAGAGGATCCGTTCCGGCAGACGGGGCAGTTCCAGAAATCGATCGCTGGTGAGCAGCAATTCGGCGCCGGGTATCGTCAGCGCTCGCGGCACGGCGCCCGTGGCGATGAGAAAATGATCGGCGGTGAAGCGGTTCTCTGCCACCTGGAGGGTATCCTCGGCGACAAATGCCGCATTCCCGTCCAGGGTGGCGATGCCCGCCGCCTCGAAGCCGGCGCGGGTCTCGTCCGGAACCGGATCGGTGAACTGGCGCTTGGCCCGCTGTAGATCGGCCCACACCAGCCGCGGTGCCGCCGCAATGCCGCGGTCCACCAAGGCCTCGGCGCGCTCAAGGGCTTCGGCGGCGGCCACCAGATACTTCTTGGGCTGACAGCCGCGCAGGGCGCAGGTGCCGCCATAGGCCTGGCGATCCGCCACGGCCACCCGTTGACCCGCCGCAGCCAGCCGATAGGCGGCGGTATAGCCGGCGGTACCGGTACCGATGACGAGGGTGTCGTAATGCGTTGTCATGTGCAGCTCCTAACACTGGCAGTGGAATGCGGCCTCGGACGGGTCCGGGGACGGGCGCAGAGGCGGCCCCTTTCAGGGAGAAGCGCCCCCCTCGGGCAGGGCGCACAAGGCGTCGATCATTTGGCCGGCCAGAACGGCCAGCGCCCGGTTCTGGGCCGCCACCAGGGCCTGCATGGTCGCAACGGGGACCGGTTCTGAGATGTCGAACGCCTGGCTGCGGTTCTGCCCGGGATCGGAGCGGCAATTCAGCTGCCAGACGCCCCGCAGATGGACGGCCCCCTCGCGCTGGCCATCAAAGCGCTGAACCGTGAGACCAAGCTGATGGGTGGGATTTCGTCGGCGCCCCCAGGGGTAGGGCAGCACTTCGGCACCCGGCAGGGCCTTGGTGATCGACACCACCAGTACGCGCTGAATCTCCTCATCCAGGGGGCCGGCCCAGCGGTGAAAATCATTGACGGCCAGGGTGTGGTCCCCCGAACGGGTAACGATCTGGGCCCGATCCAGATAGGTGGGCAGATATACCGGTCCCACGCCGATCCTCAGGGGAATCGCCCGCTCCGGCTGAGGGGGCGGGGTCTGGGCCAAGGGCAGCGGATCGAGAGTGTAGTAAACGATGGGCGGCGGCCCGCTGCGGCAGGCGGCGAATCCAACGGCCAGGCTCAGCAATACCAGAAAAAGCCGCGAGCGGATGGTCAAGGGGCGCATCAGGGGGACTCCTTACCGAAGATGAGGGCGTTGGGCTGCCGCTCGATGGTGTCGGCCATGGTTTCAACGGCGCGGGCGGCCTGCGTCATCTCCTTGAGGGTGCGGGTGAGTTGGTAGATGAGGGGCCCTTCGGGATCCACCACCCCGTCGACGTCCTGGAGGAGCTGGCCCGTCTCGGCGATGGCGATCTCCAGCCGGTCCACGGCCGAAATCAGCCGTGGGCCCAGCTCCTGGTTCAAGCCGCCGGTGAAGCGCTCCAAGTTCGCCATACCGGCCCTGAGAGAGGCCAGGGTCTCGGAGATCTGACGGTCGCCGGTGAGCGACTTCAGCTGTGCCAGGGTCTGCTGCAGATCGCTGCCGATCGCCTCCAGGGGAAAACGGTTGAAGGTGTTGAGCAGCTTCTGGGCGCTGGCCGTAATCTCCTCGATGGGATTGGGCACCGTTGGCAGCTCTGAATAGAGACCGGAGCGAACCAGGGTGATGGGCGGCAGATCGGGATACATCTCCAGATTGACGTACTGCTGCCCGGTGAGCAGCATGCCGGTGCGCAGCTGGGCCCGCAAACCCTTCTCCACCAGGGCTTTCATCACCCTATCCCGCTCGAGGTGGGGGCTGCCCTTGACCTCCACCCGCTCCGGCTCCACGGCGATGAGGACCGGGATGCGAAAGTCCAGATCGGTCTCGTCAAACTCCAGGCGGATGTCGACGACTTCGCCGATCTTGATGCCGCTGAACTCCACCGGGGCCCCCACTTTGAGGCCGCGGATGTTCTGATTGAAATAGAGAACGAAGTACTCTTTGTAGGCGTAGGTTGGGTCATCGGTTTCGGACTGGTTCTTGTGGAGGCGAAATAGGTCCGATTCCAAGGCTGGCCGGCCGGGATTGAGATTGGTGGGCGTCTCGAAGCTGATCCCCCCCAGCAACAGGCTGAGGACCGACTCGGTATTGATCCGCACACCCTCGGTGTCGATGCGCACGTCCAATCCGCTGGTGTTCCAGAACTTGGTGTTGAGTCGCACCAGCTGGTCATGGGGCGCTTCAATGAAGGCCAGGATCTCCACCGCCTCCCCGCTGGAGCGCATTTGGTAGCTGACCACCTGGCCCACCTTGATCTGGCGGTAGTAAACAGGGGAGCCCACGTCCAGGGAGCCGAGGCGGTCGGCCACCAGGCGGAAACGCCGCCCGGGCGTATCGATGCTGACCACCGGCGGACGCTCCAGTCCGATGAAAACCCGTTTGGCCAGGCCGGGTTGGCCCGGTTCCAGGCCGATGTAGACCCCGGAAAAGAGCGTGTCCAGCCCCGACACCTCACCCGCCATGACCCGCGCCCGAACGATCCAGAAGCGGGCACTGTCGGTGAGATAGGGCGCCACCCCCTTCACCATCCGGGCCGTCACGGTCACATGGGAAAGGTCCGGGCTGAGCCGGATTTTCTCCACCTTGCCGATCTCAACGTCTTTGTAGCGCAGCAGGGTTTTACCAGCTTCCAAACCAGCCGCCTGCTTAAAGGTGATGGTAATGGCGGGCCCGCGCTCACTCAACGCCGTGTAGGCCAGCCAGATGCCGACACAGAGCGCGATGACGGGAATCAACCAGATGGGCGAGATATGCCGTTTGGTGTGCACCTTGACCTCAGGCAGGGCACCCGCCTCCGCCTGGAGGGTGGGATCATCTGTGCTCATGGGGGTTCTCCATGGCGTCCCATATGAGACGCGGATCAAAGGTCATGGCGGCCAGCATGGTGAGGATGACCACCGCACCGAAGAAGAAGGCACCGGAACCGATCTCCACCGATGCCAGCGCCCCCGCCTTCACCAAAGCGGCCACGATGGTGACAGCGAAGATGTCCACCATTGACCAGCGGCCGATCACTTCCACGATGCGGTAGAAACGGGTCCGCTCCCGCGGCCGCCAGTGGCTCTGCCGGTGAATCGAGAGCAGCAAATAGGTCAGCAGCACGAGTTTGATCAGCGGGACGCAGATGCTGGCGACGAAGATAATCAGCGCCAGGTGGGGGGCACCGGTGAGGATGAAGTAAATCACACCGCTCATGATGGTGTCCACTTGGGTCAGTCCCAGTTTGGTGCTGTAGGTCATGGGTAGCAAATTGGCCGGAATGTACAGAATAAAAGCGCTGATGATGAGGGCCCAGGTACGGGCAAGGCTCTCGGGTTTGCGCGTGTGGATCCGTGCGCCGCAGCGGGGACAGTCGCTGTGGGCGCCCCTGTGGTCCGGCAGGCGCGCCGCCCGGCAGAGATACTGACAGGCGGGGCAGGCCACCAATCCATGGTTGCGCGCGGTGAGGCCCTTGGGGGCGACGGCGGCGGAATGGGCGTCGCTCGCCATCGGCCGAGATGGGACCGGTTGGCTCATGCATCCTCCAGTCGCGCCCAGACCACCTCGGGATCGAGGACGGCCGATATGGCGGCCATGACGAAGATCAGGGCGAAGAGGGCGTACAGCGCCATGCCGGGGATGATCTCCGCATCGTCGGCCAGCTTGGTGGCGGATACCAGGATCCCCAGCATGAGGACCTCCAGCATACACCACGGTTCGAGACGCCGCACCCAGCGAAAGACCCAGGCCATGCGCCACGGCCGACGGCCCAGCGTCAGGGGCAGGAGCAGGTAGAGCAGGCCCAGCAACTCCAGCAGCGGCCCCACCAAGCTGGTCACCAGGACCGCCAGCGCCACGGCCGGCAGGCCCTGATCCATCAGTTCACGGACACCTGAGATCAGGGTGGCGTCCTGGGGACGTCCCTCCATATTCATCGTAATGAGGGGACTGACATTGACGATGATCATCAGGATCAAGCCGGCGATCACCAAACTGAGCGTTTTTTCCAGGCTGTTGGCCCTGATACGGTAGAGTTCCGCCCCGCAGCGTTGACAGTGCGCCACGCCGCGGGGGGGCAAGTCCACCCGGCGGTGGAGAAGATCGCATTCGCGGCAGGCAATAAGGTGGCTGGCTGTCATCACATTCGGCTCTAGCGACCGATTCTGGAACACGTCGCCGATCGCTATTTGGCTGCGGTCATTGTGCGATAAGCTAAGGTTTGCACATATATAGCAGATTTTCAGTTACAGGCACAGCTGGCGCACCCGACCCTGTGCTGCACCGGTGTTGCCGACACCGCCCTCAAATCGCCAGATCGGGGTAGTGCCGGGCGGCGCAGGTTTCGCAAAGCCCGTGGGAAAACTGGGCGTGGGCGTGTTGGTGAAGCGGTGTTCGTGGTTCCGCAAGGCGGCGCCTCGTTGGCGCGGCGGCTACTGCCCCGCGTCGCTTTTCGGCCGTTCGTCGACCGCCAGTACATCGGTCACCCGAATGCGCCCGGCAATGATCTCCGATTCGGTTGCCTTGAGTTGCTCGAGCACTTTGTCGGGAATCAGCTGGCGGGTATAGCGCATGGGGCTGAGGCTCACCCCGCCGTTGGAAAGGTTGTAATCGGTTGTACCCGGCCGAAACTCACCCTGGACGATGCGGGTCACCTCCAGGAAGGCGGCCCGGTCGAGTCGTTTCATCATACTGGTGAGGACATATCCCTTGGCCATATGGTCCTGATCGGCATCAACGCCGATGACATATTTGCCCATTTTTTGAGCCGTGCGAATGACGCCGTTACCCGTCAGTCCCGCCACCGCAAAGATGATGTCCACCCCGCCAGCATACATCGCCGACGCCAGTCGGGCGCCCTTGCCGGGGTTGCTGAAGCCGGTGAAGTCATCGCCGGTGGTGACGAATTCGACCATTAGCGCGACGGTTGCGTCAGCGTAGCCCACCCCCTCTTGGAATCCCTGCAGAAATTGCTTCACCGGCAAGGTGTCCACCCCGCCGATGAAGCCCACTTTGCCGCTCAGGGTCATCCATGCCGCCAGGGCACCCGCCAGAAAAGATCCTTCATGGGCCTGGAACACGATGGAGGTCACATTGGGTCGTGAAATGGCGACGCCGTCGCTCACCACGAACCGCTTTTCGGGAAACCGCACAGCGTAACGATCCACAAGGGGAATGAAGTTGGCACCATTGGCGAAGACCACATCGGCCCCGCGATCGATGAGACGCTGCATGCCCAGTGCGTGCGACTGCTGGCGGCTATCGATCTCTTCGAAGATAAGCCTGAACTTGTAGATCTTCTGCGCTTTGCCCAGTCCGGCATAGAGCATGTCGTTGAAGGATTGATCCCCCAGGCCGCCCACGCCGGCGAGAAAGCCCACCGTGAGGGCGGAAGCCGGCCCCGCAACCAGCGTCGCAAAGACCACTAAAAGCGCCATCGCACTGTGCAATCGTCGTGGCATCCCCGATTCCTTGGAAACGTTGTTAAAGATCCCCGGTTAACGGCCATCTCGGGAGAAGAACACCTAAAAAATAGGGCAAAGCCTTTGAGAATGTCAATCCGGCGAGGGGACCGGCACACCGACGGCCGGGCACCGTCACGGCGCCGCGCCGAAGGGCCGGTAGAGCGGATCCCCAAGAAGCACCATCTGCCAGGAGAGAAATGGCAGGCTGACCTGGTAGCACTCCGCCAGCGTCAGATATCCCTCGGCAAGCAGACCAAAGAAGAGCGCGGGCAGTGGAAAGGCCTCCACATAGGGTTCATACACCGGTCCCAGCGTAGCGGCCACGCCCGCCTCCAGAAGACGCTTGCACCACACCTGACTGCCCGGCGCCTTCAAAGTGGTGCATTCGCTGCTGGCGATATGGTAGGCCACCGCCCCGCGCCGCCAGGTGAAGGCATCCACGTAGCGCCCCAGGCTGTACCAGCCGCAGTAGAGAGCGGCATCCGGGCAGGCGCCGGCGCCGAAGAGGGCGGTCGATTGATCGAAAAACCGCTTCCCTGGCCAGTGCTCGGCCAGGTGGGCGGCCCACTGGTGGAGGGAGTAGTCGTAGCGCGCATAGCCGGTCAGCCCCCGCTTATCCGCAGGGGGCGGCCAGCGGGCATCCACACAGGCATTGCCCGTCAGGCCCTCCGCTTCGGCGGACAGACTGTCCTCGATCATTCGCCGCACCACCTCCGGTGTGGGACCGTCCAGACGGCTCACCATGAGGACCTGATCCTTGGCGAGGGGCAGGGTCTGGCCACGGTAGCCCACATAGTAGGGATTGGGCAGCCAGCCGCGTTGCTCGGTGTCGCCCGCCCGGACCAGGGCCAGTTCGGAATCCACCGCTGCGCGCGGGGTTTTGGCGGCCAGCTGCGTGAGGCGGGTCGCCGCCGCCTGCAACTGGGGTGTCAGTACCGACCGGCGCGGATCGTCGGCCGCGAGCGCATCCAGCCGGCTGCGCAAATCATCCCGCACCTTGCGCTGCGCGGCGATCTCGGATGTCAGGGCTGCGTCTTCGGCATTGATCCGCAGGGGCAGCCCGTAAAACAGCAGTAGACAGCGGATGGTGCTCTCGGCGTGCACGGGGTCCTCGAGCCAGGCGCGGATGGGAGCCTCGATGCGCTCACGATACGTAGGGCGGTCGATCGTTTCCGTTTCAGGGGTGCTGAGCAGCACCCGTTGGTGTCGGGGGATCGCCCTGCGCTCCATGTAGAACTCGGCCAGTTGGCGGCTGGCCGCGCTGCGGGCGTTGATCACCACCAGCACCTCCTCCGGCGCCAGAGCAAGGCAGGGTCTGGCCGGGTGGATCAGCAGGAGCAACCCTGTCAAAAGCCCGCTCATTATCAAACAGGACAGCGGTGGGCGGCGTTTAGGCATGGGACCGGGCCGAATTCCTCGGAACAGCGCCTTCGGGAAATCCAAACGGGTCGACCTCTGCACAGTGGTCTATTTTGGGCCGCCTGTCAATTCTGCCTCTCCGTCCCGCCGCAATCGTTCGACGGCCGCGATCACCTCTTGCGGCAGGCTCGGAACCCGATGGGTCTCGACAATCTCGATCAATTTGTCCTGGATTCGCTCGGCCATATCCTTGCTGCCCGCCGCCTGCCAGATACCGTACGGCTGGCGGGTGAGCAGTTCCGATTGCCAGAGCTCGGCGCGGAAATGGTCCAGGGTATGCCGCTGCTGGAGGAAATGGCCGCCCGGTCCCACGGCCGCAATGATCTGGCGTGCCAGGGTATCCTGGTTGATCGTGATCCCCTCAAGAAACCGTTTGGTCATCCCGATGGCCTCGTTTCCCAGGAGAAGCTGGGCCGGTGAGCTGACCATGGCCATGTCCAGATAGCCCACGTCGTGAATCAGGTTGAGCCCCGCGAGCCCCTGAGAGAGGATGGAAAAGCCGCTTTCCAGACCGGCCTGGGCGTCGAGCGTCTTGGCGTCCGAACAGCCGGCGTAGCCCCAGGTGGGCAGCCCGAAGCTCTGGGCCACCTCGGCCTGGGCCGCAATCCCCAGACTCATCTCGGGGAAACCGACGCCGAAGGTGCCGGTCCGCATGTCGAGAATCTGCACATTGCCGCTCAGACACACCGGGCAGCCGGGATTGCGCAGCTGGGCCAAGACCAGACACATCAGGGACTCCGCCGTGATCTGGGTGATGACGCCGGCCAGCGTCGCAGGGCCCGTGGCGCCCAGCTGGACGGCGGGACCCGGCACCTGGGGCATGAAGAGATCGGCGGCCAGAAATAGCCGATCCACCACTTCGTCGGGAAACACCAGGGGAGAGATGGGTTCGGGATAGAGGATCACGAAGGGCTTCTCCCGGAGCGCGTCCATCCCGCCGGCCACCTCGGCCGCCATCTCGTACACCAGCTCGGTGCCGCGAGCGCTGTAGCCGATAAAAATGATGGGTTTGGTGGTGTGGGTCACCGTGGCGACAAACTCGTGCAGATCGGCGGAATGGGCGGGCACATCCTGACAGGAGCCCATGGGCATCACCCAGCTGATGTTCTCGCAGTAGTCGGCCACTTGAGCGCCGCAGGCAATATCGGTGACAGTGGTGGGGTGGATCTCACCGGTGAGGGCGTCCATGGTGTTGGGACTGGCCGGGTTGGTGCCGTAGTAGCTCTTGCGGCCTTCCACCTCCAGGGCCCGATGACCTTGGCGGTCGTAAACGGTGAACCCTCTGGGGGCGGTGGTGAGGCACTGTCGTACGATGAACTCCGGCACCTTGACGCGATCACCCCGCACGACGGCCCCGGCTCGCTTGAGCATCTGGCGGGCGTCGGCATGGAGCACATCGAACCCCACCGTGGCCATGATGTCGAAGGCGGCGCGTCGAATCTCGTGGATCTGGTCATCGGTGAGGATCTTCAGGTAGGGCGATTGTCTCTCGATGCTGGCGGAATGGATCACCTCGCGCTCCTTTCCCGCAGGGTGAAGTGAATGGCCACCCCACCCAGACGATAGAGATGAGCTCCATTTTATTGCTGTTTAAATTTTAATTATGCATATTGTACCAACTAAACAAGACATATCTGTGAAATCCGCAATTTATGGCCATCAGACGTGCGATCGAAGGATCCTGTCACCCGTCGCCACAGCTTCAGCGGCCCAAATCCCCACACTTCCCCCATCGATGCCGCGATCCATACAGATCAAACCAGGTTTTCCGGAAATTTATAAATTCTGTGTAGTAAATTGCGATTAATGCAGAAATCCTGCATCCATTTGACTTTTCTTCAACCATCTACTATGCCTGTAAGGCAACTTCATCCCCTCGTCTTTTCCATCCGTATCACACCGAAGCTGGGAACAGGATCGGGCAATGGCCAAATTTATCGTCAGGCGCTTTTTTCTTTTACTGCTGACCATGCTGCTGGTGTCGGTGGCGGTGTTTTTGATCACCGAGGCCTCTCCGGGCAACGTGGCCAAGAACGT
>JASJCL010000104.1 GCA_030066015.1 Desulfosarcinaceae bacterium | reverse complement strand
CACTTCGCCACCGTTTTTCTCCACCAGTTGAACGGCGGCCTCCACGGCGTACTCGTCGTAGGGGTTGAGGATAAATTTAATGGTCCCGTCATCGTAACCACTCTCGCCGGCCACTTTGATATTGGCCGCCGTATCGGGTACGTGTTTGACACAGACATAGATTTGCATGGCGCACCTCATTTTTTCCTATCGATGGTTGGTCGCCGGCCGGCCGGTGAAAGGCGCGGCCGGCAGACAGATCATTTTCGTCAGCCACTAGGCTTTCATCTTTTCGTTCATGGGGTCGTAGAGGGGCATGCGCACCACCTCGGCGGCCAATTTCTTCCCCAACACCTCTACTTCCAACCGGGTCCCTTCCGCGGCCAGGGCGGGTGGCACGTACCCCAGGGCGATGCTCTTGTCGACGCGGTGGCCGTAGCCGCCCGAGCTGGTCATGCCCACGATCTCGTCGCCGCTGAGGATGGGGTTGTAGCCCCAGGGGTCGGCGTCCTCGGCCGCCACTGTCATGCAGACCAGCTGGCGGGGCACCCCGTCTGCCTTCTGCTGCTCGATGCCGGCCTTGCCGATGAACTCTTTATCCAGTTTAACCGTCCATGCAACGTTGGTCTCCAGCGGCGTATGGTGCACATTCATCTCGCTCTTCCAGGCCAGGTAGCCTTTTTCCAGCCGCATGCTGTCCATGGCGTACATGCCGAACATCTTCAGTTCGAAGTCGGCCCCTGCCGCCATGAGGGTCTCGTAGACCGAGATTTGGCTTTCAATGGGGTGGAAGATTTCGAAGCCCAGTTCGCCCACATAATTCATGCGGTTGACCTGGCATTTCACCCGGCCCACGTAAAGCTCCTGGCTGGTGCCGAAGGGAAATGCGCCGTTGGAAACGTCGTTGTAGCAGGCCTTGGCCAGGATCTCGCGACTCTTGGGACCGGCCAAAACCAGGCAGCCCAGCTTGTAGGTCACATCCTCCATGCAGACGCTACCGTCGCTGGGTAAATTCTCCAGCAGCCAGTGCTGGTCGTGCCGTTTGCCCACGCTGGCGGTGACACAGAAGTATTCCCCTTCGCCCAGCTTGGTGATGGTCATGTCGGACTTGAAATTGCCCTGGTTGTCCAGCATGGGCGAGAGGGCGATGCGGCCGTTTTTCACCGGCACCTTCTGGCAGGTCATGGTGTTGAGCCAGGCTTCGGCGCCGGGGCCCGTCACGCGGGTCTTGGCGAAACGCGAGAGGTCCAGCAGGCCGGCGTGTTGCATGACGTGCTTGCACTCGGCGTCGACGATGTCGAAGGTGTTGTTGCGCTTCCAGCCGGGATTTTCACGGTTGGCCTCCGGATGGTCGGTGAAGTAGTTGGGACACTCCCAACCATAGTAGTCGCCGAAGACGGCCCCGGCCTGTTTCTGGTATTCGTAGATGGGGGCCGTGCGATTGGGACGGGCCGCGTCCCGCCAGTCGTTGGGGCAGATGATGGCGTAGAGGCGGGGGTAGGTGTCCTCGATCTTCTCGTGGTTGTAGGCCCAATTGGCGTAGCTGCCATAGCGGCGGCTGTCCACCGGCCACAGATCGATCTCCGGTTCGCCGTTCATGATCCAGCCGGCCAGGTAGTGGCCGATGCCACCCGCCTGGGTGATGCCGAAGCTGTATCCGCAGGCGTGGAAGAAGTTATTCAGCGGATAGGCCGGGCCCACCAAGGGGTCGCCATTGGGCGTGTAGGTGATGGGGCCGTCGGTGACATGCTTGAAGCCGGTTTCGCCCATGATGGGGAAGCGGTAGATCCCGTGCTCAATGAAATCGGCGATGTGGTCGATGTCGGGCTGCAGTTCGGTCAGGGCGTAATCCCAGGGCACCCCTCGCGGGTTCCACTGTTTGACCTTGCTCTCGTAGAGGCCCAGGATGAGGCTGTCCATCTCCTGGCGGATGTAGATGCTGCGGTCGGGATCGCGCACCAGGGGCAGATACTCGTTGCGGTTTTCCACCACGTCGATGGCTTCGAAGAGGATGTGGGTATGTTCGCCGGCGATGGAGGGAATTTCGGTACCCACCATACGGGCGACTTCGGGGGCCCAGAGGCCGGCGGCGTTGACCACGACCTCGCAGGTGATGTCGCCCTTGTCGGTGCTGACCAGCCACTCGCCATTGGTCTTCTGGGTAATGTCTTTCACTAGGGTGTGCTGGTTGATCTCGGCACCGTACTTGCGGGCCCCGATGGCGAAGGCCTGGGTGATGCCGTTGGGATCCACGTCGCCGTCATCCGGCCAATAGAGGCCGCCGATGAGGCCTTCCACATTCATCAGGGGGTGCATCTCGACCATCTTAGACGGCTCAATCCAGTCCACATCGAGGCCCAGGCAGCGGTTCATGCTGTAGATGTAGCCCAACTCCTCCATGCGGCCCGGGTTGTCGGCGGTGCGGATCGATCCGGTGGTATGCCAGCCCACGTCCTGGCCGGTATCCGCCTCGAGCTGCTGGTAGATCTCGATGCTCTTCATGTTGACCTGGGTGCAGTAGTAATTCCCGTGGAAGAAGGAGCAGTTGCCGGCCGCCATCCAGGTGGAACCGGAGGTCAGCTCGTGCTTTTCTACCAGGACCACGTCCTGCCAGCCATATTTTGCCAAGTGATAGGCAACGCTGACGCCAATGGCGCCGCCGCCGATAACGACCACTCTTGCCTGTGTTTTCATAAGTCTCCTTCTCCTTTTGGAAATAGGGATTGCCTCAGCACGTAGGGGGTGCCTTTTGTTTGTTGCGTAATTTCAGCTGGTTAAACTGATATTGTCTTATCTGTTCTCCATGGCGGTGCCATTGATGAAATAGTTGACGACTTTATTCTTCGGTTTACGCAGATGGGTGTCGAAGAAGGCTGCGAAGCCGCCGGGGTAGTAAATCATCACCACAATCAGCAGAATGCCGTAGATCACCAGGTGGAGGCCCGGCAGATTGGAGAGCGAACTGCGCACCAGCTCCATGGTCAGGATGAAGGGGAAGGCGATGGCCGCGCCGCCCCAGAGGCTGCCGCGACCGCCGATATAGGCGACCGCAAGAATCTCGACGGTCTTGGAGGTGTGCATCATATCGGGGGTCAGGATGCCGTAAAAGTGGGCGTAGAAGCCTCCCAGCCAGCCGGCCAGGGCGCAGGAGAGTACGAAGTTGCTCACCCGGTAGAAAACCGGATTGATGCCCGAGGTGCGCGCCGCCTCCATGTTCTGGCCGATGGCATTGAAGGCCATTCCCATGCGCGAGCGCTTGACCCATTTGCAGATGACGTAGACGGTGACCATCATTGCCAGGATCAGGTAGTAGTACGGCACGTTGGAGGCGGTGTCGAACAGGCGCTCCACGCGCATTCCCAACGGGCCCCGGGTGAGCCAGACCATCTTGGTGGCCAAGCCCATCAGGGCCAGACCGAAGAACCAGGCCAGACAGGCGGCGAAGATGCCCCGGAGCCTCAGGGTGATGGCGCCGATGATCAGCCCCAGGATGGCGGCGGTGAGCGCGCCCATGAACATGCCGAACCAGGGATTCAGCCCCAGGCGATCGGCCAGGATGGCCGAGGTGTAGCCCCCCAGGCCCATGATGGCCGCGTAGCCGAAGTTGACGATGTTGATCAGACCGGCGGTAAAGTCGAAGCCGATGGACAGCGAGGCGATCAGGCCCGCGCTGATCAGCCAGCGGATCAGGTACTCCTGATTGAAGGGCGGGACAACGGGCAACACCAGAAGCACCACCAGGGCCAGCAATCCGGCCGGTGTGAAGCACAGCAGGTCCAGCAGTTTATTGATGGGATTCTTGGGATCCATGAGTCCTCCGCTACTTGTCCAGCACGCCGCGCACTTCGGAACCGAAGATACCGCTGGGTCTGAAGATCAGGATGACAATAATCAGGGCCGAGGGGACCACAAAGTCCCAGCCCGAACCGATGTACTCCACCGTCATCACCTTTAGCAGGGCCACCATAAACGCCCCCATGACGGCGCCCAACACGTTGCCAAGGCCCGAGAGGATCACCACGAACCAGGCCATGTACAGCGGCTCGAGTCCTACCGACGGGTAGGCCGGGTACATGAACAGCAGGCTGGCGCCGGCGATGGCGGCCAGGGCGCAGGAGAGCGCCATGGTGAGCATCATGATGCCGTTGAGGCCGATGCCCACGATAAGGGCGCCGGTTTCGTCCTGGCTGACGGCACGGATGGCGCGCCCGGTGCGGGTGTAGGTCATGAAGAGCCAGAAGCCGGTGACCACGACGGCTGCCAGCAGAAAGGCGATGGCGCGATCCTTGGAGATGTAAACGTCCATGATGTTGATGGGCATGCCACTGAAGTAGCCCGTGATTCCTTTGAAGTCGGCGCCGAAGAACAGCTGGTGGGCGTTAATCATGAGCACGGAGAGTCCCACGGTGAGCAGGAAGGAGTTCATCACCCAGTTTTCGCGGCTGCGCTGGCGTAGCTGACGAAAGACAAGGACTTCAGAGACCACACCGGCGACAGCCCCTACGAGCATGGCCGCAATGATGGTGACCAACGGACCCCAGAGCGCGAGAATAGATTCTGGGTGGGTCTCCATGTAGGTCTTGATGGGGGTGAAGACGTAGTAGGCCGTCAAGGAGCCGATCATAAAATACTCGCCGTGGGCGAACATGGGGATGTTGAGCACCCCCAGGGTCAAGGCCAAGCCCATGGCCACCAGGGCCGTCATGCCGCCGGTCACGATCGTGTTCACCAGCACATAGCCGCCCCGGTCGACGGTGACGATCAGGGCGATGACGATGGTCCCGATCACGGTCGCCCCGGCCAAGGAACGGCACCAGGCGAGCAGCCGCGCCCACAGATGTTTTTCCGCCTGTTCAACCATCGCTGATTCCTTTCCTAATAGAATGCTTCGGCGGCTTAAACGCCCAGAAAGACCTTGCGCACGTGAGCGTCGCAGGCCAGATCGTCGCTTCTGCCTTCGAGCTCGATGCGGCCGTTCTCCAACACGTAGCCCCGATCGGTTACCGCCAAGGTTTTGGTGACGTTCTGCTCCACCAGCATAATGGTCATCCCTTGTTTGACCAGGGTGTCCAGGCTCTGGAAGACGTTTTCGGTAAGCAGCGGGGCCAGGCCAAAGCTGGGCTCGTCCACCAGCAGCAGTGTGGGATCGGACATGAGCCCGCGACCGATGGCCAGCATTTTACGCTCGCCGCCGCTCATGGTGCCGGCCAGCTGGTTGCGCCGCTCCACCAGGCGGGGGAACAGGTCGTAGACGAAGGCCAAGCGGTCCTTCTGCTGCTGTTTGTCTTTGATGGTGTAAGCCCCCATGGCAAGGTTCTCATTCACCGTCATGTTGACGAAGAGGTTCATCTCTTCCGAGACGAAGGAGATCCCCTTGCGGGCCACCTGGTTGCCCGGCAGCCCGCCGATGGGTTCCCCCTTGAACAGAATATCGCCGCTCATGGGTTTCACCAACCCGGCGATGGTCTTCAGGGTGGTGCTCTTGCCCGCCCCATTGGGCCCCACCAGGCAGACATACTCACCTTTGTCCACGTTCAGGGATACATCGCGCAGGATCTGCAGAAAGCCGTAGCCGGCATTGAGGTTCTTGACTTCCAGTAGCATTGCGTCTCCGTTATTCTTCGCTGGGCCGGCTCTCTGCCGGAGCAGGTTCCGGGGGGCAGCTGTCCGCCGAATCGCCCAAGTAGGCCTTGGTGACCTTGGGGTCGTTGGCCACCTCCTCGGTGGACCCCTCGGCGATCTTGGTGCCGAACTGGATGCACACCAGGCGATTGCACAGGCTCATGATGAGCTGCATGATGTGTTCGATCATCAAAATGGTGATCCCCTGACCCTGGATTTTGCGGATCAGGCTCATGATGTCCTTGAGCTCGCCCTCACTCAGGCCCGAGGCCAACTCGTCCAGAAACAGCAGCTTGGGACGGCTGGCCAGGGCACGGGCCAGGTCCAGGCGCTTGAGCTGGACCGTGTTGAGCTGTTCACTGATGGTGTCCTCGGCGATGGGGAATTCGACAAACTCGAGCATCTGGCGGCTGTGCGCCATCGGGTCCTTGATGACACCGGGCTTGTTGCCAAAGACGGCGGCCGTCATCACGTTCTCCAGCACCGTCATTTTGGGAAAGGGGATGGGGATCTGAAAGGTGCGCGACAGGCCCCGACGGCACATCCGCTCGGGCGTCTTGCCCGTGGTGCGCTCACCGAACATGAGCACCTCGCCCGAGGTGGGCGGATTGAGGCCGGCGATGGCGTTGACCAGCGTGGTCTTGCCCGCCCCGTTGGGGCCGATCAGCCCGACGATGTCGCCCTCGTTGATGTGCATAGACACGGCGTTGACGGCCGTCAGCCCGCCGAACTGCTTGGTTACCGCTTGGGTTTCCAATACTTTCATGAGCGCTTCATTCCTGAGATCGGGCGTGGAGTGTGGCGGGGCCGAATGCGGCGCGGCCCCGCTGCTTTCTACCGGTAATTGTCCGGTAGCGGGCTGCGGCATCGCAACGCTTGGCCCGCTACCGAACACTTGCGATTTCGAGATTACTTCGCCATGAAATCCTTGACCTTCCAGTCATCCGGGAAGACGATTTCACCTTTGCCGTTGGTGTACTGAATGACGGGGAAGTAGTAGCCGTCCTTGGCCACGACGGGATCTGGCACCGTATCGGCGTTGTAGCGGTACTCATTCATGATCAGCGCGCCGTCGGCCTTGCCGAAGGTCAGCTTGCCGGTGTGAATGTCCTCGACGAAGGTCTTGTGAATGGTGACCTTGTCCAGACTGCCGTGTTTGTCCAGGGTGTGTTTGAGGATCTTGATGAACATGTTGGTACCGTCGTAGCACAGGCCGCCGGCCGAGGGGCTGGGATTGAAGCCATACTTCGACTTGATGTCCTTGGCCCACTGCTGGGCCTCGGGGGTGGTCAACTGGGGAATCATGTCCAGTACACCGTTGGAGGCGGGGCCGGCCATCTTGTACCAATCGCCCATCCAGCCCAGGCCATCGGCGATGATCACGCTCTTGAGGCCCACTTCGCCGGCCTGCTTGACGAAGGCCGTCATGGTGGGGGCCGCGGTGCTGGTGCCGGCCAACACCGCCACGTTCTGCTTCTTGTATTTGCCCAAGAGCGGGTAGAAGTCGGTCTGGGTCAGGGCAAAGTAGTCCTCGGAAACGATTTCCCAGCCTTTCTCGGCAAACAGGTCTTTCAGGGCGCCTCCCAGGCTGCGGCCCCAGTCGCTGTCTTCGCCATAGATGGCGACCGTTTTGGCGGCCGGCTTCCAGGCGCCGCTGGCGATGGCGTTCTCCAGACACTCGACGTAGCCCAATACCATCTTGGCGGGAATCGGCCAGCCCTTGCCGCCCCAGTAGCTGTATTTTTCGGGATTGGCCCGCCACTTCTCGTTGACCACCTCGGTGGCCCCGAAGCCGAACCAGTGGGGGATCTTGTACTTGGCGGCCACGTCCATGGCGGCCACCGCCACCGAGCTGTGCCAGTTCTGCATGGCGGTGTCGATGCCCTTGCGCTCCACGGCCTCCTCATAAGCGCTGGTGGCCTTGGCCGGGTCGCTCTGGCTGTCGATCCAGACAATCTCGATTTTGTAGTCGCCCACCGTGTAATTGATCTTTTCGAGGGCCATCTCCACCGAGGCCTTGAACTCGGCGCCGTTCTTCGCCGCGGGACCGGTGAAGGGCCCCAGTACACCAACCTTCAGCGTCTTGCTCGCACAAAAAGCGTTACCGGCTCCCAGTACCGCAACCAGCCCCACAATGATCAATCCGATCCACACGTGTTTGCTCCGCATATCCGTCCTCCCTATGGGTGTAAAAAATGTTGCCGCCTCTTTCATCCGCTCACGGCACACAATGAAATGAATCTTAGCATAGCAACATGCATACCGAAGCAAATGAACACCATTTAGTTTGTTTGCACATCTGTTCGGGATTGCCGGTGCTGCTTGAACGCAGGGCTTCGATAATGGAAATCAGGACCCCTGCGACGGGGGGAAGGCGGCGGGAAAAAAGAAATAATTCTAGCGCAAAAGACAATAATTATGCGTTATAGAAAATTTATTGTCTAGTTTTTGGGTCTTATCGGAACGCTGACATCCACTGCCACCGGAATGAAATCGCTGCGCTGAAGACCATGCTTTTTCATTTTGTAGTGCAGGAGTTGGCGGGAGATGCCGACGCTTTCAGCCGCCCGCGTGACGTGGCCCTGGTGGCGGGCCAGGGCCTCTTCGATGGTCTGTCGCTCCAGTGCCGCCTGGGAGGCGGCCAGGTTTCCCTCGACGGGCGCCGATCCTCCCGGCGCCGTTCGCTGGATCGTCGTCGGTGGCGGGCACAGGTGCGGGGCCGCCACGGCGAGGCCGTTGCTTGCCGACAGCGTCTCCTTGGACCCCCGAAGTCGGTGCCAGGTGGGCAGGTGGGATTGAAGGTGCAGCAGTTTGAGGGTGGAGCTCGTGGTGATCATGTTGAGGGCGCCCTCGATGACGTGCTCCAGCTCGCGCACATTGCCCGGCCAATGGTAGTTGTGGAAAATCTGCAGAACCTCGTCAGCGATGGCCACCACCCGTTTGCCCAGTGCGTGGCTGTGCTTTGCGAGGAAGTGAAGGGAGAGCACTTCAATGTCGCCGGGCCGCTCGCGCAGCGGTGGCAGGGGGATGAACACCACTCCCAGACGGTAAAACAGATCTGGCCGCAGGCAATTTTCAGCAATGGCCACATGGGGTTCCTGGTTGACCGAACTGATGATCTTCAAATCGATGGGGGTTTCCCTCAGGGAGCCCAGGCGGCGCACCTTGCGCTCCTGAATCACCCGCAGGATCTTGGCCTGCAGGCCGATGGCCATGGCGTTGAGTTCGTCCAGAAAGAGCGTGCCCCCATTGGTGCGCCCGAAAAGTCCCTCCTTGTTGCGGGCCCCGGTGAAGGCGCCCTTGGAGGTGCCGAAGAGGATGCCTTCGAGGAGGTTTTCGGGAATGGCCGCACAGTTCACCGGCGTGTAGCGGCGTTTGGCGCGATCGCTGTGGCTGTGAATCGCCTGGGCGAAGAGCTCCTTGCCGGTGCCGGTCTCACCGTAGAGCATCACCGGCGAAGGGGTGTTGGCCGCCATGCGGGCTGTGTTGACCGATCTCAGAAATTCGGGATCCTCCCCGATGATACCGTCAAAGGTGTACAGCGTCTCTGTGGAGCGGACCGCCTTGGCCCGCGGGATGGAGATGGAGGCGATGGTTTCTTCAAGGACGTTGTACTCCCGCACCAGACAGATGGCCCCCGCCAGGCGATGGCCTTTGAAGAGGGGAAATACGGTGTGGATGGAGTTGGAAAAGCGCCCCATGCGGGTGCGGTAGACCAGGGCGCGGTCGATGAGGGGTCGCCGCTGTTGGAGGCACTGCATCACCACGCTGGTGTTCTCGTCCAGATCGTAGACCTCCAGCACCGTCTTGCCCAACGCCTCCTCGGGGGGCAGATCGTCGATGGCCGCCATGGCGGTGTTGTAGTAGACGATGGTGCCGTGCCGGTCGGTGATGATGACCCCTTCGCTGAAGCCGTCGAAGACCGGCAGGAACTCTTCGTAGCGCAGCGATGTCAGGGCTTGGGGCGTCTTCATACCGAATCGGGCCTCTCCGCGTCGTTCATCTCGGTGGTGCAATTATTCCATACTTTGCGTGTGCATGTCGAACAGGATGTCGTTTTCACGGTAGATCTGCTCGAGTCGGTTCTGGTGCCGCTTGAGGTCGTCGCCGTTCCGGCCGGCCAGCTCCTGGACCAGATAATCGACGATGCAGGAGATGGCCGTGGCATAGCCCACCAGGGGGATCGACTTGGTGGGGGCGATGAGGTGGCGGTGGGCGAAGGAAATAAGGGGGCAGAGGGCGCTGTCGGTAATCACCAGAAGGGTGTGGCCCAAGCGCCGGGCCACCTTGGCGAGGCGGATCAGCTCGTTGGGATAGCGCGAGATGGCGAAGAGCATCACCAGGCTTTCGTCCGGTGCGTTGTTGAGCCAGTCGATGGCCGTACTGTCGCTCCCATTGATCAGGTGGACCCCTTTGCGGACCTTGGTCAGCGACCATCCCAGGTAGTAGGCGAAGGTGAAGGAGATGCGCGAGCCGGCCACGAAGACGTAGGGGGCGGCCTGCAGGCGATCCGCAACGTCGGTCAGCGCTTCCGAGTCGATGTGCTCGTAAAGTTGCCGGAGGTTGTTCATCTCCTCCAGGACGATGCGGTGAAATCGGTCGTCGACGGTGCCGGAGAGGCCGTCCAGCGCGACCCGATCCGGCAGAGAGAGGCCGGTATCCACATGGTCGCGCAGCGCTTGCAGGAAATCGCCGTAGCCCTCGTACCCCAGCTGCCCCACGAAACGCACCACGGTGGCTTCGCTCACCTGGGTGGTTTCGGCCAACTCCTTGGTGGTCATGAAGACCGCTTTGCGGGGGTGCTGGAGGATGTAATTGCCCAGGATGCGACCCTTGGGGGTGAGGGCGTCCAGCTGGGCCATGATGTTGTCGATGACGGATATGGATGGGCCGTTGGGCATGCCTGGCTCTCCTCTTTCATGGATTTCCTCCAGAGATAGTACATGTTTCAATGTTTTTCAAGATAAATTTATACAATTAAATTCAAACACTTAAAAAATATTTAGTAAAATTTTTGAAAATTTTCTTTCATTTTTATATTTTATTGTTGACAGTCTTTCTTTCATTTTGCATAGGTGACCTAGACAAACAGCTCCAGGTACGAACACCTGAAAAACGATCGACCACCATTGTTGATCCCGACAGCGAGGGGGAACCTATGTTTGGTAAGATGATGCCCCGTATGGGGACGCCCAAATGGGGCCAGAAGCCCCTCTGGGGCAGAAAGCCGCGCCTCAAATCCCATTACGATGCGGTCATTATCGGCGGCGGCCTCCACGGTCTGGCCACCGCTTACTATCTGGCCAAAGCGCATGGCCTCACCGACGTGGCCATCATCGAGAAGCGCTACATCGGTTTCGGCGGCGCGGGCCGCAATACCGCCA
The DNA here is from genome assembly GCA_030066015.1 of Desulfosarcinaceae bacterium. Classification (GTDB taxonomy): domain Bacteria; phylum Desulfobacterota; class Desulfobacteria; order Desulfobacterales; family Desulfosarcinaceae; genus JASJCL01. The sequence goes on along the minus strand of JASJCL010000104.1, from coordinate 7,858 downwards.
TCGTGCGGGCCAACCAGCGCACCCAGTACAACGTGCCCCTGTATAAGGAGGCCCTGGACCTCTGGCCGGTCCTCACCAGGGAGTTGGACTTCAACCTGATGTTCAACAACTGCGGCAACCTCAATCTCATGCACAGCGAGGCGGCCATGAAGGCGGCCCGCATGACCATCGCCACGGCCCAGTTTCACGGCGTGGAGAGCCACCTCATCGACGCCAAGGAGGCCAAGGCGCTGGTGCCGGCGCTGAACATCAGCGAAGACATCACCTTCCCCATCCACGGCGCGATGTTCCATCCTCCCGGCGGGATCGTACGCCACGACGCCGTTGTCTGGGGTCTGGCCAAGGGTTGCGCCAAGCATGGGGTTCACATCCACCAGCAGACCGAAGCCACCGCCATTCATACCGAAAACGGCAAGATCACGGGCGTCACCACCAGCCGCGGTAAGATCCACACCCCGCGGGTGCTGGTCACCGCTGGGGGGTACAGCGCCGGCATCATTTACCATATGCTGGGGATCAAACTGCCCATCAGCGTGCTCACCATCCAGGCCATGGTGACCCAACCCCTCAAGCCGATCCTGGACCACGTGGTCTCCTCGGGGGCCTACCACTGCTACGCCAACCAAACCCTCAAGGGCGAGATTGCCACCGGTGCCCACATGGATCCCTGGCCCAATTACACCACCCAGAATACGGCCCACTACATCAAGCATCAGGCCGAGGCGCTCAGCGACTGGCTGCCCTGCCTGCGGGGGGTGAAGTTCATGCGCATCTGGGGCGGGCTGGCCGACATGACGCCCGACATGGCGCCCATCATGGACGGCAACAACCTCATCGACGGGTTTTACATGGACTGCGGCTGGGGCTACTTCGGCTTCAAGTCCTGTTCGGCGGTGGGCAAGTACATGGCCGCGTTCATGGCCAGCGGCAATTGTCCCGAAATGCTGAAACCTTTCAACCTCAAGCGTTACGAGAATCACGCGTTGATGGGTGAGACGGCGGCGTTGGTCAGCTACACACCCGATAATTAAAACGGTGCGCGACCACCGTCGCGATAACCGTTTTCCATATCTTAAGGAGACATCCAATGGCACTCACCCTCACCTGCCCCGTCTGCGGCAAGCGCAACGGCTACGAATTTCGCTATGGCGGTGAAGACAAGGGACCGCGCCCGGCCGAGGAAGGAATGACCCCCAGCGCCTGGTGCGACTATGTCCACATGAACAAATGCACGGCGGGCGTTCAGAAGGAGTGGTGGTTCCACCGCGACGGCTGCGGCGCCTGGTTCACCACCTACCGCGACACCGTCGCCAACCTCGAAGTCGACGCACCGGAGGTGACCGAATGAACCGCCTCAACCAACTGCCGACCCTGCGGATCGATCCCGCTGAAAAACGCACTCTCAGCTACCGGGGCAAGTCCCTGCCCGGCGTCGCCGGCGACACCGTGGCCACGGCCCTCTTCGCCAACGGCGTGCGCATCTTCGCCCGCAGCCTCAAATACCACCGCCCCCGGGGGCTCTACAGCTTGGATGGCGAATGCGCCAATACCATGATGGACGTGGACAGCATCCCCAATGTGCGCACCGAGAACACCCTGTTGAAAAACGGTATGGTGGTCAAGGAGCAGAACGTCAAAGGCTCCGCCGAGTTCGACTGGATGGGCTTCATCGACAAGTTCGACTGGATGATGCCGGCCGGGTTTTACTATCACACCATGCACAAGCCGGCCGCCGTCTGGCCCCACGCCATGAAACAGATTCGCAAGGCCGCTGGCCTGGGCGAGATCTCCCCCGACTATGTGATGCGGGGCCGCTTCGACGAGCTCTTCCTGAAAGCCGACGTGACCGTAGTGGGCGGGGGGGCGGCCGGCATGCGGGCCGCCCTGGCTGCCGCCGAAGGGGGGCTGCGGGTGGTGCTCCTCGAGGCACGGCCCCATCTGGGCGGCTGCTTCGACTACCGGGTCAGCGACAACGGCGATGGGACGCCCCTTTACCAGCGGGCCCGCGAATTGGCCGAGCAGGTGGCGGCCACGACCAACATCCGGGTCTTCACCCACGCCCCCCTGGTGGGGACCTATAGCAACAACCTGATCACCGCCCACCAGGTGGGCTCGGACAGCGACAGCTTTACCGAGCGCTACATCGAGATCCGCAGCGAGAGCATCGTGGTGGCCACCGGCTGCATCGAGCGTCCCCTGCTGTTTGACAACAACGAACGCCCCGGCGTCATGCAGGTGGGCTGTGCCCATCGCCTGGCGCGCACCTACGGCATCCTGCCGGGCAAGCAGGCGGTCTTCGCTGTGGGCCATGACCTGGGGCTTGAGGCGGCCATCGACCTCTTCGACCTCGGTCTGAAGATCGGCTGCGTGGCCGACATTCGCGAGGACGGACAAAATCCCGATCTCCTCATGGCCCTGGCCGATCGCGCCATACCGGTGCTCAAGGGCTGGGTGGCGGCCAAGGCCCATGGTAAAACGGTGACGAAGGTCACCCTGACCACGGTGGAGGGCACGGTCAAGCGCGACTTCGACTGTGACCTGCTGGTCGCTTCGGCCGGCCTTACACCGGTGACGGGCCCCTTCATTATGGCCCAGGCCAAGATGGGCTACGACAACCACACGGGCTACTTCCTGCCCACCGAGCTGCCGGAAAGGATGTTTCCCGCCGGCCGCCTCACCGGCGTGGGCGATCCCCGGGCCATCGAGGCTTCCGGCCGCCTGGCCGGTCTCCAGGCCGCGGCCGCTTGCGGCGTCTCCTTGAACGGCGAGCTGGACGCGGCCAAAGCGGCCACGGCCGCGCTGCCCGGGCCGGAGCGGGGCTGCAAGTTGGTCACCGCACCCGTCAAGGGCCGCAAGAGCTTCATCTGCTTTGACGAGGATGCCACCATCAAATCGGTCAAACAGGCCATCGACAAGGGCTTCGACGTGCCGGAGCTGGTCAAACGCTTCGCCGGCGTGGGGTTGGGACCGGGCCAGGGGGGGATCCCCGGGCACAACCTGCCCCTCTTCGTGGCCAAGTACACCGCCTCTTCGGCGACGCCCAAGCCCACCACCCTGCGGCCGCCCCTGGTGCCGACCTTCATCGCCACCTATGCCGGGGCCCATCACCACATGTTCAAGCGCACACCTCTGCACAAGAGCCAGAAGGCCGCCGGAGGTGTCTTCCGCAACATCGGCGTTTGGAAGCGGGCGCGCTATTTCAGCGACGATTTCGACTGCAGGGAAGAGATCCTCAATGTGAGGGGCAACGTGGGGATGCTGGACGGCTCCACCCTGGGCAAATTCCGCATCCACGGCCCCGACGCGCTCAAGGCCCTCCAGCGGGTTTATGTGAGCGACATGAGCAAGGTGAAAGAGGGTCGCATCAAATACTCGGCCATGTGCAACGACGACGGCTGCGTCATCGACGACGGCGTCGTGGTCAAGCGGGGCGAGAACGACTACTACTTCACCACCAGCACCGGCCGCGCCGGTGCGACCGTGGAGTGGATCCGCTACCACACCCGCTTCGACGGCTGGGACTTCCACCTGGTCAACCTCACCGACGCCATGGGCGTGATCAACCTATCGGGACCCAACGCCCGCAAGGTGCTGGCCAAGGTCACCGACGCCGACCTTTCCAGTGAGGCCTTTCCCTTCTCCGGCTACCGGGAGATCACCGTGGGCGGCAGCATCCCGGCCCGCGCCATGCGCCTGGGGTTCGTCGGTGAGCTCTCCTACGAGCTGCACGTGGCCGCGAGTTACATGCAGGCGGTCTGGGATCTGCTCGAGGAGGCCGGTGCCGAATTCGGCATCCGCAACTTCGGTGTGGAGGCTCAGAACGTGCTGCGCATGGAGAAGTGCCACATCATCCTGGGCCAGGAGTCGGAGCAGCGCACCAACCTCCTCGACGTGGGCCTGGGCTTCCTCTGGGACCGCACGAAGAGCGCGTGCAAGACCGTGGGCGCCGTGGCCCTGCGCCAGGCCGAGAAGGACCCCAACCGGTTTAAACTGGTGGGGATCCGCATGGAGGACGACGATCGCCCGGCCCGCGACGGGGCCCTCATCGTGGATACGAAAGTGCGCGGCTACGTGGCCACCATGCGCAAGAGCTTCACCACCGGCGAGGCCGTGGGCATGGCCCTGGTGGAAAAACCGCTCAGCGACATCGGCACGCGCCTGGAGATTTTCGAGGATGAGTGCAACGGTGTGCGGCTCTATGCCCGCGTGGTGAAGATGCCGTTCTACGATCCCAACGGTGAACGCATGAAGGCGTGAGCAAGCTTTCCAGAAACAGGTTTTGGGGGCGTTATCGGTCGTCGACGTATAGCCACTTACGCCTTCCTCCCTCTATCCTTCCCAAAACCCGTTTCTGAAAACCCACAAGATTTAGATAAAGGATCACACAATGGCTGAGATTAGAAGAGAATCGCCGGTGGACTTCGGTGTCCGCTCCCTCGAGACCGAGGTGCGGAGTGACTGGCCGGTGGCCCTGGCCTATGACGCCGAGGGCGACGGCCCCTGGGTAGTGGATCTGAGCCACAAAACCCGCTGGGATCTCCAGGACGGTCAAGTGGGCGAACTGACCCCCGCCGGTCAGAGCGTGCCGGCCACGCCGGGGATGTCGGTGCTTGCGGACGGCATCCTCATCAACCGCATGAACCGCACCCAGACCTCCATTTACCACCTGGGTAGCGATGCGCCGGACCTGCCGGACCATCCAGGCTTCACGGACGTGACGGAGGCCACCATTTTTCTGGCGCTTTTCGGCCCGCACGCCTTGCATATCGCCGAGAAACTCAGCAACCTGGACCTTGGCGACCCCAACAAAGAGGCACCCTTTCTGCTGCAGGGCCCCTTTTGTCACGTGCCCTGTCAGATTGTCACGCTTGAGAAGGACGCTGAAGACGGCACCAATGGCGCGGGCGGTTTCGTGCTGACCTGCAGCCGGGGCTATGCCCAGAGCATGGTGCACGCCATTCTGGACGCCGGGGCCGAGTTCGGCCTGCGGCCAGCCGGAGAACAACGGTTTGCGCAATGGCTGGCCGCCCTCAGCAGCTAGCCCAAAGGGCTTGCTCCCGGGGGTCAATCGTGTTTTGACTTGGGATGGAGATGGGCCGCCCTGTCTCCGTATATCATCTATAAGGAGGAATCATCATGAGCAAACAGTATGACGCCATCATCATCGGTGCCGGCATCATCGGCGCGCCCATCGCCTACGAGCTGACCAGGATGGGCTACAAGACCCTTAGCGTGGACAAACTGGCCGACGCGGGCGAAGGCTCCACCGCCGGTTCCTGCGCCATCGTACGCGCCCATTACTCTACTGAGGACGGCGTGGCCATGGCCTACGAGGGCTTCAAGTATTGGCTGGACTGGGAGAACTACCTGGACCATGTGGAGGATGAGAAGGGGCTGGCCAAGTACATGAACACCGGCTCCCTGCTGATCAAATCCCAGGGCCATAAATGGCGCGACGTCCAGAAGCATTATGACGCCGTGGGCGTCCAGTACGAAGAGTGGGACAACGACAAGATCCTGAAAGAGATCCCTGTTCTGGATCTGCACGAGTTCTGGCCGGTGAAACGGCCCGAAGATCCCACCTTCTTTGACGAGCCCAGCAAGATGCTCGAGGGCGGGATCTTCTGCCCCGAGGGCGGCTACGTCAATGACCCCACCCTCTCCACCCACAACGTCATGCGCGCCGCCGAGGCCAAGGGCGCCGAGTTCCAGTTCAACGCCGAGGTGGCCAAGATCCGCAGTGCCGATGGCAAGGTCCAGGGCATCACCCTGACCGACGGCACCGAGATCGACGCCCCCGTGGTGGTCAACTGCGCCGGCCCCCATAGCTTCAAGATCAACCAGCTGGCCGAAGGTGTCTGGGAGGGCTGCAACATCAAGACCAAGGCCCTGCGTCACGAGGTGATGTACTGCCCGGCCCCCGAGGGCTACGATTACCTCAACGACGGCTACCATCAGAGCGACGGCGACATCGGCTGCTACGTGCGCCCCGAGGTGGGCAACCTCTACCTCATCGGCTCCGAGGATCCGGACTGCGATCCCCAGGAGTGGGTCGACCCGGACGAGTTTTACGCCGGTAAGGGCGGCCACGGCCGCGACAACCAGCTCACCGATGAGCAGTGGAAGGCGCAGTGTTACCGCCTCGGCCGCCGCGTGCCCACCCTCCAGGTGCCCAACCAGCCCAACGGGGTGGTGGACCTCTACGACTGCTCCGACGACTGGATCCCGGTCTACGACAAGTCCGACCTGGGCGGTTTCTACATGGCCATCGGCACCAGCGGCAACCAGTACAAGAACGCCCCGGTGGTGGGCCGCATGATGGCCGAGCTGATCGACGCCTGCGAGAAGGGGCTCGACCACGATGCGGAGCCTTTCCAGTACAAGATGAAGTACACGGGCCGTATGGTCGATGTGGGCTTCTACTCCCGCAGACGCGAGATCAACTACAACTCCAGCTTCTCGGTGAACGGATAGGCGGTGGAAGCGAACGCTATTGGCTTGTCAATAGCACCGCATTGCCATAAAAAAGGGGTCTGTCTTTGACGGACCCCTTTTTTGTTAATTCGTTAATCCGTTAATGCAGTGAACGCCATATCCATTTCATGGCGGAATGAGTGTGTTGGATAGCCGCTGAAGTTAGGTGAATCGTCGGTGGCCGACGATGTGCGGAATTCACCAATTACCGGTTCAACCATTTTTCCAACAGGAAAAATTCCATGAAGATCTACGTCTGCGTCAAACACGTCCCCGACTCGGCCGCCACCATCACCGTGGTGGATGCAAAGGCCATCGACACGGGCATTACCTTTCTGGTCAATCCCTACGACGAGCACGCCCTCACCGAAGCGGCCATGATCGCCGGGCAGACGGACGGCGCAGAGGTGATCGCCGTGTGCGTGGGGCCCCCATCGGCGGCGAACACCCTCCGATCCGCCCTGGCCATGGGGTCTGACCGTGGAATTCTGGTATCCACGGAGGGCGAAACCGCGGGCCTGCCCGACAGCATGGCCACGGCCCGCGCCCTCGCCGCTGTCATCACGGCCGATGGCCAACCGGATCTGATTCTCACCGGCAAAGAGGGCATCGATACCGAGGGGATGCAGACCATGTTCCGCCTCGCCCAACAGCTGGATATGCCGGCAGCCACCAACGTGACCGCCCTCGAACTGGCCGGAGACCATGTGCTCGCCACCTGCGAGAAAGAACCGGGCACCCGCGAGGTGCTGCAGCTCACACGCCCCTGTGTGCTGGCGGCGGGCAAAGGGCTCAACACCCCCAAATATCCCACCTTCCCCGACATCGTCAAAGCGCGCAAGAAAACGATCAACACCATCACCTGGGAGCAGCTCGATATGGTTCCGGCCGCAGGCGGCATCGAGATCGAACACCTCGAACCGGCCGATGAGGCGCGCCGTCCCAAGGCCTTAGAGGGGGATGCCGCCAGCGTGGCCGCCGAACTGGTGAGAATATTGCGCGAAGAAGCAAAAGTCCTGTAGGGAGGCAGCCATGAAGATCGCCGTGCTCATTGAGTTCAAAGGGGACGAGATAAAACCGGCCAGCTACGGTCTGCTGACCGCTGCGGCGGCTCACGGGATAGAGCGCATCGCCCTGGTCTGCCGATCCGATGCCGAGGCCTACCGGGAGGACTTGGCCGCCTACGGCGCCGACCATGTGGTGGGCCTGCCGAAGACCGACACCGCCGCCGCCCAGGCAATGGTAGTTGTTCAGGCATTGAACGATCTGGCGGTCGAGGTGCTCATTGGGCTGAGTACGCCCACGGGGCGCGATCTCCTTCCCCGGATGGCGGCCCAGTTGGACGCCCCCCTGGTGATGAACTGCATCGAGGTGGATCCAGAAG
>JASJCL010000103.1 GCA_030066015.1 Desulfosarcinaceae bacterium | reverse complement strand
GCCGGTGCAGAGCGCCATGGCAGCGGAAGCGGAAGATCCCGCCGCCGTCATCACGCGCTTCGCCCTCGCTGCGGATCGGCCCGACGCCCTTTGCAGGGAGGCCCTGCAGCGCTTCTGCCGCATCATGGGCGCGGTGGCCGGCAACCTGGTCCTCACCGGCCTGGCCACCGGCGGCGTCTATCTGGGGGGCGGCATTCCGCCCAAAATTCTACCCGCGCTAAAAACGCCCGCTTTTATGGAGGGCTTCATCACCAAGGGGCGTTTCCGCGATTTCATGCAGGCCGTTCCGGTTCAGGTCATCTGCGAAGAGCGAGCGGCCCTGCTGGGAGCCGTTCAGCGGGCGTACGAATTGGCAATCAATATAAGGAGATAAATATGGATACCGATAATCAGGCGGACCAAGTGGCGCGCTTCGACGGCGATAACCTCACAGACCTCACGCAGCGGCTCAGAGTGCTTTTCGACATCCAGGATCGCACCTACGGCATTCCGCCGAAGACGTATAAAACCTGCTTCGTCGGCAGGGAAGCCGTCGCCGCAATGGTGGCGGACGGCATCGCCGGCGATGCGGCCGACGCGATCCGCATCGGCAATATGCTGCTCGAGGCCGGTGTGTTTCATCACGTTCACCAGGACCACCCCTTCGAGGACAAGTACCTCTTCTACCGCTTCGCCCAGGATGAAGACCACGGCCAGGTGGCCCGCCGAGCGGATGGCAGCACGGTGCGCTGGTCGGATTTCATCGCCCCGCTCACCCGCAGTGACGCGCCGCACACCGGTCTGCAGCCAGCAGTGCCGCAGCGTGATCCCGATCTGGCCGAGTTCGCCCAGGAGGACCTGGAGGCCTGCGGCGTATCGCCCTTGGATGAACACAATACGCGCTTCCTGGATCTCCTCCATCCCAAGGCGTGGATCGATCCGACGCCCAAATCGGTCTACAACCTGGTGGTCATCGGCGCTGGTGCCGGCGGTCTCGTCTCGGCGGCCGGGGCCGCCGGCGTGGGCGCCCGTGTGGCCCTCATCGAGGCCCATCTACTGGGCGGCGACTGTCTGACCGTGGGCTGTGTCCCCTCGAAAGCGCTGCTGCGCTGCGCCAAGGCGGCGGCGGCGGTGCGCCGGTCCGGCGAGTACGGGGTGCAGATCGCGGGGGAGGTGTCGGTGGATTTTCCGGCCGTGATGGAGCGCATGCGCCGCCTGCGGGCCCAGATCGCACCCGTGGACTCTGCTGAGCGGTATGCCCAGAAATTGGGGGTCGATGTCTTTATCGGCAAGGGGCGCTTTAGCGGCAAAAACCAGATCGAGGTCAATGGCAAGACGCTGCGCTTCAAAAAAGCGGTGGTGGCCACCGGTGGTACGGCGGCCATTCCGCCGATCCCGGGACTAAAGGAGGCCCCCTACCTCACCAATGCCAGCATCTTCAATCTCACCGAGCTGCCGGCGCGGCTGGGCGTCATCGGCGCCGGGCCCATCGGGCTCGAACTCGCCCAGGCGTTTCAGCGCTTTGGCTCCCAGGTGACGGTCTTCTCCCGCAGCGGCAAGATCTTGCCCAAGGAGGATCCCGCGGCGGCCAAGATCGTGGGCGACGCCCTGCGGGCAGACGGGGTTCGTTTCGTCACCCACGCCAACTACAAAGGGGTGGAACACAGCGAAGATGGCGGCCATTCCACGGTGACCCTGGTGTTGAGTGAGGAGGGGGCTGAACGGCGGATAGCGTTCGATGCCCTGCTGGTGGCCACGGGCCGCAAACCGACCGTGGCGGGGTTGAACCTGACGGGTGCCGGGATCGACTATGACGCCCGCATGGGCATTCGGGTCAACGACAAGCTCCAGACCAGCAATCCCAGCGTCTTCGCGGTGGGCGACGTCGCCAGCAAATATCAGTTCACCCACATGTCGGATTTCGGCGCCCGGTTGGTCATCCGTAACGCGCTTTTCTTCGGCCGCGACAAGTTCTCCGATCTCCTCATCCCCTGGGCCACCTATACAGATCCCGAAGTGGCCCACGTTGGGCTCTATGAGAGCGATCTGGCGGAGCGCAACATCGACTACGCCACCTTCACGCGCCATTTCGACGACGTGGACCGCAGCATCGTGGACGGTGAAACCGAGGGATTTGTCAAGATCCACGTAAAACAGGGCAGTGACCAGATCCTGGGCGCCACCATCGTGGGCAGCCATGCCGGCGACATGATCAGCGAGATCACCGTGGCCATGCAGGCCGGCATGGGATTGGGCAAACTGGCCAGCGTCATCCATCCCTACCCCACGGCGGCCGAAGCGATCCGCCAGTGCGGTGATGCCTACAACCGATCGCGGCTGACGCCGACGGTAAAAGGCATCTTCCGTCGGCTCATGGCCTTCCACCGGTAGCGGGCGGCGGTGCCGAAGCGATGGATGGCGGCCAAGGGCACGGCGGCTGCCGGTGCGTCCGTTTCGACACGTTACTCCGCCAGATGGGTCTCCACGCGGACCGTGGCGTGCAGGGTGCGATGGACTGGACATTTGTCGGCGATCTGACGGATCTTTTCGATTTGCTCGGTGCTGAGGTCGCCGCTCAGAAACAAGGTCCGTTGGATGCGATCGATTTTGGCGCTTCCGGATTCGCAAGCGTCACAATCGGTCGCATGGATCTTCTCGTGGGTCAGTTCGACCCGAACCGCTTCCAATGGGAACTTTTTGTGTTCGGCATACATGCGGATGGTCATGGCGGTGCAGGCACCCAGTGCCGCCAGCAGCAGATCGTAGGGGGTCGGACCGCTGTCGTTGCCGCCGACATGTTTGGGTTCATCGGCGATCAGGGCGTGGGGACCGGCGGCCACCAATTGACGGAACTTGAAGCCGGGACTCTCCGCAACGGTGACGACACCCTCGCGCGGCTCGCCCGCGGGCCGCTCAACCGTTTGGCGTCCGACCCAGCGGCTGGCCCAGGCAGCCAGAACGTCGGCGGCATAGAGGGCATCCTCGCGGTTGGTGATGAGGTGGTCGGCATCGTCCAGGGAGACAAAGCTCTTTGGATGTTTGGCGGCAGTGAAAATGGCGGCAGCGTTATCGATGCCGACGATGGTGTCGACGGGCGAGTGCATCACGAGAAGCGCCTTTCGAAGCGATGCGATGCGCTCGGTCTGCTTTTGTGCGGCGATATCGTCGAGGAAGCTTTTCTTCACCCTGAAGGAGCGGCCCATCAGGTTGACGGTTGCTTCTCCATGCGCTTCGATCTCTTCGAGATGGGGCGCGAAGAGATGGGCGACGTGCGCGGGATCGGCGGGCGCACCGATGGTGGCGACCGCCCTTACCGCTTCGATTCGGCCGGCGGCCGCCAGTACGGCCGCGCCGCCGAGGCTGTGGCCGATGAGGATCTGAGGACCTTCGCCAAGAATCGGGCCTTTACCGAGATCCGGACCGTCGCCGGAAGATCGCAAATAAGCGGCCGCTGCGAGCAGATCTTCCAGATTGGAGGAGAAGGTTTCGTTGGCAAAATCCCCCTCGCTGTGGCCGAGGCCGGTGAAGTCGAACCGCAAGGTGGCGATGCCGTGCTCGGTAAGGGCCCTGGAGATCCGGCCCACCACGAAGAGATCCTTCGAGCAGGTAAAGCAGTGGGCGAACAAGGCGGTTGCCCGTACCGGTCCCCGCGGTCGATCCAGCCGTGCGGCAAGGAGCTGCCCTTTGGCGCCGGTGAAGCTCACTTTCATCGATTCCATCATCTACCTACCCTCCCCGTTGGCGGCCAAGCGTCACGACAGCTCAATGGATAACCGATCGCAGATCGAGGGTTGAGCGGTGACCGATGCGGTCGAAATTCTCGATCAACCACTTATCTGCCACCCGTCGGCCGATCTCGAACAGATGAATTAGAAAATCCCACTCGGCGTTCAGTTTGCTGGACGCATTGAGATCCCCCATCCCGTTTTCAGCGGAGATGGTGTGAATCCGCATTTTCTTGTAGCGCTTCGGATCGAGGCTGCCCTCGTCCAGCAGGCGCCCCACGAACTCTATCGCCCGCAGTTCATTGAGCAGATTGCTATTGAAGGTGATTTCATTGATGCGGTTTAAGATCTCCCTGGCGGCGGTCGGCGTCTCCTGACAGCCCAGCGGGTTTATCTGCACGATGATGACGTCGCCGGCGGTGCACCGATAGGCCAGCGGGTACAAGGGGGGGTTGCCCGAATAGCCGCCGTCCCAATAATCCTGACCCTCAATGGAGACGGCCTGGAACAGCAGCGGTAGACAGGCCGAGGCCATCACCACATCGGCGGTCAGTTCCGACCGGTCAAAGATGCGCACCCGTCCCGTTTGCACACTGGTGGCGGCGACGAACAACTGCATCTGGGTGCAGCAGCGCACCCGCTCAAAGTTGATGGTGTCCACCAGGAAGTCTCTGAGGGGATTGATATTCACGGGATTGACGTCATAGGGAGAGGCCACCCGGCTCATAAAATCGAAGAAGAGATAGGCCGCCGAGTGATCCAAATTCCAATTGCCCGTCAGCACGTCGACCCAGGATCGCTTCAAGGGACTCGCCAGGGCGATGTTGCTGACCGATCGCCAGAAGTTACGCAGGGCCTCCCGCGCGCCGGCGGCGCCCCCCTTCATCATCCCGTCCGCGGAGACCACCGCATTCATGGCACCGGCGCTGGTGCCGCTGATCGCCTCGATGGCCAGGCGTTCTTCGGCGAAGAGGCGGTCCAGGACGCCCCAGGTGAAGGCCCCATGGGCACCCCCGCCCTGTAGGGCCAGATTCACACGCTTCTTCTCCACTTGTGATGGCTTCGTCATCATCTCTCCCTCATGGTGAGCGGATTCAACCGAGAATCAAGCGCTGGGGATCGCACCGCTCCCGAAGAATGCCGAGCTCTGCCGCGGTGGGGGGATCGGCTTCCCGGGCGGTTCCGGTATCCACGGTGAACTGCATGTTGTCCAATATCTCCGCGATGGTGACACCGGGATAATAGCGATCCAGATAGAGCTCGCCGGTGGCGGGATCCAGCCGCATGAGGGCCTTGTCGGTGATGACGACGCTGACACCGCCCGGTCGCAATCCGGCGGCCGCCCGCGCCCCTCGGCCGGTGAGCTGACCGGGGCTGGTGAGATAGTCGAGCCGTTGGACAAATTTGCGCTTCTCATGCTGCATGAAAGCGATGCAGCGCGGCACGAATGAGGCGACGTCGCAGCCGCCGCCGCTGCCCGAGAAGCGAATGCGCGGTCGATGGTAATCACCGATGGCGGTGGTGTTCAGGTTGCCGTAGCGATCGATCTGGGCCGCCCCCAGGATGGCGATGACCCGGTCGCCGGTGATGCGGTTCTGCATGGTGGCGAAGGCCTCCAGGAGCCCGGCGTTGGAGGCGGCGGCGTACATGACCCGTGGATCGGCCACCGCCAGGGGAAGCTCCTCCACCAGCGAATCGATGGCGCCGGTTTCGAAGAATAGGACACTATTGGGCGCGTTGATGTGCTTGGCGGCGGTGGCCGCCAGCATGGAGATGCCGGTCCCCGCAAAGACGATATCGCCGTCCTGGATCTCCCGGGCCGCCATGAGGGTCATCATCTCCCGCAGCGAATAGTCGGTTGCCGTCATGCTCAGCCTCGCTTCATATTGACGGCGTAGCCGGTGCGCGGATCCGCCTGGATGGCCGCCAGTCGCGCCGCTCCCACCAGATCCAGGAGGGCCTGGTGATCGGCGACCCCATAGACGTGACGCTTCTGAAACACCCGATAGGCGGCCTCCTCCTTGGCCGCCGCGGCGTAGGCGCGCAGATAGTCGGCATCGTAATCGTAATGCCGATAGACCGCCGTCGGATATCCGCCATAGGGCACGTGGCACACCGCCGAGACATGCAAGAAAGGGATCTGGTTGTACTCCGGATGATCCCGCAATTCACCGGGATCCACCAGGCGTTCGCAGGTCACCACCACCCGCCGTGAGGCCTTGGCCTGCTCGACGTCGGCAAAGGTCAACCCGTCGATCCGGCAGGTCCCCATGGTGTCGGCCGTCTGCACATGGATAAAGGTCACATCGGGGTTGATGGCCGGCACGAGCACGACCTTCTCCGCCGCCCCCCAACGGCCGAAGGGGTTCTCCGCGATCACCAGTTTTTGGTCGACGATCTTGGGATCGGCCTGGCGCATCGCCTTCGAAAATCCCCAGGTCGTGGTAATGTCCGATCCGAGGCCGGACAGGGTCGGCATAAAGGGGATGCCCATGGCGCCGGCAAGGAAGCGAAGACTCATCATGAAGTTGGAGTAATCTTCCACCAGCAGCATTCCATCCTGAACGGCCTTACGGAACCGTATGCAGGTAGGCGCCGTCTTGCCGTTACCGGCATAGGCGATCTCCAGCTTGCCCACACAGCCGGCACCGATCAATTCATCCACCCCGGTGCCGTTGGAGTGGGCATAAAGGTGGAGGTCGCGGTAGCCCTTGCGGACGATCTCGTAGATGGCCGCCATGGGGTTGCGGTTCACGGTGAAGCCACCGATCGACATATGGGCGCCGTCTTCCATGAACCGCGAAACGGCCGTCTCAAGGCGCATCACCTTGTCGGTTTCAACCATAGCGCTATTTCCCGGAGTGCTTCATCTTGCTAAACCGCGTCAGCGCGCGGTTTGGCCGGACGGTCGACCTCACTGGTTGTCATTGCGGAGCGGCGCCGCTCCCCTAACCTGAGCATCGGCACCGCGGATGCTTCGGATCTGCAGCCCGATTGCGCTGGCCAGCAGCACGATGCCCACCATATCGAGCCACCTCTCGGGCCACAGCAGCCCCACCGCCGCGGCCAGGAAGAGTAGCGTTTCCGGCCAGGTCGCCGTTCGAATGCAGTAGCGCTCGATGGCGGCGGCAAAGGCGACCAAGCCGAGTAAGGTGGTCAACATGGCGAGGGCCACCTCCCAATGCAGCAGGCTGTAGGAGTTTCCCATCCCCAGCAGGGGCCGGTAGGCCATGACCAGCGGGATGATGTACAGCCCTTTGGCCAGCTTCCACGATGTAAAGGCGGTGCGCATGGGGTTGGCGCCGGCGACACCGGCGCCGGCGAAACTCGCCAGGCTCACCGGCGGGGTCACATTGGCGTCCTGAGAGTACCAGAACACGATCATATGCGCCACCAGCAAAGGAACCCCCATGTCCAGCAGGGCCGGGCCGGCGAGGGTGGCGAGGACGATGTAGCTGGCGGTCACCGGCAGTCCCATCCCCAATACCAGGGAGGCGGCGCCGATGAGGAGGATGGCCAACGCCTTGATGCCGAAACTCAACTCCAGCACCAGACTGGAAAATTTGAGCCCCATGCCGGTGAGGGTCACCATGCCCACGATGATGCCGGCGGCAGCGCAGGCCACCGAAACCATGATGGCGGAGCGGGCGCCCTTGTCGAGGGCTTTGGTGATGGCAGTGATCTCCGTCCAGGCGAAGCGGCCGGCGGATATCCGCTGCTCACCAGCGCTCGCTGGCGAGAAGCGGCCCAGCTGCCATCGAACCGTGTTGGCCGTCAAACTGGCCAGCACGGTGCTGACGACGGCGACGAAGCCGGCCATCATGGGGGAGTAGTTGGAGACGAGGACATAGATGAGAATGAGCAGGGGCACGATGAAGTGCAGCCCGTCTTTGACCACCTGCCAGAATTTGGGCAGGCTCTCCTTGGGCTGTCCCAGGAGCCCCTCCTTGCGGGCTTCGAAATGCACGAAGCACAGCACGGTGACGTAGTACAGGACAGCCGGCACAAGGGCCACCTTGATGATGGTCAGGTAGCTGGTGTTGGTGAACTCGGCCATCAGAAAGGCCCCGGCGCCCATGATGGGTGGCATCAGCTGTCCGCCGGTACTGGCCGCCGCTTCGATGGCGCCGGCCACGTGGGGGCGGTAGCCCACCTTCTTCATCATGGGAATGGTGAAGGAGCCGGTGGCCACGACGTTCCCGACGGCGGAACCGGATACCGATCCCATGAAGCCGGAGGCCACCACGGAGGTCTTGGCCGGCCCGCCGGAAAACCTGCCGGTGAGGGCGTAGGCCAGGTCGATGAAAAACTGCCCGCCACCGGTCGATTCCAGAAATGCGCCGAACAGGACAAAGACGTAGACAAAGGTGGCCGCCACACCAATGGGGAGTCCGAAGATTCCCTCCGTGGTGAGCCAAAGGGTGGTGGCGATGCGCTCCACGCTGTACCCCTTGTGGATGATCAGGTCGGGCATATAGGGACCGAAATAGGCATAGAGAATGGCCGTGATGCAGATGCCGGTCATGACCCATCCGATCACCCGGCGGCAGGCTTCCAGCACCAGTAGGCAGCCAACGATGCTGACCCAGCGGTCCGCCGGCAGCCAGTCCCCCTGACGCTCGAAGATGGCCGTCAGATTGATAATAATGTAAGCGGTGCAGGTGAGGGAGACCACCACGAGCAGCCAGTCGATGACGAACCAGGGCGTGAGCCCGTCCTTGCGGGCCCCTTTGTGGGCCGGCTTGAGCAGAAAGGTGAGGGTCAAAATGGCGCCCAAGTGCACGGAGCGCTGGATCAGGGCCGTCATGGTGGTGATGCCGGCCGTGTACAATTGATAGAGACTGAGCCCGACGGCGACCACGGAGACAAGGCCAGCGGTGACGGTCATCAGGGGCGTGCGACGGGGTGCGCTGGGTTCGGCGTTCGGCTTGGGCATTAATTTACGGCTCCGGTCATTAGGGGTCTGGAACGTCGATCTGCGGCTGCATTTTGGCGAGGCTCGGATGGGGCGCCACCATCCGCCACACGCTGTGCAGCATGCCGACCGGCTGCGCAGAAAACTGGACCGCCACGTGGGGTGCCTCGGCGCTCAGATTTTGGCGCCGCCCCCGCCACAGCAAGGTGTGGTCCACCCCCGGGCTGCCGATTCTCAGGATGAAATCTCCCACCGGCGTGTGCATATCGGTAATCACCTCATAGGGGCCGCGCATCTCCATCCGCCCAACACCGGGCATCTTGCCCATCCCGGCGCCGAACTTCAGGTAGCGCTCCTCCTCGATATAAATACGCCCACTCGCGTCGACGCTGTGCGTCTCCCAAATGGGCGCATTTTCCACCGAATGGTAGTAGTGCAGCGTAAAGTTCTCCCCCGGGTCCAGGGGCAGCACCGCCAACGGGGGGCCGCCTCGCACCGGCGATACCCGCAATTCCAGGCCCCCGGGATAGGCCGCCAGGATCGCCGCAACGGCGGCCAGCCCGATGACGATGATGGCGGCGGTCGTCCGCTTCTGAGGGTTCACATCTCTACGGCATCAATGCTGCCGGGACCGCCACCCCGATCTCCTTCAAATACCGGATGGTGCCGGGATGCAGGGGAATCGGCGAGTACTTCACGGCGTTATCCGGCGTGGTGTAGGCCGCCGACGGGTGAATCTTCACCAGGTAGTCATTGTTTTCGTAAAGGGCCTTGACCAGTTTGTAGACCAGCTCCTCGTCCAGGGATTTTTGGCAGATCATCACGTTCCAGACACCGATCGTGGGCACCGCCTGATCCACGCCCCGGTAGACCCCGCCAGCCAAATCCACCGCGGCGTAGGTGCTGTTGGCGGCCAGGATCTGCTGCTGCTGGGCTTCGGTGAAACCCAGGATCCGGATTTCGTGGGTGGTGGCGAGATCGAGGATGGAACTGGTGCCCGGGCCTACCGACCAGACCCCCAGTTCGATGGTGCCGTCACGCAGGGCGTTGGCGCTTTCGGTGAAGGAGAGGCGACTGTCCTTGTAGGAATCCAGTGATACGCCGAGCGCCTTGAGGACGGCTTCGGCCATGAAGTTGGTCCCGCTGCCCGGACTGCCGGTGCTGATGCTCTTGCCAACCACCTGCTCGAGGCTGGTGATGGCACTTTTCTTCAAGGTCACCACCTGAAGCAGATTCGGGTACATGATGGCCATGGCGAGAATGTCGTGCTTCTTCCCCTTGAACTTGCTGGTGCCGTTGAAACCGGCCACGGCCACATCGCCCATGACCTCCCCCACGACGGTCTCCCCCTTGTGGGCCAATTTGACGTTTTCGACGCTGGCACCAGTGACCTCCGCCACCGCCTTTACGCCTTTCACATGCTTGCTCCAAATCTCGGCAACCCCGCCGCCGTAGGGGTAGTAAATGCCGCCGGTACCGCCGGTGCCGATGGAGACGAACGTGGTGCGGGCGATCGCCGGTGCGGACAAGCACACCAGGCCCAGCAACAGGATCAGAAGCAGAAACAGCGTCAATCGAGCCGTACGATGATATCCAGTCATGTCATCCTCCTTTGTTCGTGAACCCGTTCCCCAAACAGCGTCCAGCCCATGGCGCGGATCGTTCTCGTTATCCGCCCCACTGCCGTAGACGCCGGGTGATATCGTTCGACGCGCTGAACTTGCGCTCGCGCCTGCCGGTCACCTATTCGCTCATCGCTTTCACCACCACCATCATGTTGTTGGACAGCGCTGCGGTTTTGATAAAGGGAATCTCGACCTTCTCGACGGCCCCGGGCGCCACCACGGGCGGCTTGCCCTTGCGGGGGACCAAGTGCCCGCTGGCCTTTTCCATATCCTCCAAAAAGACATGCACCTTAAAGCGCCGCGGCTGGTCGCTGACGTTTTTCAGCTTCATGGCAACGATGAGGGCCGGATCCATGCCCTTCTGGCCGAGTTCGCAGTTGAAGTCCCCGATCTGCGCTTCCTGGGCGACCTCCCAGTGAATCTTTTTCGCCCCGCACATAACATCCATGACGTTCTGCGGCGGTTTGGGATTGAAGAGGGCACATCCGCCCGCCATCACCGCCACTAGTGCAACGATCATCAGACAGAGTCCCCTGCTGCCAACATAATTCCAAATCATGATGCCCCTCCTTGCTTTACAGGCTATGGTGAGTGGGTCCGGGTGCTGCGATGGGCGGATCGTCGCAGCGCGGTTGTGATGTGAAAGTAGCGAACTCGTCGCTGCTCACAGACGTCGGAATGATCATGGCGTTGTGAGCATCAGTTTTTCCGGGAACGCTATTTTTGTCAAGGTTTTCGGGATAGATCATTGGCGCACTGCAAGAAGTGGGAGGGACAGCACCCTCGCGTAAGGCCGTCCGGATCGTCCCGAATGCCCCAGAATACCGATTAATGGACACGATCGCCCATCCATAGGTCTGACAGCGGGGCTGCCGGCGGGGTGCAACCACCGCATCCGAAGGAGACCGCCCCCGCCTAACCCGACGTGCAGCGCTGCGGCGGTTTCACCGGGTCGGCGGGTCGACGGCAGGGCCCCTCCGTTCTGATTGGCATTCGGTATTTGATGCATGGACGAATCGGACGCTCTCGTGGTACCATTCCGTCGTGGTTTTGAAAACGGCACTGACGACTCCGACCACTCGCCGACCGCGAACACGCACCCCCTTGCTGCCCCGCATCCGACGCCGACGCCTGACATCCGACATCGTCACCGGAGAGGGGATCCCGCGCCGACCCACCGCCCGATCAGTTCGAACCATTCGTAAGAGCGGTGCCGTATCTGCAGACATCCACTTTAGGGAGCGTTCCAGGGTATGTTCAAATCGACGACATTTTGGGCGTTGATAGACCAGATCATGGAGATGATCGAAGCCGTCACCGACTTCCCCGTCCTGATTTATGACACCGACGGCTGCATCATCCGCGCGACGGACACAGATCGGATCGGCAATCCGCATCCGGGCGCCCAACAGGTGATGCGCGGTAAGGTGGCCGAGTGTGCCGTCACCCCCGAGGAGGCCGCGCAAAACCCGCTGGTGCGGGAAGGGTACAGCTGTCCCATCTTCGTGGAGGGACGGCTTGTGGCCGGGGTGGGCATTACGGGTGAGTTGGCCGCCGTTCGGCCGGTGGCCCGCTTGGCGGCCAAGATGATCGCGGCCTGGATCGAAAAGCACGATTCCCAGGTCCAATTGGAACGTTCCGAAAAGAAGTATCGGGATATCTTCGATCATTCCCTGCACGGCATCTATCAGGTCACCAGGGATGGGCGCTTCCTGGCGGCCAATCCCGCCATGGCCACCACTCTCGGCTACCCGGACCCGGATACGCTGATGACGGAAATAACAGACGTTGCCCGCCAATTGTACGTCCTGCCGGCGGATCGCAAGACCTTTCTCGCCGCCATCGAGGATGTGGGCCATATCAATGATTTCGAGACGCGCTTTCGGCAACGTGACGGCAGCATCATCGACGTGCGCATCAATGCCCGGCTGAAGACGGATACGGATCGCAATACCGCTTTCATCGAGGGCCTGCTGGAAGATATCACCGACCGGCAGAAAGCCGTCCGCGCCCTTGAAAATGCCGCCGAGAAGTACTCCAAGGCGTTCAATAACGCCCCGGTTTGGGTTGTTCTCAGCTCACTGGAGACCGGCCGGTACATCGAGGTCAATGACGCCTTTATCAGCGCCATGGAGTATACGCGCGAAGAGGTGATCGGTCGAACCTCAGCGGAGATCGCGTCCTGGTGCGATCCCGACGACCGCGCCACCATCATCCACCTGCTGACCTCGAAGGGAACCCTTCGCAACCACGAGGTCAGACGCCGCACCAAGACCGGCCGGGTGCTGACGATGCTGTTTTCCGCCGAAATCATCGTGGTGTCCGGTGAGACCTGCCTGCTGTCGGTTTCTCAGGACATTACCCGGCGCAAGCAGATGGAGGAGGAACTTGAACGAAACGCCAATTTCACCAAAGCGTTGCTGAAAGCCGTACCGACGCCGGTCTTTTACAAAGACATGGATGGGCGCTATCAAGGCTGCAACCAGGCATTCACCGATGTGATGGGCGTGACCGAGGAAGAGATTCGTGGCAGGACGGTCCATGAACTCTGGCCCAGTGATCAAGCCGAGGTCTATCACCGCAACGATCTGGAGTTGATGAAGCACGCTAAACACCAGGTTTATGAGTTTGAAGTCAAAGACAAGCATGGCGAGATCCGACCTGTCATTTTCGCCAAGGATATCTTCCGTGACGACAAAGGGAGGGTTGCCGGGCTCGTCGGTGCCTTTCTGGACATTACCCAACTCAAACAGACCGAAAAAGCGCTGCAGGAGACAACCAATATCATCAATCGAAGTCCCATGGTGGCCTTTCTTTGGCAAAATGCGCCGGGATGGCCGGTGGAGTATGTCTCGGAAAATGTAGCGGCCCTTTTCGGCCACACGGCGGCGGATTTCACCTCGGGAAGAACGCTCTTCATCGACACCATTCACCCAGACGACCTGGATCGCGTGGCAGGCGAAGTCCGTGAGAACAGTGAGGATATCCGCATTACGGATTTCAACCACCTGCCCTATCGCATTGTCACGAAAAACGGCGAGGTGAAATGGGTAAACGATATCACCCACATCCGCCGAGGGAGTGAAGGGGCGATTTCCCACTACGAGGGCATCGTCTACGATATCACCGAACGCCAGCGGGCCGAGGAGGAGGTGCGCCATCTGCGCAACCTCCTGTCCAACATCATCGACTCCATGCCCTCGGTCCTGGTCGGCGTGGATACCGACGGTCGTGTGACCCAATGGAACCAGACGGCGCAGCAACGGACAGGGATCTCGGCGGCAGCGGCGCTGGGGCGCGACCTCGGCGACCTGCTGCCCTGGATGGCCTCGGAGTGGAGCGATCTCTCCGACAGCATCACCTCCCAGCAGGTGATTCACAATAGCCGGCGACGACGCCGCCAGGGGAGCGACCTGTGCTATGAGGATGTGACGATCTATCCCCTGGTGACGGGCGGGATGGACGGTGCCGTCATCCGCATCGATGATGTGACGGAGATGGTGCGGATGGAGGAGATGATGATCCAGAGCGAAAAGATGCTCTCCGTGGGAGCATTGGCCGCCGGAATGGCCCATGAGATCAACAACCCGCTGGCCGGCATTCTGCAGAACCTGGCCGTCCTGAGGAATCGGCTGCTGTCCGACCTGCCGGGCAATCGCAAGGTCGCCGAATCGATCGGCATTCCGCTGAAGGGACTGCATCGCTATGTGGCGCTTCGCAAATGCACCGAGATGATCGACAACATCCAGCAGTCGGGCATGCGGGCCGCCACCATCGTCGGTAACATGCTGACCTTTGCCAGAAAGAGCGATCGTACCGTCGCCACCCACGATCTGCGACAATTGCTGGATCGGGCCATCGAACTGATCGAAACAGACTTCGACACCCACAACAAATACGATTTCAAAAAGATAAAATTGGTTAGAGCGTATGACGATACCGGCACTCAGGTCCCCTGCGAAGCCAGCAAGATTCAGCAGGTGTTCATCAATCTTCTGAAGAATGGTGCTGAAGCGATGGCCGGTGCGAAGCGACGGCAACGGCCGCCGCTGTTCACTCTCAAAGTCAAGAACGAGGGCGCCTGGGTGCGGGTGGAGGTCGAAGACAATGGGCCGGGCGTGGATGACGAGATTCGACGCAAGGTGTTCGAACCGTTTTTCACCACGAAACCGGCGGGAAGCGGCACCGGTCTGGGGTTGTCAGTCTCCTACTTCATCATCACCGAAGATCACGGCGGAGAGATGGGGGTGCAAATCGGAGAGAACGGCGGTGCGCTCTTTTACATCCGTCTACCAAAAACGCAACCTCAGACGGATAGTCGTCAGCCCCCCCCGTCACCGGCGGAGGCCTGACGCACATACCGCTGGCGTTGCGGACCTGTGAGGTCGATTGACAGCACCATCCCAATGCCACCAAATCAACCGGCCATCACCGACGAGATGCGATCGGGCCTGAGCGTATCTCCCCATAGACCGCTTCACGCGGCTGCTGATCCGGCAATCTACCGGCCTATCCGCCGGCAACCCCTCTCCCGGCGATGAGGGCCGAGAGTTGTTTGGCAAAATGGGCATCGAGGGGGGCGTGCTGGTTCAGCAGTCGGTACCACATCGGTCCGTAAATCAGATCAATGAGCCATTCGATATCGGACTCGGCCGACAACTCCCCCCGATCGACCCCATTTTGCAGAATTTTTCGCAGCGCGCTTCTGCGGCTGGCGATGAAGGTGTCCCGCATCGCTGCGGCGAAATTCGGATCCAGAAGGGCCTCTGACATCAATCCCCGCACGATCGAACCGGCCTCCCGGGTCAATGTGTCAAAGGCTTCCGTCAGAAATCGCTGCAAATCGATCTGCAGGTTGCCGCAATCCGGTATGGCGATCTGATCCGCCGTATGCCGGGTAAACGCTTCCAGAATGATATCGGCCTTTGAGCGCCACCAGCGGTAGATGGTCTGTTTGCCGACACCGGCGGTGGATGCGATCCCCTCTATGGTGACCGATCGATACCCCTTCTCTTTCAGTAAGCTAAGTGCGGCGTTCAGGATCGCTTCGTGAGACGCTGCACTCCGCGGCCGGCCGACCCGCGGAGTGGATGCCGGCGGCCCGTTTTGCAATGAAACCGTCATGTTTTCCGCTTTCATGGAGGAGATCCGGTGTCGTGGTCGCCCTGCCGTTTCCCGAAATCCGGGCTGCGGCGGCAGGATTGGCCGCGCCACATCCTATCCTTTCGCCCTGCACCCGTGGGGTCGCTTTGGCACATCCATCCGTTCCAGTTTGGCCCCAGCGCCGGAAATTGGACCAAAGCTATTTACAATACGGTACGTATCGTATATATTCTCTTTCACCGTGTCAATATCTTTTGACGCGACCGCGCTGCGCCAATGGCCAGCCACGCAACCCAACAGCGCACCAAAGGAGGAAATCATGCAGGCGATTGAGCTTGAAGGAGCGGGATCGCCACTGAAAGTGGTGAACAAACCCAAACCCCGTCCGCGTCCCGATGGCGTGGTGATTCAAATGAAAGCCGCGCCGATCTTGAGCTATATGCAGGGGGTGGTCTCCGGTGAGCTGCCGTACATGCTCCCCCGAGGCGCCTTCACACCGGGATCGGATGTCATCGGCACCGTCGCGGCGGTTGGGGCGGAAGTCTTTGATCTCGCGCCAGGTACCCTGGTCCATGCCCGGCCTCACATCGCGTCCCGCGGTTTTACCGGTGAGACGGACGATATCTTGATTGGATTAACGGGCATGGCCCCCGCATCGGAACGGGTGCAGCGGATCTGGCCGGACGGCGCCTTTGCCGAATACGTTCACTATCCCGTTGACTGCATCACGCCCCTTGATCCCTTGGCGCACCTGCCAGCGGCACGATTGGCAGCCCTCATGTTTCTGGCGGTGCCCTATGGCGGTTTCCTGTCAATGGGGCTCAAGGCGGGACAGTCCGTGATCATTGGTGGCGCGACCGGCAACTTCGGGGCGCACGCCGTACTCGTTGCCCTGGCCATGGGTGCCTCACGGGTCGTGCCGGTAGGACGCAAGCGATCCCTTTTGGATCAGCTGAGAGAACGCGACCCCGAGCGCGTCTTTCCATCGGTGCTGACCGGGGATGTGGAGAGGGATACGGCCAGTATCGTGGCGGCAGCAGAAGGTCTTCCCGACGGCTATTTGGACATTACCGGCGGGGGCGGCACGGAACCGGTCCTCGCTTGCATCAGGGCGTTGAAAAAAAAGGGCGAGATTGTCCTGATGGGAGCGCTGCAGGAAGCCATCCAAATCCCCTATGTTGAAATCATGGTGCGCGGGCTGACGATCCGCGGGAACTTTATGTACCCGCCCCACGCCCCAGGCGATCTCGCGCGGATGATAGCGGCCGGCCGCATCGATTTGAGTGACCTCCAGATTCAAACGTACCCGCTGGGCGAGGCCGCTGCCGCCATTGAGGCGGCCGCCGGCATGGGAGGCCTGTCGTTCAACGTGCTGTCGGGCCGGTAGCGGATTGTAGCTGTTGGCGCCGCGGGACGAAGTCATCGCCCTGGGCCCAATGGGATTAGGGCCGCTTTCTGGGCCAGAATCTGGTGATGATGATTTTGAGGTGCTGGAAGAAGATAAACCAATACAATTTGGTGAAGGTTGCTCGCAGCGCCCGAATTTCAGGGGTGATCGAACGGCTATCACCGCAGAAGGTGATCAGGCACTTTTCCGGGCGAACATCGGCGGGAAAAATGCAGGGCCCCACGCCGTCATCGAGAAAAAAGCAATCGGCCGTATACAGGCTTTCAGCGTCCAGACACCGCTGAATGGCGTTTCGCAGCGACGGTGCGCTTTGCCAGACATAGAGGGCGTCCATTTCGGTGATAAGATCGTCCGGAAGCACATTCCGGCAGCACAACCCTTGGCACGCCTGCTTGCACCCAGACAGCTTCTCTGATGCCGCGCGATTCAGATCTCGCTCGGCGTTCCGGATCTGGTTGCAGATCCCCTCGAGCCGTCTCTTGTCATCCTGGGTGAGGTGCTGAACGATCTTTTCGGCTTTTTTAAATTTGTATCGGAGCGACATGCGGTTAGAGAGCCGTTACGATGGTTGCTGTGCGTGGCATAAAACTGTTTCTGATAGGCCCCGGCCGGCGCCGCCGGCGCAAGGGGTGAGTGGCAGGATAGCACCCTCATGGGGGATGTCAATCGGTGGGTGCGCTGATTAGAGCGGCCCCGCTTCGGGTGAGCAGTTTCCCCCGGTGGTGGTCCGCTTCGGTCCGCAATGCATCCGCACGGGCCGCTTCAAGCGGTTCGCTGCGCTGCGATATGGTCCACGGCGCGAACAGCATCCGCCACCGCCGTGAAGATCAGGTTGGTGTGCTTGCGCTCCTTGAAGGAGCCCTCCTCTTGAATTTCGATGTAGGCGGGGCTGACGGCGCCGCCGATGGCATAGATTCCCTTGGTGCTGGACTGGTGGTCGGGGGAGAGGATCACCAGCTGCGCCCCCTCCTTTCCGATCCGACACACCCCTTCGGTACAGGTGATCTGCTGCAGCCCGATCTGCTCGAAGATGGGTCCCGGCCCCTGGGTGCCGATGCAGGCGATGACGTGCTTCATGGGAAAGCTCATCGCCTGCTTGAGGAAGACGCCGCTGCCCGCATCAATCTCCTGGGTCAGAATGGTCAGTCGATCCACCCCATCCTCGTCGACTTCACCGATACGCGGCTGGGCTCCCTGGAGAATGCGGATATGGCCCCCCAGCAGGATCTCCTCCCCCAAATCCCTGGCGACATCCTTGTTGATCTCGAAATGCTCCGTGCGGTTGCTCCAAAAGATGGGCGTGGCATCATCGGCATCCCGCTTGGCCCTTGAGAGCGCCGCCACGACGTCGGCAGCCGCGTTTCCGCCACCGATGATGAGGGTCGAAAATCCGATATGGTCCTTTGGGTTGTCCAGGGTTCGTGCGATGGTCTTGGCCTCGCCATACACCCCCAAATCGACGGGGATGTTGCTGCCGAAGGCCAGGATGATGGTTTTCGCCCTGAAGCGGCCCCTGCTGGCGGTGACGACGAAACCGTCGCGACCGCTTTCAAGGGTTTTAAACTCCTGCTGGAACTGGATGGCGATGTCGCGCTCGGCCACCAGCGCTTCCATGGCCGCCACGTACTCTTCCACCGGCGGCTTGTCGGGCGCCGGCGCCAGTTCAGGGATGGGGAACGGTCCCGTCTCGGATCGGGGGATGGTGGCGTATACCTTTTTCCCTTTTTCAAGGCATCATCGATACCTATCCAAAAGGGAAAAAGGTATACG
>JASJCL010000102.1 GCA_030066015.1 Desulfosarcinaceae bacterium | reverse complement strand
CTCCGCAATTGAATGGCACGCCAATGTGGGCAAAAGGGTGCGGCCATCTCTGATCAGGCCAGTGAAAGGAGGGTCACCGGCCAGCGTCACAGAAACTGACCCAAATCCGGTACAAATAGCCCTTATCTATCAGCAAGCGGGATGTGATAACGGGTGTGGTGCCGGTGGTGGTCTCTCTTCAAGAGTTGACATGGACCATCATCGATCGATCCGCTCAATTCATCATCAGGGTGTCAGCTGACGCCGACATCTTTCCCGCGCTGGCGCCATGGAGTGCCTATCGATAGACGAAACCGCTACGCGTCAGCGCTTCCTCCAAACCGTCTGTCGCCGCCTCACCATCCTATTAACCCCATCCTCCTTGCCCATTATCTACTGATTGGGCACCCCCCAAATAGGGGTGGTTTTAGAAGCGATTCAATCTTGTGATATTGTTCACAGCAATAACGTGACGAACACCATAGGAATCCAACCTGAAGTATGTCATTTTACATCAAAAATAGAGAGTACTTCACAAGCAACTTATGACCAAACAGGCGTACAACTTAAGCAAGTAGAAATAGAAGAATATCTTAAAAGCTGAATTGGATGAAGCCGCCTTCGACCCTGCAAGCATGTCGGCCTGCTAACTGTACGCGTTTTACTTTTGCGCCTAATTCCGAGAATCGCCTGGGTTCGTGCTGAAGAGATAAGCATCGTTCTGCCTGCCCATACCTGCATCGGTCGCAATTTCCCTGACATCGATTATGGGGAGCGACACACCCGATTTGCAGCATGGTGTTGTGGTTACGACACCGGATGGCCACGCGCATTACACTAGTCGTCAAATGCTGATACGGTTTGACGATCCCGACCTATCCGCCATTGAGGAAATACGAAAAGCGATCTCATATATTCTCAATCTCCCACTTTTCCTAAACCAATCTGCATGAATAGCTTTGCAGAAAAGATAAGGGGGCGCTATGAAAATCTACCCCAAATACATACCCATCATTTTCGCTGTCGTAATGGTCAATTTATCTTTTTCTACAATCGCTTTCTCCCAAGGCCCGACGATCCACATCAGCCAGGATGACTTTATAGAAGGTACTTTAATTATCGATCAACCGGGAAATTACCAGCTTACCGAAGATATTTCCTTCAACCCCCACCCACCGGGGACGCTTGACGATTTTGGGAACGTTCTTGAGGCATATAATGGCGGTCGTCCATTTCCAAGTCAACTCGGGAACCCATATGATCCAGCCGCGTTTGGTCTGGGTTTTTTCGCCGCCATTGTCATCACGGCGGAAAATGTCACGCTTGATCTCAATGGAATGACCATTGAACAGAGCGAGGAGCACGCCCTCCTACAGCGTTTTTTCGCCGTAATCGAGCTCACCAATCGGCCGTTTATTTCTGGGCAGGGCCCATTTGATTTCGGAAGCCAAATCAAGTCGGCAAGCAATGTAATGATTAAGAATGGAATTATTGGTAGAAGTTCACACCATGGTATTCACGGCAATGGAAATACCAATGTGACGATTGAGAATGTGGATTTTGATGGTTTTGAGGTTGCTGCGGTAGCGCTCAATGGGGTCAATGGCCTTACAATCGAGGGTAGCACAGCGAGCAATCGGGTGGATGTTCCCGTGAATGGACGGTATTCAAACGCCCTTTTTATACTCGCCTATGTTGATTTCCTCGTGGCCAATAATTCACCAACAACGCTTACGGTTAACGGCAGTGATTTGAGCGCGACGGAGATTCAGTCTGCGTTGCGGGACGCGATCAACGCGGTCCATGCCGATGTTATTATCACCGGTTCAGATAAAATCAATCGTGTTAACCATCCGGCCGAATACGCCCTTTTTCATAATAAGCATGGTGTCGTGGATGGTAATGCGTATGGCTTTCTGGTGAATCCTTTGGGTGTTGCCGTCGATGGGTTCCCGTTCCAGCCACCGGAGCCGTCCACGAACATCCAATTCCACACGGTCGACATCTTAAGTTTAAAGGCATTCGTCAGTGAGGTCGTAGCACTCCAACAGGGCGGCAAAGCCGTGATCGACCCCATTGGGGCTGTATTCCCGACGATGATCCGCCACCCGGATACAGGTGCTCTTCTGACGGTAGATGCCCATAACAATACCGACCAAATCATATACAAGGGAAATGTTTTGGCGAATGCGCAAGCAATCGTGGCGAAAGCCGCATTGGCTGGGGAATTTGCGAATTCTTTTTTGGACACCAGTCGGCTTAACATTACCGAAGATGTTATTAAATGGATCGAAGGTGACGAAGGGCTTGCCGTTAGCTTGTTTGATGAAGAAAGTGATTACCTCTGTAACGGAGATACCATGTTTCATGTGAACAAGGGGGTCATCGGTTTCAAGATGGATGGCGCGGAGAATATCACGGCAGAAAACACCAGTGTACAAAATGTAATCAATTGGGGTGAAGTCGGGTCTGCGCTTTGTGGCAATTATACAAAATCTCATCCGAAAGCGACATTGACGGGGTATGGTGGTACGGCCGTTCGCGGTTACTCGGCTGCCGGATCGAAAAACGTTTTGATTAAGGATAGTTTTGCAGCTGATATAGAATCGGTTGCAGGACCGGTGATTGTATTCGACGTTCTGACGGATTCCCATGCCGTTCAAATCGATAACAGTTCTGCCGATCGTATCACAGCAGGAGAAAGCTTCCAGGCCAATGGCGGACCAAATCCAGTACCCGATGCGATCGGTGTCCAAGTGAGTGCCGACGCAACGGACGTTGTTCTAAAAAATCTGTCCTTCAGTAACTTTCAAACATCTAATGGTGGATCCGTCGATGCCGCCTCCACCGGCGCCGGATCGACGAGCAATAATTCTCGCTCCGGCAGCGCCGGCGGTTGTTTCATCAGCACCAGTACCGTAGGCGCGATTGCGCCTTTGGTGTCAATCGCGGAAACTGTGATGCGCATCGTGCTGCTGGGTACTGGCTTCTTTTTTGTCGCCGGCGCATCCGGTCGCAGGTAAAATGCACTCTTGGCTACCCGTCTGCCTCGGGCAGCCCAACAAACCAAACACACCCTCTGATGTCGACACATCAGGGGGTGTTTGCGTGGTTAAAGCAGTTATGTTGACTGGATCCGCACTCTTTCACCTTACTGCCATTATTTAATCGGTACTGCTAAAAAATGACGAAATAGATGGGCATTATGTTTGTCAGCAATAAATTGACCAATATGTTCTTCAAACAGATCGTTCCCACCTTTCAGAACCCAAGCTTCATTTTTCAGGATATATACCAAGCGCATCTTTCTTGATATTTTCTCTAAATAGCTATAATTGGCCGCCTTGAAATCTGAATTTTTCCTACTTGCCAAGGCGTCATCAACCGACTTGAACCCACAGCTGCGATTTTCAAATTGATATGCGCTGTTCGCGTTTGGGCTGAAACGATTATCCCATCGGTTACAGCTAAAGTGAATAATGAGCTGGCCTGGCGTCCCGTCAGAAACGGCAGTGCTGACGTCGGAACCAAATGATTGGTTTACCATAATGATTCTATTGACATACCAATATGCCTTTTCAGGATCATAGACGACAATGTCGAGTTTATCCGAAAGCAATTGATCCCAAAATGTTACGATTTCCTCGGTCGAGGATAACATTCTTTTTTCGTGTTTTTCTGCAGTGCAAATCGTTGCCTGAAAGAGCAATAGGATAGGCATCAATGCCAGTATCGTATATGTCATCTTACCCATGTGTTTTCTCCGTTAAGCACTTTTACAAACGATTCCTAGTGCTTCGTTTCATTCCTATATTTATCTGATATTACTGAATATTGGTTGATTTTACATTGAAACGCGAAGATCAGATCAGGTCTGGGTGAGATGTACCAGTGTCGCTTTAACAGAGGCAGGATTTGGATGGATGGGTCAAGCTTTGGCGATCTCGACAGTGCCGCTATATCGATGGTATCTCACGATGAGCAGATCTGTCAAAACATTTGCCTGGGCGTCGTCCACGGTCAGGACGGCCTTGAAGATCGCTCGGGTCTTCTTTTCCGTTACACAGCTTTCATTCATTCATCGAATCTGGAGCTGATCACGGCAATAGGCGATGCTTTTTTGAATCGCCACATTTTCCATGTTGAGCGCTGTATCTTTATCGCCGGTGGATGCCGCCAATGCCACCTCAATATTGATGCGATCGTGGGCTGATGATTCCGCGAGCAATCTATACGCGCTGACCAGATCGAGGTCGCCATCGCCCAGCGCACAGCCAACAATACGGCACCCATACCGGGTTTGTTGAATCACCGAGTCCCGGAAATGATTTGTGAACGCGAACGGGGCGAGATCCCTGATGGCCTGCAGGGGATCTTCCCCCACCATCATCGGATTGACCGTATCGACACAGGCGCCCACCAAGGGGTGTCCAATCGTGTCAAGCAACCAAATAATCTCCGAAGCGAAGCAGTCCGTGTGGTTTTCAATCGCCAGCTTTATTTGATAGCGATCGAGAAGGGGTAACGCGTCCGCGATCATGACGGCGATGCGCTCGAGTTGCGCCATTACCTCCGGGCAGTGTCTGCTTGCCATCACTGGGCGGGGCCGCTTCAGGTTCAAGCTTAATTTACCGACATCGGCACCCAACTGATGGGCAATGTCGATTCCGCTGGGCAAGTCAAACTGAAGGCGTTGATCTGCGCCTTGTTTGGGCAGCCCCCAATTGAACTCGATGTATAAACCTTTCTCCGCCACCGCGCCCTTTACGCTTCCCAGATGTGAAGGTGTAGTGGGGCCAATGGCGGCGGCATCCAGATGAACCCCTTGAAGCCCAAGCTCGACCACCCTGTCCAGTAGATCGAAAACATCCATCTGTTGGGGCCAGGGCGGCCGAAATCCCTGCCACCGCCCCCCCAATCCATGCAGGTAGTAGCTATAGTTGTGCAATCCAAGTTTCATAGACACCGAACCATGCGTCTCCCAAGGCGTATGAGTGGGTAGGCTTGTCGCCTCACGCTGAGCGCGTCTGTGCTAATTAGTCTGGCTCCGCTAGGCGCTCGATCTCTCAAGGACTTCTTTTTCAATGGCATCCAGTTCGGTAACAACACTCTCCGGCAGCGGCGCCGGCTCATGGTTGGCAAGGATTTCCTTGACGTTCTCCGCTGCTTTGCTCTCGAGGCTGATCCGCCCTTTGGCGTCCCAACTGGGGTAGCTCGTCGTATCGGCCAGATCGGCCAGAAAATGTTCCCGCCTGAAGTTTTGAAGCGTGTGCATCTGGGTGAGGAAGGTGCCCCCCGGGCCGACGTTCTTGATCACCTCGTAGGCCAGCGCCTCCTCATCGACCGTCACCCCCTGCAGGCACCTGACGATGGATCCCAGCATCTCGTGGTCGATCATGATCTTGCGATAGCTTACCGACAGCCCCATATCCATGCCGCCAATGGACTGGGTCATGTAGTTCACCCCCGCCAGGGCGGATAGGAGTACATTCAGGGCCACTTCGTAGCCAGCCTGCATATCCAGTTCCTTGGCGTCGGCACAACCCGCCGCCCCCCGGCAGGGCATGCCGTAGTAACGGGCCAGTTGGGCGGTGGTGGCGTTGATCAGGGCCATCTCCATGGCGCCGTAGCGCAGCATGGAGGTCTTCATGTCCATGATGGACGATGTGGTGCCGTAAATGAGGGGGATCCCAGGATTGATCTTCTGGCAGAGGACAACGTGGGAGAGGATTTCGGCGTTCTGCAGGGCCAGGGTGCCGGCCAGACTGGCGGGTCCCGTGCCGCCGGCCATCATCTCGGCGGAGAGAATCACCGGGAATCCGTTTTTAACGAATTCGATCAGCCCGTCGACGATCTCGTCATCGGTGCGCAGCGGGGAGATGGTGTCGGTCAAGGCGATCATATTGGGCCCCTCTGGCATTATGCCCGAGGCCGCTGTGATCTTGTTGGCGATCCGGATGGAATCAAGGGCGACCTGACGACCGGTCACCCTACCGCGGATACACTTGTCCGAGT
Source organism: Desulfosarcinaceae bacterium (assembly GCA_030066015.1). Lineage (GTDB taxonomy): Bacteria > Desulfobacterota > Desulfobacteria > Desulfobacterales > Desulfosarcinaceae > JASJCL01. The sequence continues at coordinate 12,498 of JASJCL010000102.1, read as the reverse complement.
TCTCCGCCATCGCCCGCATCATATAGTAATGTTCGCTGCCCGGGGGTACGTCGGTGGGGAAAATGGGGCAGAAGCAGTCGCCGATGCGCTCCAAGGCATCATTGATCTTCACCATGTTGCAGCAGTCCTGATAGGTGGCGGGTCGCTGCTCCCCGGTCTCAAGGTCGCGCACGAAGGGGGGGCAGGCGGCCGGAGAAAAGTGCACCAGGGTATCGCGCATCACCAGGTTTTTCTCGGGATCGCGCGCCTGCCAGATGAAACCGTCCGGCGTGGCGGCCAGGGCGTCGTCAATCAGATTTTCCGAAAAGGTGACGATTTTGGTGTCGCTGTCGACTTCCGCGCCGGCATCGGCAAAGATGTCGAAGGCCTGAGCATTGGTCACCTTGAGGCCGACCTCCTTGAGTACCCTGAGAGAGGTCGCATGGATGCTGTCCATCTCTTCTCGGGTTAGAAAGGTCAAGTAGTCGCCACGCAGGCTGTTCCAGTCCATTGGGGGTCCTTATTTTTAGTGTATTGATGGTGTTATCTGGTATCAGCTTTCCTTGGTTTCTTTGCCCTGAATGCTTTGGAGCAATCGACGACGGGTGATGACCCCTATGGTACGGCCGTCCTCCACCACCTTGATCGGCTTGTTGTGCTCCACCAGCAGATCGACCAACTGGTCCAGGTTGGCGTCCGCGTCGGCACTGGGCAGGTCGTCGATCTGATACTCCAATTCGCTGCTGACCTCCTCCGGACGCTGATAGATGGAATGGGCATAGATCAATTTCAGTCGGGAAATACCGGAAACGAAATCCGCCACATACGCATCCGCCGGCTGCGTAATGATCTGGTCCGGCGCACCGATCTGAATCAGGGCGCCGTCTTTCATAATGGCAATGCGGGACCCTAAACGGATCGCCTCATCCAGGTCATGGGTGATGAAAACCGTCGTTTTTTTGGTAATCTTTGAAAGATCCAAAAAGTAATCCTGCAACTGGCGGCGGATCAGCGGATCCAAAGCGCTGAAGGGCTCATCCATCAGCAGAATATCCGGATCGGACGCCAAGGCGCGCGCCAGGCCGACCCGTTGCTGCATTCCGCCCGACAATTCCTCGGGATAGGCATCTCCCCAGTCCGCCAGATCGACCATCTGCAACACCTCGCGGGCCCTTTCAACGCGCCGCCGCTTATCCATTTTGCGCAATTCGAGCCCGAAGGCGACGTTGCCGACCACCGACCGGTGCGGCATCAGGGCCATGTTCTGGAAGACCATCCCGATTTTGCTCGATCGCAAGTCCCGCAATTGCTGGGGATCCAGTTCGAGGATATCCTTGCCGTAAACAGACAGGCGACCTGCAGTCGGTTCGATGAGACGGTTGATATGACGGATGAGGGTCGACTTGCCACTGCCGGAGAGCCCCATGACGCAGAAGATCTCCGACGGGTACACCTGAAAGCTCGCGTCCGCCACACCCACCACGCAACCGAAGCGTTCCTGGACCTGAGCCTTCGAAAGCGTCCCCGATTGGATCTCCTTCAGCTGGTCCGGCGTCACCTCCCCAAAAATTTTCCACAGATGTTGGCACTCAATCGGTGGTGTGGCGGTTTCACGATTGCCAGAATTGGATGGGTTGTCATTGAGATGCATGGTAGGCGCCCTTTCCACCGGTTGGTCGTTTCACCCCTACTTTGCTGCGGCGGCGTCCTTGACCCAGGCGTCAAACTCGGCCTGATGGGCCGCGATCCACTCCTGCACGTGCTTCTGGATATCGTCCGGTTTGTCCTCCCCATTTTTCATGCGCAGATTTTGGGCGTTGATATCTTCAATGGGAATCTTGACCAGCTCGAGAAAGCGTTTGGCTGGGGGATTTGCCTCGACAAACGCTTTGTTGGCAAAGGTCCAGATCTTGACGATTGGGTGCCCCAGATTGCGGCCATCGGGTAGGACTGTCTTGGCATCCTTCTGATCTTTGGGAAGCGCCGTGTGCGGTACGGTCAACCATACCGTGTCCTTTTCGGGTTCCAGAATGCCGCTGACCCATTGGGGCGTCCACGTAAAGTAGAGGATCGGCTGGCCCTGTTTGTACCTGGAGATGGTGTCGGCCATGAGGGCGAAATAGGATCCTTGCACATGGGTAACTGTCTCACGCAGCCCGTAGGCGTCCATATGGTGCTCGATCACCCGTTCGCACCCCCAACCGGGGTTGCAACCGGTAAGGTCCGCTTTGCCGTCTCCGTCGGCATCGAAGAGCTTGGCGATTTCGGGATCCTTGAGCTGGTCGATACTTTTTATGCCGAATTTGTCTGCCGTCGCCTTGTCAATCAGGTACCCCTGCAGGGCCCCCTCGATAATGACCCCCACCTTCGACACCGTGTCTTCACCACCCACTTTGTCATAGAGGTGATTGTGAATGGGGTCCCAGTGGTTGGCCAGCAGATCAGCGTCTCCTTGGGCCACGGCGACATGCATGGTGACCATTTCCAACTCCAGGATCGGTTCGATCTCATAGCCGAGCTTCTTCAGCCCTTCCAGCGTGATGTTCAGCTGGAAGAGAACCTGAGCGACGCCGGGATAGGTGCCCGTGACGTTGACCCCTTTGCCGGGCATACTGGCAGCGCCGGCCAGAGATGAGACGAGTAGGATTGTAAGTAGAACGGCGGACAGTTTGGCAACCATTCGGATGGATTGCTTTCTCTTGGTCATGGGATTCCTCCTTGCAATGGGTGAAGACTATTTGCTGGCAGATCCACTTAATTTACGGAGCAGGTGGATGGGCCCCCTGCTGGTCAACCCGGACCTGCGGCGGTTGCCGCCGCTCTTCAACATGGCCTGGGTGAGCCTGTCCAAGCACACCGCCAAAAGGACCAGAGTGGTGGCACCGACGACGGCCAGGCCAATGTCCAGCCGACCGATACCCTTTAGCACCAACTGCCCGAGGCCACCGACGGCGATCATGGCGGCGATGACCGACATGGACAGGGCCAACATCAACGACTGGTTGAACCCGGCCATGATGGTCCAGAGCGCGAGGGGGAGCTGGACCTTGAACAATAGTTGGGACGGCGTGGCGCCGAAGGCGACGGCAGCCTCCACCACATCGGGGCGGACATTGCGGATGCCCAAATTGGTCAGCCGTACGAGGGGCGCCACAGCGAAGATGATCGTCACGATGGTCCCGGGAACCTTGCCCACACCGAACAGCATCACCACGGGCACCAGATAGGAAAAGGCCGGTGTGGTCTGCATCGCATCCAGGATGGGTTTGACAATCTGTTCCATGCGGTCGCTTTTCGCCATCAGGATGCCGATGGGAACCCCAATCAGGCCGCAGAAAACCACCGACGTGCAAACCACGGCGATGGTCGTCATCGCCTGGCTCCAGGCGCCCAGCACACCGATGCAGCACATCCCCAGTGTGAGCAGCCCGCCCCTCTTGATCCCCATGAATTGCCAGGCGAGAAGCAATATGCCGAACAGGACGATGGTGGGGTGAAGATATTGCAGTAAGCCTTCAATGCCGCTGAGCACCCAATCTATGGGCACCTTGATGGATTGGAAAAACGGCCGGTAGTTCTGCACCAGCCATTCCACACCGGCATCCGCCCAATCGCCCAATGGGATGGTCAGCAAGGAGAAAGGGTCATCCACGAATTTACTCCATGAAGATGCCGGTGCGGTCATTGTCCCCTCCTCGGTAGTGCGAAAGACCTTGGTTCGAATGCGCTCCGGTTGAACCGGAACGCTTTAGTTCTGCTGGTGCGAATGCCTATGCACACTCACGCTCAAGCAGATCCGCGTACAAACTTTCGAGCCGCTGGGTCACCGGACCAGCCTCACCAGTCCCGATGATGCGGCCATCCACCTGGGAAACCGGCTTGACACCGCCAAAGGTTCCCGTAACGAAAGATTCGTCTGCGGAATAAACCTCTACGAGGCTGAAATCCTTCTCGTAGACATCGATGCCGTTTTCTTTGCAGAGCTGAATGATATTGTGGCGCGTGATCCCGTGCAGGCAGTATTTTCCGGTGGAGGTCCACACTTCTCCCTGGCGGACGATGAAAAAGCTGGTTGAGTTGCAGGCCGCAACGAAACCATGCGGATCGAGCATCAGCCCTTCATCGGCGCCCGCATTGTTCACCTGGATGCTTGCGAGGACGCAGTTCAACTTGCTCAGGGGATGGAGCTTCGGATCCAGCACATCCGGCTGACCACGCCGCACGTAGACCGTATAAAGCGTTAAGGGGGCAGCCGAATCGGCGACGACTTTGTACTCTGGAATGATAACGAGCGTCGGGCCACCGACATTCACGCGTGGATTCTGAAATGGCGTGGCCTTGAGCCCTCTGGTAACAACGAGCCGGATATGAACATCGGTTTCCATATGATTCGCCCGGGTGGTGGCATATATGGCGTCTACGATCTCCTGGTCGCTCATCTCCAAGTCAATATCCAAGCCCTTCGCGTTTTCATGTAAACGCTGCATATGCTCTTTCACAAAGGCAAGCTTGCCGTTGTGGAGTCGAAAGCTCTCCCACATGCCATCGCCGAGCAGAAATCCACTGTCAAAGACCGACACCTTCGCTTGATCGCGTGGAACGATATCGCCGTTCACATAGATCTTGATATTCTCGTTGCGCGCATCCGTTTTAAACGCGTGGGTACCCCCCATTTGCCACTCTCCTGAAGTCGTCGTTTGCGGCCTGGAACCGCAATAGCGGATGAATAATCGTGAGTATGTAATGTCATGTTTATTTTATATCCTTTATACATGTCAAGGTCTTTTTCGGTGATTCGACTCATAATCCCATAATATCTTGAATTATATATTATTTTTATGGTTTCCACTAGATTTATCGTCATATTTAACTTGACATATAATGTCAAGTTTATTAGGGTGTGTCCAATGAATGGAGATGCCATGGCCAATGATGCCCGCTACGGTGGACCGAACAAGATGCTGGCGCTTGAGAAGATTCGAATCCTTCTGGCGAATCACCCCAGAAACCTATTGCTCTTCGAGATGGCGGTACTGACACAAGCGACCATCCCAGCACTATTGTCCCTCAGGGTGAGCGATTTGAGACCCCTGAAGGTGGGCGACTTACTGCCGCTGGCCCCTGAAAACAGTGCGCCCAAAAACACCCTCCTCTTTACGCACACAATGAAAAGCAGTTTCGATCGGCTGGTGTTGGAGACCAATCCGAACGACACGGATTTCATATTCAAATCAAAAAAAGGAGATCGACCGCTTTCACAGACAAGCGTATCTCGGATTTTCCGGAAGTGGATTGCGGAAAGCGGCGTGACTGGATACCGCGGATTGAGAGAATTACGGTCAGGCGTGCACGCTGGCCGTGCCGCCGACAGCTCTCCTGCAGAAGATTCTAGTGAAAGCGGGCACAGCCTTCCAAAGATCGCAACCCTCAGCAGGCAAGAAGCGGTTTTCCAGGAGCTGGAGAAGGCGATTATTTCGGGAAAAATACCGCCCGGCCAAAAACTGATCACGGAGGACATTGCGCGTCAGATGGGCGTCAGTCGTATTCCAGTCCGTGAGGCCATGGGGCGGCTGGAGGCAAGGGGATTCATCCGGACACGCCCAAATTGGGGGAGTATCGTAAATGAACTATCGCGGGAGAACCTGAAAGAGATTTTAGATCTCAGGCTGATGCTGGAATGCGAAGCGGTCGCGAAGGCCGCCCCGCTGGTCAGCGAGGCCACTATCAGGCAATTGGCGGCGGCACACAATCAGTTTGCCAACGCCAGGGCGGAAAATGATGCTGACCGGCTATTGGGAGCCAACAGAGAATTTCATTTTCTGGCCTATCAAGATTCGAACGCCCCAGTGCTCCTCAATCTCATCAAGCAGTTGTGGGATCGCGTTAGCCCCTACTACCATATCATGTTTCGGCAATCTCTTGCGCCCCACCCCACGGTGGGTGTGGACTATCATGACCACATTGTCGCTGCCATGCGGGAACGCAATGCAGAGGCCGCGAAACATTGGTTAAAAGCAGATCTGATCCGGTCGGCTGAGTTTGTGCTCGAATTGTTTGATTTGCATCAGAAGCGAATTTCCATCAATTCAAAGAACTGATTGCCCCGCCATCAGGCGCAATCTGAATTCAGCAACCCGATTATCCGTTACAGTGACGTGACAAGGGGCGATTTGCCCGAATGGGCTTCAGGCTACTCAAGCTGCTGAGGCAGCCGCTGTAAAATGTATCGATGGGGGTCGTCATGGGTAAGTTGCCAACCAAGATGCGCGGTGTGTGGTTGACCGGCCACGGAGATGTGGACAAGCTGGAATTTCGCGACGATTTACCGGTACCCGCGCCCGGTCCCCGGGACGTTCTGGTGCGCGTCGCCGCGGCCGGCGTTAACAACACGGATATCAATACACGCATCGCTTGGTATTCAAAAAAAGGCGGCGCCAGCGAAGACGCCAGCTGGTCCGGGCAAGCCCTTCGCTTCCCTCGCATACAAGGGGCTGATGTGTGCGGCACCATCGTTGCCGTCGGGAGTAAGGTGGGCGCCGATAGAGTTGGCGAGCGGGTCCTGATCGAACCCTGTTTGAGAGAGTCGGGCGGGAAAATACTCGATCCGCCTTGGTCTTTTGGATCGGAATGTGACGGCGGTTTTGCCGAATTTACCGTCGTGGCGGCGAGGCATGCCCATCGGATCGACAGTGATCTATCCGATGTAGAGTTGGCCTCCTTCCCATGCGCCTATTCCACTGCTGAACACCTGTTGACGCGCTCAAGTGTAAAACCTGGAGAACGCCTCCTGGTAACCGGGGCTTCAGGTGGGGTTGGATCTGCGGTGGTTCAACTGGCCAAGGCCCGTGGTGCCCATGTTCTGGCAATCACCAGTTCGTTCAAATCCGACGCGGTGCGAGGACTTGGCGCCGACGACACAATCTCAAGGGATACCGACTTGACCGCAACTCCAGGCCCAGACAGTGTGGATGTTGTGATCGACGTCGTGGCAGGAGACAAATGGCCCCAATTCCTCGATGTTTTGCGGCCAGGCGGGCGTTATGCCGTCGCAGGTGCGATTGCCGGCCCCATGGTTGAATTGGATGTCAGAACCCTATACCTGAAGGACCTCAGCCTGTTTGGATGCACCGTTCTTGAGCCTGAGGTGTTTGGCAATTTAATTCAGCACATAGAGGGCGGCGCCATTAAACCGCTTGTGGCGCGAACCTTTGCTTTAGAAGAAATACGGGAAGCGCAAACCCTGTTTATGAAGAAACAACACGTCGGGAAAATTGTCCTCACCGTATAAATTTCAAGCTTTCGCGGGAGAATCGGCTGGTCGCATCATATATGCTGAGCGACCATGGTCGCCATCATCTGAATGACAAGCGCCCGCTCTGTCTGGCCTTTTTGGATTTCACCGGCAATTTTCTTTAGAACGCCGTCGCTGTGCAAGGCCGCCTGGCCGAGGAGTTCCGGCTCCGGTGCGTCTTTGCCTTGCCGCATCGGATCGATCATTTCAGCAATATCGATCAGCGCCAGTATGGCGTCACCAGACAGGCGCTCAAGGGTCCGCTGTCATTTCAAGTAGAGACAAGGTCAGATCGGTTCTCTCTACCCCTACCTGAACGCCTGCGGTTAAAACGTCGCGGGCAGATGATAGCGGATCGTCTTGGTCACTGTATAGCAGGACATCCACTCATGGGTTTGTCGATGCCGGCGGCAGCGGCCCGCATGGCGAGGCGGCGTCGCCTTTTCTCAAAGCCGTGCAGCACTGTTTTCTCCTCCCACATGGCTGATATTCACTCCGGCGACACGCGAAACTTCAGATGGCATCGGGTTGAACCAGTTCACAGCTGGGAATTTTGAACTTAAAGGCATCTCCCCGATAGTGGCACAGGGATACGCTGAAGGGGAATCCATCTTCATCGCAGGATACCCACTCCAGGTAGACGCAGGGGATGGGAATGTCGACGTCGAACAGCGCCATCTCCTTCTCACCGGCCACGACGGCACTGATGAACTGGCGAACCTTTTTAATTTCGACATTGAATTCCCGCTCCAGCAAGACCAGTGGGGGCTCTGAAAGTTCCAGGTCAAGGAGCTTTTTAAATTCTTGGAAGGGGTAGTAATTACGTTCGATGATGACAGGCTTCTCATCGGCGTATAAGACAATCGTCAGGCAGATCAATTTTTGCTCAGGCAGGAGGTTCAGGTAGTTGCAAAGGTCACGGTCTGCCGTGATGATCTTCTTTTCGACAACCTTGAAGCGATGGGGGACACCGAGCCGTTCTAACAAGGGCGCGAATCTCACCGGTTTGCTGGTGTCGAAGGTTAAGCTGATAAGGCCGCTGGACACCACAAAGGTCCCTTTTCCCGGCCGCCTTTCCAGCACGCCCTCCAAAACCAGCGGGTCGATCGCTTTGCGCACCGTCATGCGGCTGGCGTTGAATTTTTGGGCCAAATCGGGCTCTGTGGGTATCTTGTCGCCAACGGCCAGACGGCCCTTGCGGATCATGGCGTGGACCCAGTCGTAGATTTGGATGTACTTTGGCGTTCTGTCGCTGCTGTATACTCGCATCAACCTTCCACTTGTCGATGTTCACAGTTTCGGTGGGCAAGGCCTTTCGGCCCGCATCGGAAAGCCCGGTATTTCAGACAGCGAAGCTTATCGCATAAGATTCCCGCAAGCAAATCGGATGGTGCCAGCCGGTGTCGACCGCCAGAATTTCAATGGGGTCAACGGCTTTGCATCGGTTTGGCCATCGGTTGAATTGGCGCTCGGAGGCAGCGATACCGGTCATTTGCCCAAATTAATCGGCATTGAAAAAAAGAGTTGACAAATTAAAAAACAGCGGTGTAACCAAAGGTATATACGTATACATCTTTCGCTGTCAAGCACCCCTTCTACACACGATATCCTGGTTTAAATTGCCTGCGGCCTTCCACCACAATTGTGGTGCGGTTGGCAAGCCGGTCTCTTTACACAATTTAATAACAAAAACAGATGGAGGGAAGAATGCCCGCAACCAATGCAGCACATCGACACACCTCGATTGTCCGCTGGGTTTCCATTCAACGCGTGTCAGCGGTGGCCGTATGCCTGATTCTCCTGATGGCAATGCCCATCAGCCCGCTGCTGGCCGAAACGAATATTTTGCGCATTCGCAACTACTCCGACATTCTCACCCTCGACCCCGCTTTCACCAAATCGAAAAACGAAGACATCATCAACGAGTGCATCCAGAACAAACTCATCTCGTACAAACCGGGTGACGAGTGGGGCTGGCAACTCATGGCCGCCGAGTCCATGAAGCAGGTCGACCCAACCCACATCGAATTCAAATTGAAGCCCGGCATCATGTTCAGCAATGGCTTCGGGGAGATGACGGCCGAAGATGTCAAGTACTCCTTCGAGCGCATCGCCGACCCAGAATTGAAGTCTCCCTACGCCGAGGACTGGTCCGTTCTGGAAATGGTCGAGATTAAGGACAAGTATACCGGTGTGCTGGTCCTCAAGAAGCCCTTCGCCCCCATCTGGATGACCTCCTTGTCCGGCATCTCCGGTACCATCCTCTCCAAAAAGGCCATGATGTCGGTCGGCGAGAAATTTACCACCACGCCGCCAGCCTCCTCCGGGCCTTACATCTTCAAGGAATGGAAGCCGAAACAGGTTACGGTGGTTGTGCGCAATCCCGACTGGAAGGGCCCCAAACCCGATTTTGACGAGATCCACTTCTATCCCATCGATGACGAGAAGACCGCCGAGATCGGCTTCGAAGCCGGCGACATCGATTTTACCCGCATCAGTATCTCCTCCCTGGAGCAGTATCAGGCCAACCCGCCCAAAAACGCTACCATCGTCAACAAACCCTCGCTCTATTACTCCTGGATGGGCATCAATGCAGAAAATCCGATGCTCAAGGACGCGCGTGTTCGCAAAGCGATCCAAATGGCCACCGACATTCCCAGCATCCTGGAAGCGGCGTATTTCGGCCAGGCCAAGGCGGCCACCGGTATTATTCCGCCAGGGCTCCTGGGGCACCGTGCAAAGACAATGGTGGCGCCGACGGCCGATCCTGAAGGTGCCAAAAAACTGCTCGCCGAGGCGGGATACCCCAATGGTATCGACATCACCCTGGACTGCCTCAATAAATCCACCATCGTCACCCAAGCCCAGGTGATTCAAGCCAGTCTGGCCGAAGCTGGCATCCGGCTTAAGATCAACGTGCATGAATCCGGTCAGTTCTGGGTGCTGGGCTCCGAGAAGGAGATGGGGGAGAAGGTCAAGGATATCCAACTGATCACCAACCGCTTCTCCAGCCAGCCGGATCCTTACTGGTATACAATGTGGTTCGTCACCGACCAGGTCGGCGTTTGGAATTGGGAGCGCTTCAGCAATGCGGAGTTCGATAAACTGCACACCGAGGCGGCCGTCGAGACCGATCCGGCCAAACGTGATGCGATGTACAAACGGATGCAAGACCTGATGGAGGATGCCGGCTGCTACCGGTTTATCACCCATGAGTCAGCGCCCATCATTTACCGCAACACCATCGTCCCCGCCATGTCGCCTGAAGGGATCCCCCTGGTGCGCTACTTCAAAAAGGCATAGGGCGCATGGGCTTTTACATAATCAAGCGGTTGGGACTGGCGGCGATCATCGTGGTGATCGCCGTCTCCCTCCTCTATGGAATGATCCATGCGGTGCCGGGTGATCCCCTCAGCATCGTCTTGGGACCGCGCGCCACCCCTGAAATGCGTGCCGAGCTCAACGAGCGGTTGGGGTTGGACAAGCCCTTTATCGTGCAACTGGTGACCTTTTTTTTCAATGTGATGCGGGGCGATCTTGGTACGGACGTCTTCTCGGAACGCCCCGTTTCTGAGATCTTCTTCAGCCAGCTACCCTTCACGATTGGTTTGATCTTCTTGGCGATCGGGTGGTCGGCCGCCGTCGGCATCCCGCTGGGCTGCTATTCGGCCATCCGCCGCAATACCTGGATCGACAAGTTGACCGGGGTATTCTCGGTGGGCACCATTACGATCCCATCCTTTGTCGTCGCCCTATATTCCCTGCTGATTTTTGCCGTCCATCTAAAGTGGCTCCCGGCCATCGGGGCCGGCAATGAGGGTGACCTCCTCGACCAGTTCAAGCATCTTATTCTGCCGTCCTTGGCCGTAGGGCTTGGGTGGGTGGGGTATCTGGCCCGTCTGGTGCGCGCGAGTATGCTCGAGGTCCTGGGAGAAAACCATATCCGCACGGCGCGGGCCTTTGGTCTGCCGGAGCGTACGATCGTACTCAGCTACGCATTGCGACTCGCCATCTTGCCGACGGTGGCGCTGCTGGGCGTGGGGATCGGCTATATGCTCTCCGGCGCTGTGTTTGCCGAGATCGTCTTCGCCCGGCCCGGGGTGGGCAAGTTGATCTTTGACGCGGTCATCACCCGCAACTATCCGGTAGTGATGGGAAGCGTCATCATGACCACGATTCTCTTCGTTCTCAGTACGACCATTGCCGACCTCATATCGGCCTTCTTAGACCCCCGTATCCGGGAGAATCTGTGATGCCAGCGACAGCGGCTACCCCCGTTCAGGCCCGCTCCCAATGGAGGATTTTGCTGAACCACCTGCGCCGCGATCAACTCGCCATGATCGGACTGGTCCTGGTGGTGGTGATCGTCGCGAGTGCGATTCTGGCCCCTGTTCTCGTTCCCCATGATCCCAACAAGTTAAACGTGCGCCACCGATTGAAAGGACCTTCGGTCGAGCATTTTCTGGGGACGGACCAGATGGGACGGGACGTCTTTTCCCGGGTTCTCATGGGCAGCCGCATCGCCCTGCAGGTGGCCTTGATCTCCATCTCCATCGCCGGCAGCTGCGGGCTCCTACTGGGGATGCTGGCCGGTTACGGCCCCAAATGGTTGGATGGCGCCCTCATCATCCTCTTCGATACGATCCGCTCCTTTCCGACCATCATGTTCGCCTTGGCGGTGGTCACTCTCGTGGGGCCCAGCCTCAATACCGTCATCCTGGTCGTTATCGTCACCAGTATTCCAGTTTACGGCCGCATCGTGCGCACCCAGACCCAGGCCTTACGGAACAATGATTTTATCATGGCCGAACGGGCCATGGGGGCTGGGCCGGCACGCATCCTTGGCATCCACATCCTGCCCAACGTCATCGGACCGCTGCTGATCATCGCCAGCATGGACATCCCAGTTGTCGTTACCATTGAGGCTGGCCTGAGCTTTCTGGGCCTCGGTGTGCGGCCGCCCACGGCCAGTTGGGGCACCATTTTGAACGACGGCTACGCGTTCATCCGCAACACGCCCTGGTTGGTGATCGCCGGCGGGGTGCCCCTGATTCTGACGACCCTGGGCTTCACCTTCCTGGGAGAAGCGCTGCGGGATGTGTTCGATCCCAAGCTGCGGCGAGAGGTGTGACGACCATGCCGACCACGATTAGCGATCCTGACGCCGCGCCGGTCCTCCGCATTCACGACCTGTCGCTCGATTTCGTGACCACCAGGGGACCGCTCAA
>JASJCL010000101.1 GCA_030066015.1 Desulfosarcinaceae bacterium | reverse complement strand
CGCAAGGTGGCCTCGGTGGAGATCCCCGAGAAGGATGCCGCCGCCCTGGGCATAGACGCGGCCACCGTTGGCGCGGCCGGCGCCAAGGTGAAACGCCTGGACTACTTCACACCCGAACTGGGTGAAGGCGCCGAGATGCTCGACGGCGACATGGACGAGATTCTGGAGAAGGTGATTGAACTGCTGAAAGCCAAAGGAGGGTTGAAATAATGGCACAGATATTCGCATACATCGCACACAAGGATGGCGTGGCCGACGACTCTGCTCTGGAACTGCTCAGCGTCGCCCAGAAGATCGATGCCGGCGCCGATGTGACCGCCCTGGTGGTGGGTGACGGCGCCGGAGTGGACGGGGTTGCCAGCGAAATGGCCGCCAGCTACAAAACCGTCTGGAAGATTGCCACCCCCCAGCTGGCCTACCCCAATGCCGAGCTGGTGCGTCAGGCGTTCGTGAATCTCCTCCCGGCCGATAGCGTGGTCCTCATCCCCCACGACACCTTCGGCATGGACCTGGGTCCCGGCCTGGCCGTCAAGATGGCGAGTACCTTCATCAGCGACGTGGTCGCCATCGAGGGGGCCGAGGGCGGCGGTCTCAAGGTGGTGCGCCAGGAGTACAGCGGCATGGTCAGCACCCACAATCTGGTCGAGATGGGCCAGGGGCTGGTGCTCAACCCCCGACCGGGCGCTTTTGCCCCCGATGAGAGCAAGGCGGCCGGCGGCGAGGTGGTGGACAAATCGGGCGAGGCGGGCGAGCTGTCGGCCAAGCGCAAGTTCATCGAAGTGGTCGAGGCCGAGGTGGGCGATGTGGACATCACCAAATCCGACGTCCTGGTCTCCATCGGCCGCGGCATCGAAGATGAGGACAACATCGAACTGGCCGAGGAGTTGGCCGAGGCCATGGGTGCCGTGGTCTCCTGTTCACGCCCCATCGTGGATGCCAAGTGGCTGGAGAAATCGCGCCAGGTGGGCACCAGTGGCCAGACCGTCAAGCCCAAGGTCTATCTGGCCCTGGGCATCAGCGGCAGTTTCCAGCACATGGGCGGCATCAAGGGCAACCCCTTCATCCTTGCCGTCAACAAGAATCCCAAAGCGCCCATCTTCCAGATGGCAGATGTGGGCGTCGCGGCCGACATCCTCGAGTTCATCCCCGAACTCACCGAGAAGCTGGACGAGTAGGCGCTTCGCCCATCGGCCCCGGCGGCAATTGAGATTGCCGCCGGGGCGTGCCAGGCCACACCCGTAACGCCGGATTTTCCGCCTCACCGCGGAGGCTGCGGCGTTTTTTTTGGCGAGGGGAATTCTCGCGCCGCCTGTCCGGCCATCGCCCGCCGGAGGGGCGTCGGCCGGCCATCTCGATCTACGCCAACCCCGTATCTGCCAGCAACGCCTGGGCGGCCGCCTCCGCGCTGCGCAGCACCCCCCCGAAGCCGCCACCGGGAAAGGACCAGGCACCGGTCAGATAGAGTCCGCCGACCGGACTGCGGTTGGGCAGGCGTGCATTGAATGCGCTCTCGATCCCCTGCTCGTAGCCGTAGATGGCGCCCTCGGGGTTTCCGGTGAAGCGCTCGCAGGTGAGGGGGGTCGCCGTGACCAACTCCTCGATCATGCCCGCCAATCCCGGCAGTACCCACTGCTCGGCGCGCTGGATCAGGACAGCGGCCCAGCGCCGCTTCTCTTCCTGGTAGGCCGTTTTTTTCCCCAGTAGGTAGTCGGCGGCATAGCGACGCCACGGCGCATAGGCGCAGAGAAAGAAGATCGATAGGGTGGCTGTTCCCGGCAGGGAGTAATCGGACAAAATGTTGTCGTAGAGGGTGACGCTGAAGGCGCCCCGTTGGACGTCGCCTTTGCGGGCGGCGTCAAACTCCGCGTCGGGGCCTGCGGGGTGGTTGACATGAAACTCTGCCCCCTCCAGTCCGTGGGGCAGGGGCTGTCCGAGGCCGAGCCAGACGATGAAGGCGCTCATGCTGGGCCGGTGATGGCGGTAGCGCCGGAAGTGTCGGCGGCGCACCAGGTGATTCGGCAGCAACCGCTCGGTGAGCACCTGGGGGCTGATATTGGCGATCACTGCCTGGGCGGGCAGGCGGCGCTTGTCGCTGAGGGAGACCGCCGTGACCCGCTCCGTCGCCAGATGGATGTGGGTGGCACTGACGTTGGTCACCACCCTGCCACCGGCCGCCTCCAGGGCCTCCTTGAGCAGTTGGCTGAGCTGCTGCGAGCGTGGCCGGATATAGTAGGAACCGTATTTTAGATACTCTCCGGTGGCCACGGCGAAATAGAAGGCGGAGAGCCTGGCCGGCGGCAGGCCGAAGTAGCTCCACAGCCCCCCAAGGAGGTGAATGAGTCGCAGGTCACTCACACAGCTTTCGATCAACTCGGCTAGGGTTGCGCGCCGCCAGCGCCAGAGCTGGGGAAAGCGGAAGGGGAAGAGGGGTTTGAACAGCTTGTCCCAGTTTTCCTGGAGGCGGTTGGTCTCCTCAATGATCTCCAACATGATGGTCACGAAGCGGCGGATGCCCGTGGCTTCTTCGGGGAAATGATCACTGAGAAGGGCAACGTAGGCATCGGGGTCGCATTGCGGCACGACCAGGTCCACAGCGCCGCCCAGGAGCCGGTAAAACTCCGGCAGGGGGGCCAGTTCCAGGCGATCGGCGACGCCCAGGTCCGTCAATATCTTCTGAACCGCCCTTCCCCGGAGGGCCGAGCCGTGCAGGGAGACCTCGAAAGTGAAACGACCCCGTCGGAAACTGCTGGCATATCCCCCTACTGCTGGCCGCTGTTCCACAACGGTGACCGGCAGCCCGGCGCGGGCCAGGTAGGCCGCGCTGCACAGGCCGCCCAGGCCGGCGCCGATGACCACCACGGGGCACTCCGCTTTGGCCTCACCTCTCCAGCGCATCGTCACTCACCATGCCACTTCCATCTGCTTCCCAATGCCGGCCGGCGGGGGGGCGCCCATGGGCGTTCTAGCGTAAGGGCAGCTGCTCGAGAATGCCGTCCCGCACCCGCCGCGGCCAGTCTGTCGGTACCGGTCGGCCCTGTGGATCGCGCTCCACCCAGACGATTCGCTGCCAGCCGCTGGCCAGTTTGATGCGCCCGCCGTTGTCATCCTTGCGGTGATAGGTGAAGTGCAATCTTCCCCCCGTTGAATCCAGGCGGGTCATCCCCAACGTGATCAGGATGCGTTCAAACGGCATCGCCTCGCGCAGGTGGTCGATACGGCACTCCAGGCAGAGCACCTCTTTTCCGGCGCGTCCGGGAATCACCGGCTGCGGGTCGAGCTCGTAGAAAAAGCGGTCGCGCACCAGTCCCTGCCACTCGTAGTAATTGGCGTAGTAGACGTTGCCGACCAGGTTGGCGTGCTGCCAGCCGGTGGCCACCTCCAGTGTGTGGAGGGGCGGTGGCGCTTCGGGGCCCTCCGGTGCCTGGTAGTAGATGGTGCCGGGCAGGGCGTCCAGGAGCGGTCGCAGGGGTTCAGGCTGCAGTTCGGGTACGTCGGGCGCCTCATAGCGCGGCAGCATGTCGGCAACGAACTCGGCATAGTAGGGCGGATAGGGCGCCGTACGCGCCTCGCCCTGGCCGACGATCTCCACCCAGGTAGTTTCCAGGCGGCTGAAGGCCACCCGCTCGTAGCCGCCATCCGGCAGGATTTTGAGGAAATCGTAGCTGAAGGTCATGCTGGAGTTTTCCGGACCGGCGTTGGCCGAAGCCCAGACGCGCCCCTCGAGCAGATCGTTGGCCGTCCCTTCACCCAGAATGGTCAGGTGGCTATAGTTGGTGACACTGCCCCAGCGACCGCTCTTAATCTCCGCCGCCACCGCATCCTTGATGGGCCAGGCAGACGCTTCCCGCATGATGCCCATCCAGGAGAAGAAGTGGGAAAAGAGAATCCCGCCGCCGGGGCTGGCGCCGGGACGGAAGGAGATGGGAAAGCGGTAGACAAAGACCGGCTGGCCCTGGGGGCCTTGGGGGATGATGTCGAAGGCCGCCATCTCGCGTAGGCTGGCATAACCGGCTTCGTAGGGCGCTGCAGCTTCCGGCGGCGCAGCGACGGCGGCGGGTCTTGCGGCCGTTAGGGTGGGTCGCCGTTTGACCACCAGTGCCAGTACCATCAAGGGGCCCCAGGTGAACTGCATCGGGAGGGTCAGGATCGCCCGCAGATCCTCCAATTCATTGGATTCGAATGTGACCAGGTCGCCTTCGCGCAGGTGCCCGCTGAGGCGGGCGTTCAGGCTGCCGCTGGCCTTGATGAGGGCCTCCTGGGCGGCCCAGATGCGGGCGGCGGCAAGGTCCAGCGGCTCATCGGCCCGCATCAACGCGTCGAGCAGCGGGCTCTGATCGGGGCCGATAAGGTCGCGCCAGCGGTCCCTCGGACGGGGCATCACCGGCGTCAAATCGCATCCCTGGGGTCCGGGGCCGGCCACCCCGAGGCAGATGCGTTCATCGTGGGTCAGGGATAGCCCCAGTTCCGCCTCCGGAATCTGCGCGACGCTGGGCTTGCCCTTATCGGACCAGACGATGTCGAGGGGGGCTGCCGCATCCGACCCCTCTCCCAGCACCAGTCGGGCCAAGCCCTCCAACAGGGGACGCTCCTTGACGTGCCGCTGCGGCTTGGAAAGCGTGTGGATATCTTCGATGTAGGCCAGCTGCAGCTGGGGCAGTTCGAGGGCGGCCTGACGGGCGACACTCGCCAGGTGCTCCCGCAGGATGCGGGTGTCCCGCTCGGTGGGATCGAGCAGTTCGGCCACCGTCGGGTAGTCCGGCAGGTGCTGCATCACCTTGAGCCGATAGCCCTCCAAACGCTCGATCACCCGTCCATCATCGTCTATCGCGATGACGGTGTTCTTGAGCTGGTTTTCCTCCCGGGCCAGCAGGCGAACTTCCGCCAGCCGTTGGGTGGTCGCCTTCGGTGGCGGTGCCGTTATCTCCCAGCGCTTGATGAAGACCGGCAGGCTGCGGTCCTGGGGCACGAGCAGGGCAGCGGACTGGAGAAGGGCATCTCGGAAGAAGAGGTCCCCCAGGATCAGCTCATGTTGAACCGCGTCGCCGAAGGCACTTTCCATCACCTCATCGTGGGACCGCTGCGCCGCTTCGAAAATCGCTTTGCCCCTGTCGTCGCCATGGGCCTCGATCTGCCAGACCCGCCGAATGCGCTGGAAGCGCCGCCCTTGAAAGAGCAGACTCTCCCGGTAGAGGTCGGTGCGGGGGATCAGCGGGGTGGCCTGGGCGGGTTTCTGGATGGCGACCTTCGCCGTTTCAGCGGCCCTGGGAACCACCAGACGGGCGGAGAAGAAGGGGGTTCTGATACCTGTATGGGCTTTGTAGATGGCCGCCTGAACCACCGTCGGCGCATCCGGGGCCGCAGCTTCCAGAACCTCGGCCCGCACTAGGATCTCGGCCCCCATCTGCGGATCCACGGTGATGGGGCGCTCCAGAAGCACCTCTTCGAAGCATACCTGCCGGAGGGTGCGTGCGCCCATGGCATGGGCGGCCGCTTGGGCCATGGCTTCCAGGCCAAAGACAGTGGGGAAGAGGGTGGAACCCTGGAAGTGGTGGTCCTTCAAATAGGGATCGCTCTCCAGAGAGAGGTTGGCCCGGTAGAGGGATTCCACTCCCGGCGTGTGGATCAGGCGCTCCTCCAAGAACCGCGCCTTGGGGGGGCCGGGCTGATCGGGCCACTGCCAGGTGTCGAGCCCACCCAGGCGGGCGGTCACCGCTACCTGGTGCTGACCGGGATTGTTGCGAAATAGGTGTACAAAGCGTCGCGTGCCCTCGTCGGTGGGGATGGACCAGATACCCTGATGCTGCAGATGGTCCACGCTGCCCATGCGGGCCCCCATGCCTTCGTCGCGCCAAATGGAGTAGGCCACCGATTGGGTTTGGGTTTCGGGATGGGCAGCGCTGAAGGCGAGCAGCTGCAAGGCCAGGACTTCGTTGGAGAAGCCGTACCAGCCGTTGCCCGGCATGCCGGTGATGCCGATGATGGAGGTCAACCCCATGACCAATTTGGGCGGCTGGTCGGCCAGCGCCGCAAGCAGGTGCCGGGCGCCGTTCAGCTTGGGCGCCGTTTCCGCGTAGGCGTCTTCGGCTGAGACCTGGTCCAGTGGGCGCGGGCGGTTGAGGCCCGCTCCATGGATGAGACCGGTAATGGCGCCCATCTCCTCGCGAATCAGTCCCAGTGTGGCGTCGACCGAATCACGATTGGCCACGTCACAGCAGTAGTATTCCGCCGTCAGGCCGGCGGCGGTGAATCGGTCGAGCGTCTGTCGCACCGCTCGACTGGCGGGATCATCCGGGGTGGCGTCGGGGTGGGAGGAGCGCCCCAGCAGGGCCATGCGCACCTGGGTTTCCCGGGCCACCGCCAGGGCGCAAGCGGCCGTGATTCCCTTGGCGCCCCCGCTCACCACGATGAGATCCTCGGGTCCCCAGGCGATGCCGCGCGGGAGGTAGTCCGCCGGCGCCAGAAGGTGGGGTCGGGGGCGACCGCGGCGCTGGCGGAAGTCGTATCCAACCGCAGCATAGGCGCTGTCCGTCTGAAGCTCGGCCACCACATGGGGCGCCATCTGGTCTGCCGTCAAGGCGGGTGAAAAATCGAGGCAGCGCACCCGCAGGTCGCTGCGCTCCAGATGGAGTGAGGCGGCCAGGGCCTGGGTGGCGCAGCGCTGGGGAATGGCGAAGCGCGGATCGCTGCCGAACTCTCCGCCGCCGAACTGGACGAACGCCACCGTCGTGCGCTTGCGCGGCGCGCTGGCGGCCGGCGGCGGTGTCAGCACTATGTGGAGGCGCTGGATCATCTCTGCGAGGGGATCTGCGTCGGTCACCTCCACCCCGTTTGGAGCGCTCTGGGGCAGCAAAAGAAGGAGGTGGCTGAATGCCGAGGAGGGCTGAGATGCGGGTTGTCCCGTCTCGAGCGCTTCCAACTCCACCCGGGCCCCCAGTTCAAAAAGGGTGGTGCGCAGAGCGTCGGCCAACTCCCGGGTGCTGGGATCAAAATAGATGCGCACATAGGCCTCCTCCCAGTCGTCCGCCCGACGCTGACCCCAACCGGCCGGCAGGGGTGGTAGCGGCTCTGCCGTCAGCGTGATGCCGAAATCGCGCACCCAATCGTGGGCCGTGTCATCGATCTGCTGAATGGCGGCGGTCCTGCCGTCCTGCTCGGCGGCACCCTGGTGGCGCTGCATGCGGTCCAGGATGGTGGCAATCTGCGCCAGGCTCCGCTCCCGTAGAGGGGCGATGTCGACCCGGTTTTGAATGCCCAACCGAGCCGCAGTCTGGCGCAGGATGGCGGTGAGCATCTCCGGCCCGATCCGCAGGTCGGATTCCACCAGGAGGTCGGGTTGCAGGTTGGCGATGGGAAAGCCGGTGATCTCGGCCGCACTGCGGGTTAATTCCACCAATGCGCCGGCGGCTGAACTCTCGCCCGCGGGGCGGCGGTCGCGATGGCGGCCCAGGAAATCGAGCAGCTCCTGAAGGGAGGCGTTGGCCATACTGCGGATCTCCACCTCCGCCGTCACCGAGAGCTGGCGCATCGCCCGTGACACCAGGTCACCGGCCTTGATGGAGTCCAGGTTGAGATCATCGAGGAGACGCAGCTCCAGGCTGAGGGTCTGGCGGGGAAAACCGGTCAGCTCTTCAACGATGTTGAGCAACTGGGTGGCCATGCCGGTCTGCGTCTGGGGGGCGGCGGTGGCTGCGGTTCGGGGGGCCGCTTGATCCATTGCCGGCGCATCGACGCTGTCGGCCCTGACCAGACGGCCGGCCGATTTGGCGATCTCCGCCAGCGAGGCGTTGGCCATCAAACGCGGGTCCCCCGGCCAGGCGACGCCCAATTGTCCGGCAAACCGCATCAGCAGGTCACCGGCCTTGATGGAGTCCAGATTGAGATCGTCGAGCAGGCGGGCCTCCGCAGCGAGGGAGGCCACGGGAAAACCGGTCACCGCTGCGGTGAGCGCTTTCAGGTCTTCCAGCGGATCGGTTTCTGTCGACTCGGCGGGGGCATCCGCCGCCGCCTCTTCGGGGGGATACCTGCCGTCATACGGCGGCTCCCCGCCACCGGCGCCGGCGGTCGGTCCCCTGCCGGCCGGCGGCATGTACTTGCGATCGACCTGGATGATGTCCGCCAGGAAACCGCCCCGTCGGTCCACATAGGCCTGCAGTTCGCTACCCGATAAACCGGTAAGACGGGCCATCAGCTGATCCGCCGCTCCCAGGGACCTGGCCGTCGGAACCGGTGCCAGGGTGCTGGGGTCGCGTTCCGCTTCGCAGGGATTGATGATGAAAACCCGCTCTGCCGGCGGTCTGAACGGGCGTGTCAGGCGATGGTTGAACAGCAGTTCCCAATGGATGTCCAGCCCACAGGTGTAGAGGTGGGCCAGGACCTTGTGCAGGGCGATATCCGCTTCGGGGGAGGGCTCTACGGGAAGACTCGTGGGGCCCGTCTCCGGGTTGATCTCCGCCACCAGGCCACTCAGGGCCCGCCCCGGACCCACCTCGATAAACTGATCGCAGACGCGGCTCATTTGGGACACCAGGGCCATGAAATCCACACGGGACTGGATCTGATCCACAAAGTGCTGATGAAGGGGCGCACCGGCGGCCAATTCGGTGCCGTTGGTGCTGGTGAAAAGGTGGCAGTTCAGGCTGTCGATGGCTTCCGGCAGCTTGGCCTCTTTGCCGATACGGCGGGCTGCTGCGGCGCCCAGGCGGCTGTGAAATGCGCCTGACACCGCCAGGCGGTGGGTGAGAATACCGTCCGCGGCGGCCAGTTGTATGGCCTGATCCACCGCCCGTGTCTCTCCGGAGAGGACCATTTGGCGCGGGCTGTTGTGGTTGGCCAGGATCAGGTAATCATCGATCTTGCCAAGGAGGCGTTCCGCATTGGCGTGGGTGCACTGCAGACTGACCATGCCGCCCCCCTCGCCGTGGGCCTCTGCCATGGCGATCCCGCGCAAGGTGGCCAAGTCCAGCAGGGTGTTGCGGTTGTACGCCCCTGCGGCAAAGAAAGCGGCCAACTCCCCCAAGCTGTGACCGCCGACGGCCGTTGGGGTGACGCCCAGGCGGCGAAGGTATTCCAGATAGAGCAGGGAGATGAGACAGATCGCCGGCTGAGCGTTTTCGGTGCGGGAGAGCAGCGCCTGGGGGTTCGGATCACGATGCCCTTCAATCGGCGCAGCTGCCTGGGGATAGAGAAGGGGCTTGAGGTCGACGCCGCCGGCGGCCTTGATGCGGGCGGTGCCCATATCGAATAGTTCCCTGGCCCAGGGGTGGCGATTCACCAGGCGGCGGCCCATGTTGACGCGTTGGGCGCCTTGTCCGGGGAACAAAAAGCCCACCCGCAAGCTCTGCCGACGGGTGCCGAACCATGCGCTCTGGCGACGGTCGCTGCGGTTGCCCTTCTCCGGAGCGTCCATATTCCCATGGGTCATTTTCGCCAGCCGGCCGGCGCTCTCCACCAGGGCGGCCGGGGCGTCCGCTACCAGGGCGGCCCGCAGGGGAGCGGCCGAATCGGTCCGTGAGGCCATCTCCGCGGCGAGATCGGTTAACTCGGCGATGCTGATCTGTTCGGCCAGCCGACCCAGCGTATCGATCTGTCGGTTGAGATCCTTGGGCGTGGTGGCGCTGAGAACGAAAAGCTCACTGTCCTGGGCGGAGGCCAACAGCACTTCTTCGGGGAGGCTGGGGGTGAGATTCTCCGCCGGTGGATGGGCCGAGGAGACGGTTACATGGCAGTTGATGCCGCCGAACCCCATGGCCGATATGCCGGCCCGCAGGTAGGCGTCCTTGGCGTGGGTTTCCCCGTGTCGCAGCGGATAGAGACGACGGGCTTTCTCTTCAAAGACGGGATGGGGTTCGTCACAGCCCGCTGTCGGCGGCAGGACGCGCCGATTAACGGCCATGACGGCCTTGATCAGACCGCCCACACCTGAGGCGGCCTTGGTGTGGCCGATGAGGGATTTGAGGGAGGTCACGCCAATGTGGGGTGTCCACGGCCTGTCGCCGCCGGGCGTCTCTGCCGGACCATCCATGGCCAGGGCAATGCCCTCCAATTCGATACGATCCCCCACAGCGGTGCCGGTGCCGTGGCCTTCGATGAAATCCAGGTCGACCACATCGTAAGATGCCCGCGCATAGGCACGCGCCAAGGCCTTGGCCTGCCCCTCCGCGCTGGGGGCGGTAATGCCGGAGCGGCCACCGTCCGAACTGATCCCCCAGCCGTGGAGGATCGCGTAGACATAGTCGCCGTCGCGCTGGGCGTCGGCCATTCGCTTGAGAACGACGAAGCCGCAGCCCTCACCGGGAATGAAGCCATTGCCGCGACGGTCGTAGACCCGCATCTCGGTGGGGGTCAGCGCACCGGCCTTGGCGAATCCCACCAGTTCAAAAGGATCCAGGCTGATGTCGACGCCGCCGGCCAGGGCCAGGTCAAGCGCTCCCTCGGAGAGCCGCTCGCTGGCGGTGGCCACTGCCAGCAGGGAGGAGGCGCAGGCGCCGTCCACCGTGTAGCCGCCGCCATATAGATTAAGGTAGTTGCAGATTCGTCCGGCGATGGTGTTGGAGAGCCCGCCGGCCAGAGAATCCTCATTGATGGGCGCAAAACCGGATTTGTAGCGCTGCTCCATTTCGCTGATCAACCGATCGCGCAGCCCGGCGGAGAGCTGTTGATCGGCGGCCGCTTCGCGGACCACCCTGCGGATGTAAGGCCAGCGCAGGCGCAGGGTGGTGGAGCGGGTCTGCTCTCCGGTGAGGGTATTGCCGACGATGACGCCGGTCTTTTCGGCCGGTAGATCCTGCTGGCGGTACCCGGCATCGGAGACCGCACTCAGCGCCGTTTCCAGTGCCAACCAGTGGGCCACATCGGTACTGCGATAGGTGGAGAAAGGGATTCTGCGGCCGGCCCAGTCAAACTCGAAGCCATCGATCACGGCGGCCCGCTGGCCGTATGTGGTATCGCTGACCTTGGGATCGGGATCGTGGTAATCCACCAGTGGCAGGCGCTGGTCGGGGAGGCGCCGGAACTGCTGTCGGCGGGCGAGGACGTTTTCCCACAACCGCAGGGGATTTGGCGCATCCGGATACCAGCAGGCGATGCCGATTATGGCGATGGGATCAGGGTGAGGCGAAGCGGTCGATTCCATGGTACATCCTTCCTGAGCAAACAACTATCATTCCCCTCCTCCCGATCACGTTGGTCGCGGGGTTGGGCCAGTCGAATGGGACGTTAAGGGGTGTAATTTGGCTGAAGGACGTGGCCGAGCTGATGAGTGAAACGCCTGGTCAGTGCGATGCAACTGTCAGCCATCTTTGGAAAAATGCTGATAAGTGGACACATTATGGGAAAAGTTGAAGAAACTGTCAAGGCGGCTGTCCATGAGACCTTCCCGCTGCAGGCCAGGAGCGGATGGCGTTTCACAATTGATCAACGATGCTGTACGCTTATGGGCACCGTGCTTGAAATGCCGGTGGGGAAGCACTATGCTGGTAGGAGTATTCCGCGCGATATGGTCGCCCTGGCGTTCACCCCGCTGTATAGCCGACGGGTCCGCCTGTCGGCCCTAAATAAGAGAGATCCCCATGCAGTTCACCGTCAAAGATATCCTTCGCATGGAGGTGGCGCCAGCGTTGGGCTGCACCGAGCCGGTGGCCATCGCCCTCTGCGCGGCGGCGGCGGCGGCCCTGGTGCCCGCTGAAACCATCACCAGGATCCAGGTCTGGGTGGATGCCAACGTTTACAAGAACGGCGTTGCCGTGACCATTCCCGGCACCGGCGGTCTGAGCGGCCTGGAAACCGCCGCCGCGCTGGGCGCCGTGGCCGGCGATGCCGAGCGCAAGCTCGAAGTCCTGGCACCTGTCACCGACGGGGACGTGATCCACGCACAGAAGCTTATCCAGCAAGGACGGGTGACGGTGGAACTGCTGCCCGAACAGCAGGGTCTCTACGTGCGCAGCATGGTCGAGACCGCGGATCATCAGGCCGAGGCCATCATCGCCCAACTGCACGACAACCTCACCCACTTGGCACTGGATGGTGTGCCACAGCCGCTGCCGGCGGACGACCCCGCCAGCAGGGAGGAGAGCGGTGTCGCGCTCGGTGATCTCGAGGCCTGGCTCAAGCAGCGCTCCCTCACCGATCTGGTCTCTTTGCTGGACGAGATCGACGCGGCGGACATGGCATTCCTCCAGGAGGGGATCGACGTCAATCTCCGCCTGGCGGAATATGGGCTCTCCCACGACAGCGGCATGGGCGTCGGCAAGACCCTGGAACGCTTGGTCCGTCAGCGCCTGGTGAAGAAAGACGTCATCACCGCCGCCCGAATCCTTACCTCAGCGGCCGCCGACGCCCGAATGGGCGGCGCCCGCTTGCCCGCCATGAGCTCGGCCGGCAGTGGCAATCACGGGCTCACCGCCATCCTGCCCATCGTGGCCATGGAACCCTTTCTGGCGGTGGACCACGACCAGGTGCTCAAGGCGGTGGCCCTCAGCCACATCATCACTGGATTCGTCAAGGCTTACACCGGTCGTCTCTCCGCCATCTGCGGTTGCAGTGTGGCCGCCGGCGCCGGTGCCGCCGCCGGGGCGGCCTATCTGCTGGGCGGCGGGCTCAAGCACATCGCCGGCGCCATCCACAATATCAGCGAGGACCTGGCCGGCATCATCTGCGACGGCGCCAAGGCCGGCTGCGCCCTCAAGCTCGCCACCGCTGCGGGCACGGCCGTTCAGGCCGCCCTTTTCGCGCTTCAGGGGGTGACCGTGGACGCCACGGACGGCATCATTGCCACAACGGCCGAGAAGACCCTCAAGAATGTGGGTACGCTCACCACCGAAGGGATGATCGAAACCGACCGGACGATTCTCAAGATCATGCTGGCCAAACGCTTTTCCGATATCTAACTCCGCCGGGCATCTCCCGTGACCACCCGCTGCCGGCCGACACAGAGGCGCGGTCGGCGGGCGCCACGGGGCCAGTGGAGAAAGACTGCCGATGACGACCCGCCGCGAAACCGATATCACCCTTAACAGAGCGAGTGCCTGGTGATGGGCGCACTTCTCACACGCCTCTTCGACAGCGACCGCCTCTGGCTGCGCAGCCTCTTGTTCGGCGCGTTGGTGGGTCTGGTGGGGGTGCTCTCCAGTCTGCTACCGGTGTCCATTGAGGTCGAGGAGCGCTTCGGCCTGGCCTATCTCTTCAAGCATCGGGGGGCGCAGGCGCCCCCCGACGATGTGATGATCGTCTCCATCGATCGGCAAAGCTCCCAGGTATTGAGTTTGCCGCCCCAGCCGGAGAAATGGCCCCGCCGTCTGCACGCCCATGTGGTGGACGAGTTGAAGCGTCAGGGCGCAGCGGTGATCGCCTTCGACATGATTTTCGATGAGCCCCGCTCCCCCTCGGATGACCATCGCTTCGCTCAGGCCATCGCCCGGGCGGGCAACGTTGTCCTCTGCGAATATCTGGACCGCGAACGTCTTTCCATCACTACCGCATCCCAGGGCACCTATGCCACCGTGGAGAAGTTGGTGCGCCCCATCCCCCTGCTGGCCGAGGCGGCCGTCGGACTGGGCCCTTTCCCCCTGCCCAAAGTGCCGGTTCAGGTGAGCCAGTACTGGACCTTCAAGACGGGGGCTGGCGACCTGCCCACCTTGCCGGTCGTGGCCTATCACCTCTACGCACGTGACGCCTTTGCCAGCATCGCCGACCTCAATGGCGAAGCGCCCCGGGTCGGCGCCGCCGCCGAGGTTGCCATCCCCCCCATCGGACGCAAATCCGCCGGCATCCCCGGGGTAGGCGGCATGGAAGACCACCTTCGGATTGAAGGGAACCTTCGAATCGAAAGCCGCATCAAGGCCTTGCGCCGACGCTGGGCCGACGCACCGCTGCAGGCCCAGGTGGGCGCTCTGCATCGCCTGACCCGGTCCAACAAGGCGATTGCTGCCGATGCGGGGCAACGGTCTCAGGATATCCTCTTGGACCTCTACCAGGGGCCCGACAGCCGCCATCTCAACTTTTACGGTCCGCCCGGCACCCTGAAGACCGTCTCCTACCACGAAGTGCTGGCCGCCGCCCTGGAATCACCGCCGGTGCGCGACCTGGGGGTGACCGGCAAGGCGGTCTTCATCGGGCAGTCGGAGAATCTGCGTCTCGAGCAGGTAGACGGATTCTACACCGTCTTCTCCTCTGCCGACGGTTTGGACCTCTCGGGTGTGGAGATCGCCGCCAGTGCCTTCGCCAATCTGGTCCAGGACAGCGCCCCCTGGACGCTGGGCTTTCCCTGGCAGCACCTGCTGCTGCTGACCTGGGGGGGAGTCGTCGGTCTGGTCGGTTTTCGCCTGCGACCCCTCTGGGCGATGACCAGCAGCGCCGCGCTGGGCGGTGGCTACCTGTTCGGGGCCAACACCCTCTTCGCCGGCGCCACCCTCTGGCTGCCGCTGGTGGTCCCCCTGCTGCTCCAACTGCCCCTGGCCTTTGTCTGCGGGCTGCTCGTGCGTCTCGGTCGCGTGAACCATGAGCGGGATCATATCCGAACCAGCTTCGGCTACTACCTGCCCCCCACGGTTGCCGACCAACTGGCCACCGATCTGACCCGGCGGCCCGCCAGCAATGAGGTGGTCCACGGCACCTGCCTCTTCACCGACGCCGAACGCTACACCGCCCTCAGCGAGCGCCTCGCCCCGGACGCCCTCATCGACCTGATGAATCGGTACTGCGAAGAGGTCTTCGCCCCCATCGAACGGTATGGGGGGATGATATCGGATATCAAAGGCGACTCCATCCTCTCCATCTGGGCCACCCGCGATCCCGACAAACGCCTGCGGCGCCGTGCCTGTGCAGCCGCTTTGGAGATCCAAGCGGCGGTGGCGCGCTTCAATGCCGCCCATCACCCCGATACCCTGCCCACCCGCATTGGTCTGCATACTGGACTGATCTCCCTGTGCAGCGTCGGCGCGCGCAATCGCTTCGAGTACTCCGCCGTCGGCGATATCGTCAACACGGCTTCGCGCATCGAAAACCTCAATAAATTCCTCAGAACACGCGTGCTGGTCTCGGCGGACGTCCTGGATGGATTGGACGGATTTCTCACCCGTGAAGCGGGCGCCTTCATCTTTGCCGGCAAGAGCAAGCCGGTGCACATTCACGAGCTGATTGCCCGACGTGATTCGGCCGAGGATTACCAGCGCTACCTCTGTGACCGTTTCGCGGTTGGATTGAAATACTTCCGCCAGGGTCGCTGGTTGGAGGCGCGCCGGGTGTTCGACGCTGTCCTGGACCGCTTTCCCGAGGACGGCCCCAGCCAAGTGTTTCAGACGCTCAGCGAACGATATCGTCAACATCCCCCCGAGGAGTGGGACGGCGTTGTGCAGGTGACCAAGAACTGATCCGTGGCCCCCATGGATGATTCCAGCTCCCTCCGCTGTGGTACTGAAACCAACCCGTAAGGGCTTGAACTGGCCCGGATTATAGGGCATGATGGCCAAAGTGTGGGTGCGCGCAGCCTTCCCAATACCGGAGATCACCCGCCAACGTGGTACCGAAGTACTTCCTTTCCGTAGCAGTCCCAACCGCCATTTAGAGGAGAACCGGACGTGGACCGAACCAGTTGCAGATCCAGTGGATGGATGGCGCACCGCTTTACCCGACTGATGCTGAGCTGTTGTGTACTACTCGTCGCGACGACCGCCGTGGGGGCCGAGGAGGCCTGCGATCCATGGGTCGCCAGGCTTGTGTCGGTGCAGGGCGCCGTGGATGTGCTGCTCCAGGATGCAGATCAATGGGTCAGCGCCCCGGCTCAGGCGACCCTTTGCAGTGGCGACCGGGTCCGGGTGGGGGCCAACGGGCGCGCCGCCCTCTTCCTGTTCAACGAGGCCACCATCCGCCTGGGACCTTATAGTACCCTGCGGCTTGACCAGGTGGCGGCGCCGCGCACCCTCCTTATGGAACTGGTGGAAGGGGTGGCCCACTTTTTCAGCCGCTTTCCCCAGAGCCTCAAGCTCAGCACTCCCTTTGTCAACGGAGTGGTCAAAGGCACCGAGTTTGTCGCCCAGGTGGACGCGCAGCAAACCCTCATCGCCGTCTATGAAGGCCGCCTGTTGGCCAGTAATGCGCAGGGCGATCTGGAGGCCGGCAGCGGCCAAAACCTGGTGGCCAGAACCGGCAGCGCACCGCTGTTGACCCGTATGGTGCAGCCCCGGCGGGCGGTCCATTGGGCCCTTTACTACCCGGCGGTGCTCGACCTGACCGCCCTGAAAGAGTCCCAGCCGGACCTGGGGCCTGCCGTGGAGCGCTTCCGCCGTGGGGACGCGGCGGGGGCCCTGGCCGCACTGCCGACGCGGGACGATGGGGACATCCGCCTGTTGCGGGCCGCCCTCCATCTCAGTGTCGGCCAGGTGTCGGCCGCCCGGCAGGACCTGGATCTGCTCCTTGCGGAAGCCCCCGGCAGCGGCGCGGCCCACGCACTGCTGGCGGTAATGGCCGTGGTGCAGAACAATACCGACGAGGCCCTGGCCTTGGCGGATACGGCGGTCAAGCTGGAAGATTCCAGCGTCACCCGCCTGGCGCGCTCCTATGCCCGGCAGGCGGTCGCCGACCTGTCCGGCGCGCTGGCCGATGCCCAAGCAGCCGTCGACCGGACGGCGGACAATCCCCTGGCCTGGGCCCGCCTGGCCGAGCTGCAGCTGGCCCGGGGTGAACTTCAGGCGGCGGAGAGAAGCGCCGCCGCCGCCGTTCGGCTGGACGACCAGCTGGCCCATACCCGGACGGTCTTGGGCTTCGCCCATTTGACGCGCTTTGAAACCCGGGCTGCCGCGGAGCGCTTTCACCAGGCGGCCGCACTGGATCCAGCGGCCCCGCTGCCCCGGCTGGGGCTGGGGTTGGCCCGCATCCGGGAGGGGGCCCTGGCAGAGGGACGCGCCCAGATCGAGATCGCCGTCAGCCTGGACCCCAACAACAGCCTGCTGCGCAGCTATCTGGGCAAGGCCTTCTACGAAGAGACGCGCGATCCGCTGGCCGTCAATCAATACGAGATGGCCAAGCAACTCGACCCCAACGATCCCACCCCGTGGCTGTATGGCGCCATCCAAAAGCAGACCAGCAACCGGCCCGTGGCCGCCCTGGAAGACCTCCAGGAGAGCGTCGCCCGCAACGACAATCGCGCCGTGACCCGCAGCCGATTTCTACTGGACGAGGATCTGGCCGTGCGCGGGGCCGATCTGGCGCGTATTTACAGCGACTTGGGTTTTGAACAGCGGGCGCTGTTCGAGGGCTGGGCGGCGGTGAATGTCGATCCCGGGGAATCCGCCGGCCACCGCTTCCTGGCCGACGCCTATCGCAGCCTTCCCAACCACGAAATCGCCCGGGCCAGCGAACTCCTCCAGGCCCAGATGCTTTCACCGTTGAACACCAGCCCGCTGCAGCCCGCCGCCAGCGAGACCGGCCTGCAATTTTTAGCGGGCACCACGGCGGGCAGCGCATCTCTCAACGAGTACACGCCCCTCTTCGTGCGCGACCGGGTCGGGGTCCAGGGCAGCGCCCTCGCCGGGGAGAACAACACTTACGTCAACGAGGCCGTGGTCACGGCCCAGGGTGGCCCCGCCGTTGTCAGTGGCGGCTTCTTGCATTACGAGACCGAGGGCTTCCGCGAGAACCAGGACCAGACCCGCGACATCCAGAACCTCTTCGGCCAGGTGCGCCTGGATGCCACCGTCAGCGTGCAGGCCGAGTTTCGCCGAACCGAGGCGGACTACGGTGATCTTTTTCAACGCTTCGATCCTGACGACTTTTCGACGACGGAGCGCAACGAGGAGGAGCGGCAGTTCCTGCGCATCGGGGCCCGCTACGCGCCCTCACCCAGGGCCGATACTCTGGCGCTGGTGAGCTTTGGCAACACGGAGAGTATCGACGTCTTGGACACCTTCTTCGGTACCTTCCTCGGCGACTTCGATCGTTCCGGCTACCTGGCCGAGCTGCAGCAGCAGTGGCGCTCGGAGCGTCTCAGTCTGATCGCCGGCGCCGGCTATTCCAGCTACGACGAAGATATATCGGACACCGTCCCCAACCCCCCGCCCCTTCCGCCAGATGAGGTGACGTCCCACGAGGATCTTTACGCGGCCAATGGCTACCTCTACGCCCACTTGCGGCTGCCCCAATCCGTGGTGTGGACCCTGGGCCTGTCCCTGGAGTCTTCTCAAGGGGGGTTGCGCGATCGTGAGCGCCTCAATCCCAAAGTCGGCGTTACCTGGCATCTCACCAAGGACACCACCTTTCGCGCCGCGGTCCTCAAACAGCTCAACCGGGAGTTGCCCGATGATCAGACCTTGGAGCCCACCCAGGTGGCCGG
>JASJCL010000021.1 GCA_030066015.1 Desulfosarcinaceae bacterium | reverse complement strand
GGGGGCATTGCCCATGATTTTAACAATCTCCTCATGGGCATTATGGGCAATATATCCTTCGCAAAGATGCTGGTAAGCCAGGACACACAAGTATCGGAACGCCTCGTTGAGGCCGAGAACGCCTGCCAACGTGCCACCAAGTTAACCCACCAATTGCTTACCTTTTCGAAGGGGGGAGCGCCAGTGCGGCAGGCGGTCTCCATCGCCGAACTCCTTGAAGAGTCCGCCAACTTTGCCTTGCGTGGCTCAAATGTACGCTGTCTTTTTACCATTGCCGAGGATCTTTGGCCTGCCAACGTCGACGCAGATCAAATCGATCAGGCGTTTCACAACGTCGTTCTCAACGCCGCTCAAGCGATGTCAGAAGGGGGAACGGTTCAGGTACGGGCGGATAACGCTTTACTCAGCGCGGCAGAGGTCCCGCCACTGCCGGAAGGACGTTATGTCAAGATTAGCGTGCACGACCGCGGGTGTGGCATCCCGGCTGAGGTCCTGCCAAAGATATTTGACCCCTATTTTTCGACAAAGGAAAATGGTAGTGGGCTGGGGCTTGCCACCGTCTATGCGATCATCACCAAGCACGACGGTTTCATTACCGTTGAATCGGAGGTGGGCACGGGCACCACCTTCGTCATGTATCTCCCTGGCTCGCAGGAAGATGTCCTGCCGGTGCAGGAGATTCCAGAAGCCCCTCTCATGGGTAGTGGTAGAATCCTCGTCGTCGATGATGAAGAAGCGATTCGCGACCTGCTCAGCAACATGCTGACACGTATCGGCTACGAAGTAGACTGCTCCCCAGATGGCGCGGCGGCGATTGAGCTGTTCCAAAACGCTAAAGCAGCGGGTCGGCCTTATTCAGCGGTGATTCTCGATATCACCATTCCCGGGGGGATGGGCGGTCTCGAAACCCTCGAGCCCTTGCGAGCGATTGATCCGCAGGCGAAAGTACTGATTTCCAGCGGCTATGCAAATAATCCGGTAATGGCCAACTTTCAGCAATACGGCTTCAACGGCGTGATCGCCAAACCCTACACGATGCAGAAGCTACATGACGTCTTGCAGCAAGTGATTCAGGGTTGACCTGGCCAATTATCAGACGGCGATTGGACATTGGCCGTACGTATAATCTGCTTGCACGGTCCTGCTGGCCCTGAACTAAGAAGACTGAAAGGGCGCCACAAAACAGAATAATTGAAACAGCAGGGATCGCGATGATGTGAAGCCAATGACTGACCAGCCGCCATTGGAAAGTTCACCACCCAAGGCCCATGGGAGCGTCGCTCGATAGGGGAATAGGCCCATATGCCTGCCGTGATACACTTCTGCATAAATCGCCTCAGTTTGCCCAACATCCGTTTCGATTTCATCTCCAATGACGTGACAAAAATGAAAGCATCGCCCTACTCACCGCCTCAGGCTGTTCAAGCGTCGCTAAGTGGCCGGCTTCAGGAATTACCACAAACTCGGCGTCTTGCAGCCCGGTAGCAATTTCCCGCGAGCAGGCGACTGGCAGGGCGGTATCCTCCGCTCCCACCATTACCAATGCAGGGACCTTTATCTCCGGTAGTCGACCAACAATAAGATTCCGCGATAACAACGCCTGCAAGCCACACCAAATCGACGGCACATCCAGCTGCGTGAACCGCGCCTTCCACGCCAAAACCAGTGAAGTATTCCGTGATCTCGTCGTCTGACCGAACATGAGGGGCAATATCGCGGGAACGAATGGTTGCAGCCCGAATAGCCGCGCCCCCAACCCCAAAGCGCGGTACTTGATCTTCACTGGCAACGGCTCTGTTCCAGCATGCGAATCCAGAACCACCAATCCGGACACGCGCTGGGGATAGGTCAACGCCGCCCTGAGTGCCACCATCCCGCCGATAGAAAGCCCCGCCCAAATGGCCTGATCAATCTCCAAAGCATCCAGCACCGCAACAACGTCGTCCAATAGATCATACACACTGAAAGGCGTCTGGACGTGACCCGACTGGCCATGCCCCCTGAAGTCGACATTGATAACCCGCACGCGTTCCGCCAACACAGGCAATTGGGGCGTCCACATAGCCCCATCGCATAGAAAACTGTGCATCAGGACTACCACTATTGGGCCAGCACCCTGGTCTGTATAATGAATCGTTACGCCCTCGCGCTGAATGGCGGGCATGGCACACCTCTCTTAGTAAAAAATGGTTTCGACAGCCGTCAGATAAAACTACGGTCTACTGCCAAGGGAAGTGCAACGCCGGAGGTAGCACATCTGGAAGAAGGAGATTGGTAGGTGCCCGAGCAATGCTGGACAATACCCATTTGAGCTGAGCTGCCTTCACGCGTTGTGATACCTTTTTATCCCGATGTCATTTAATAGAGACCTAACGTGACTATCGACGCCGGAGAATATGAAACGTATCCCTACTCTCCTAACTGGGTTGGTTGCAGCCCCTCGCCGCAAGGGAAACCGGTAAATAAGCGTGAGAGCTGACCACTCATGATTCGGTCTTTTTCTGTATATATCGATAGATTGTGATCCTTCAATCCAAATCTAAATGGGGGTTCGGTATGCACGAAGTTTTGGTTTTTAGAACGCGTCGATTCTTCCTCCTCGCTTTGCTCTTCAGATTCGCCGTATCGGGAACGCTGGCGACCGCTGACGATACCGGAAAGCAGGTGGCAAAGAACACGGAAAAGGTTCGTTGCAGTGGAAGTAAACCAACGGTCCAGCTCGGTCCGCGCCCCTTTTACCTCGTCGACGATATGGAAGATGGCCGTCTAAAAAGAAAGCTTCAACGCTGCACCGAAAAATCATTAGGCCCGCCACCGTCAGCCTCTACGCCAATTGCATGGGGCTGAAAAAACGCCGGTAACCGGCGATCGAATACCGACCATGTCCCTTCTGACACATGGCCGGCTGATCACAATGTCATCTGGGTGGTTAAAAGGGCAGGGCCAGCGCGGCGCTGTCTTTTTTAGTGAAGGCGGTAAGGTTGATGCAGTGCTTGAATTGCGCCAATATCGGTGGTGAGATATTCACCCCCATATAGGAAAACCGTTCATCGATGGTGTCTTAATCCGCATCACCAATTGGTTGGCAGATAATATCCGCTATGCAACTGAGTTTTCCGCCACTTTGACAAGCTCGTCTAAATTCTGAAGTGCTTTGCCGGCCTCGAAACCACAGCCGCTCTGTTGACTGGCGATGAGGTAGGATGCGTAGGATCGACCCCAATCGTACATCGCGTTCAGTACCGGGACAAAAGATTCCCCGACGTCGGTGAGAGAATACTCAACCTTCGGTGGTACCTGACGGTATACCTTGCGGTGGACGAGACCATCTTTCTCCAGCTCTTTCAGGCTCTGTATCAGCATCTTCTCCGATATGCCAAATACGGCCCGGCGCAGTGCGCCAAAGCGCACCGCTCCATTTTGTCCCAGATGGAAGAGCACTTTGGGCTTCCATTTGCCGCCGATCACCATAATGGCCAGCTGAAAATAGCACCGAAACTCCACGTCGCCCGCTTTTTTTTCATCGCACTGATAGGTCATGATCCGCGCCCTCTCGCAATACATACCTTTTAGTAAGTACCATACAAAATAGTAGGTACTTGATTTTTATCCAATGTACCTCATAATGGCTGTCAAGTAAAGCGCACCGTTTCGTTACGCACGAAACCATCATTGACGGAGACGCGCAAGCCCGTCCCTGTACGAGAAAGGGAAAATCGAATGCATCCCATCAACATCACCATCTATTCCGATTACATCTGACCCTTCTGCTATATCGGCAAAGGTATTGTCGACCGATTGAAAAAGGAATTTCAGATCGCGGATCGCTGGCTCCCATTCGAGATTCACCCGGACACGCCCGTGGAGGGGGTCCTCTGGCGAGATTACTTTCCCGGTATGAATCCGGATCTGTTTTTCCAACAGCTCGACGATCGCGGGAAGAAGATGGGCGTACGCTTTGGCCCGCAACCGCTGATGAGCAATTCCCGACTGGCGATGGAGGGAGGTGAGTTCGCCAAAGCGCACGGAAGATACGACGCCTATCACGCGGCTGTGTTCCGGGCGTATTTCACCGACTGCAAGGACATCGGTGATCGATCGGTGATTCTGGAACTGGCCAAGGAGGTGGAACTCGATGTGGTTGCCTTGGATGCGGCGCTCGAAGGGAACATCTATCTTCCCCATCTTGTAGAGACGCGTCGAGACGCAAAAGCGAACGGCTTCAGCGCGGCCCCCACCTTCGTGATAGAAGGGTACGGCGCGCTCAGCGGTGCCCAGCCGCTCGATACTTTCAGAGACATATTGCGCGGGTGACGGAAGCCGCAACCCGAGCAACGTCGGGCACCGTCCAGTAGACGCCGTTTGGCGATTGCATAGCTGAGGAGGACCTGATGCAGTACGAAGGAACGACCTACCGCCCACCGCCTGAGGCGGATACTCCGCTCCTGCAAGTAACGGTGGGCTGCGCCCACAACCGATGCACCTTTTGCGACATGTACCGGGACGTCCGTTTTCGGCAAATTCCACTGGATCAGGTCGAGGCGGACCTCAAAGAGTTACGCTGCATCTTTCCCAGCGCCGAACGCATCTTTCTGGTCAATGGGGACGCCTTTGTCCTGAAGACAAGCGCGCTTAAAAAGATTGCGGCGCTGATCCATCGGATCTTCCCGGAGTGTCAAACCATCAGTATGTACGCCTCCATCCGCGACATCAAGGCCAAGCGTGACGAGGAGCTGGGTGAACTGAAAGATCTTGGCGTCAACGACCTCTACGTGGGGATCGAGTCCGGCTGGGACATGGTCCTGGAACGGATCAACAAAGGCCATTCGGCTGCCGACGCCAAAGAGCAGCTCGAACGATTGAACCGAATCGGTATCCATCATATCGCCAACCTGATGCTCGGCGTCGCCGGCATGGGCAATGGTATTGAAAATGCGCGGCACACGGCGAAGCTTCTCAATCAGACCCAGCCCAGTCTGATCTGGGTCGGTACCCTGGCCATCTTCGAAGGGACGGCGCTGCACATGGAGATGGAACAGGGATCCTTTCTCCCGGCGACGGAATTGGAGATCCTGGCGGAGGAGAAAGCACTGATCGATGCGATTACGTTGGAAAATGTTCGCTTCTATGGTGTCCACCCGACCAATACGGTCCGCGTATCGGGAACGCTTCCGCAAGATAGGCGAGCCATGCTGGCCGCCATCGATGCCGGCATCGAAAAGGTCGGTGTCGAGACCCTTTCCGCGGCATTTGCACGTTCATCTCTGTAAGATGTGTCTTTCAACCTAAAGAGAGGAGCAATTCATGCCCCTGCAAACGACATTGGATGCCATGCGCGCATCCTTCGAATCAAAGCTTCCGCCCGACGCCGTAGCGACCATGCACCACGCCACCGAGGCGCTGCTGCAATCCGGTATTATGGACCGTGTCCTCAAGGTTGGCGATACGGCACCGCACTTCTCGCTGCCCGATCACAATGGCGACCTGGTTGGCTCAGCGGCTTTGCTGAACGAAGGGCCGCTGGTGGTTGGGTTTTATCGGGGCGTATGGTGACCGTACTGCAACGCAGAGCTGGCAGCTTTGCAAGAGATCGTCGCCGACCTTGAAGCCAACGGCGCTCACCTGGTGGTGATATCCCCACAGCTCGAGAAGTACTCCCGCCAGACGGTAAAGAAGGACCACCTTACCTTCAAGGTCTTGAGCGATAGGGGCAATGCGGTTGCCTCGCAGTTCGGCCTGACCCACACGCTGCCGGACCCATTGCAAAAACTGCACGATCAATGGGGACTGAATCTGGAACGGTTTAACGGAGATCCCTCATGGACGCTGCCCTTGCCAGGTCGGTTTATCCTTGATCGACAGGGAACCATTCTCCATGTCGACGTCCACCCAGATTACACGAAGCGGCCGGAACCGTCGGATATCTTGAACATCTTGAACGCCGCTTAACAGTAAAACCTGTAATTCCGTGGGCTAGTTCACGGTACGTGAACCATTTTCACGGTAAAGGAGACGCACGTGAGGGATTGCACCCAGGTTCAACTGATCTTGAGGTCCGATAAAGGCGATCTATCTTCCTTTTCTCCACTGCTGCAAAAAGGATTCTCCATAAAGGCGCGGACGGGCACCAGTTTAAAGGCGCTCTTTTGCGAACAGCTTGGGGTGGACGCAGTCTACTTTGAAGACAGAATCCAGACCATTTTTCTCGACGGAAAACCGGTGGACGACCCGGATAGCGCCATCGTCAGGGACGGTTGCACGATCGCCCTCTCCGCCGCCATGCCCGGTCTGGTCGGTTCGACCTTCCGACGGGGAGGTGCCTTGGCCGATTTTCGCAACACCATCACCTACAAAGGGCAGGCGGAACGATTGGGGATGGAGGGGGAGGGAAGGGTACGGGTCAAATTGTTCAACCTGCTGGTTGGTGAATTGGGGCCTGTTTTTCTCCATGAAGGCATATGGGTTGAAAAGCAGGACGCAGCGCGTGTGCTCAAAGCACTGCTCGAATTGCCGCACGCATCCATGGCGTCTTTTGAAAAGGACGGACGGACGGTCTCACATGACCAGCTTGCAGCGCTGGACTGGTCGGAGGAGCCCGGGGACGTGCATTTAAGTGTGCTGATCTAAGGGGGACCTCATGGATCAAACCATTCTGATAACGGGCGCCGGCTCCGGTTTTGGCCTCGGCGCCGCGTTGGAATTGGCGCGGCGGGGCAACAACGTCATCGCGACGACCCAAATTGTCGCTCAGATGACGGGGGTGAACGCTGCGGCGGAGGCCGCCGGCGTGACATTAAGCGTGGAAAAGCTCGATGTGTGCAATCCGACCGACCGTAAAAGAGCTGAAGAGTGGGGGGTCGATGTGCTGGTGAACAACGCCGGTATCGGGGAGTCGGGACCCATCGGCGAGATTTCGGCGGACCTCGTTCGGGCGAATTTCGAAACCAATGTCTTCGGCCCCCTTGAACTTACCCAGGGCGTGTTGAAAGGGATGCTGAAGAAAGGCAGTGGCAAAATCGTCAATATCTCCTCCATCGCGGGACGGATCACCATTCCCTACTTAGGCCCTTACTGCATGACCAAGCATGCCGTCGAAACACTTTCCGAGGCCCTCCGCGCAGAGCTGGAG
Source organism: Desulfosarcinaceae bacterium (assembly GCA_030066015.1). Taxonomy (GTDB): domain Bacteria; phylum Desulfobacterota; class Desulfobacteria; order Desulfobacterales; family Desulfosarcinaceae; genus JASJCL01. The sequence goes on along the minus strand of JASJCL010000021.1, from coordinate 44,955 downwards.
CACCACCATATCAAGGTCGTCGTCATCGAGCCCGGACCCTATGCCACAGGCTTCAACGAACTCTTGATGGCGTCGAAGTACAGATGGTTCAATGATGCGTCATTGTTCGCTGGAGACATGGATCTAGTCAAAAAAAGCGAAACTGAAATACTCGAAAGCCAATTCGATTCGGGACCTGTGGTGGCCCAGCATCCGGACAGCCTGGTCGCATTGATTGCCGATGTGGTCGAAGACCCAGACCCCGCATTCCGTTACTGCGCGCCAAGCCAATGGAACGAGAACGTCCGAAACCTGCTCATCGAGAACGCAAATGACAGCGTGGGCAAAGGGTAAACGACTGCCCATTCGCCAACTCCAACCCATGGAGAAGCGCCAATGAACGGCACCAAAGGGGTCCCTTCAACCGCGCTGGGTGTGGCGGAGCCACTGGCCATATCGATGGGCGACCGGAATCCACGCCCCGACCTGGTCCAGTGCATAACGTCTGCATCCTGAATTTGACGGAACCCCCTTGATGCTTCTCTCGTTTGCCTGCGGAACATGAGATGAAAAATATCTTGATACTCTTCGGTCATCCGGCACTCCGGCGATCCACCATCAACGCGGCCTTGCGGGAGGCCGTGGAAACCCTGGACGGCGTCACCGTGCATGATCTCTATGCCAGCTACCCCGACTTCCTTATCGATGTGTCTCATGAGCAGCAGCTTTGCGAACGCCACGACATCATCATCTTCCAGCACCCCTTCTACTGGTATTCGACGCCCGCCATCATCAAGGAGTGGTTCGACCTGGTCCTCGAGCACGGCTGGGCATACGGATCAACCGGCAATGCCCTTCACGGCAAAATCACCTTTCAGGCCCTTACGGCGGGGGGGAGCCAGGAAAATTATGGTCCCGATGGATTGAACCTGTTCACCATCCGGGAGCTGACCGCCCCTTTCCGGGCGACGGCCAATCTGTGCGGTATGGACTGGCTGCCGCCCTTCGCCGTTCTGGGCATCCATCAAGGGTTGCCGGATCAAGCGCGCGTGCGCCATGCCGAGGCCTACCGGCAAACCCTCATCGCCCTGCGGGATAACCGAATCGACCTTGACCAGGCCCGTGCCGGCGAATGGCTCAACCAGGACCTGAACGGGATCATCAATGAGGTGTGACCATGGAAGCCTTTCTACTGAAACTGCTGATCTTCCTCGGTGCGGCGACCATCGCCGTTCCGTTGGCCCGCAAGTTCAAGCTCGGGTCCGTGCTCGGCTATCTGATCGCCGGTATCGTCATCGGCCCCTTCGGCCTATCCCTCATCGACAATATCGAAGCGATCATGCACTTCACCGAGTTCGGGGTGGTGATGATGCTGTTTCTGGTGGGCCTTGAACTCAAACCATCGCTGCTTTGGCAGATGCGCACGCCCATATTGGGGATGGGCGGCAGTCAGGTGCTGTTGACTTTTGCGGCCATTGGCCTGGTTAGCGCCTTCTTCCTGCCCTGGCAGCAGAGTGCGGCCATTGGGATGATTCTGGCCCTCTCCTCCACAGCCATCGTCTTGTCGACCCTGCGCGAAAAGGGGCTGATGAACACGCCACCGGGGCAATCGATCTTCTCCGTGCTCCTGTTCCAGGATCTGGCCGTCATTCCCATGCTGGCCCTGTTGCCCCTGCTGGCGACGGGTGCGCTGCACGGCGAGTCGCATCACGGCCACACCTTGTTTGATATCACCACGCTGCCGGTCTACCTGCGTGTCATCGTCGAGCTACTTGCCATAGGATTTATCTACGTGCTGGGCAAATATGGCAGCCGACCCATCTTTCGCGCCATCGCCGCCGCCCGGGTCCGAGAGGTGTTCGTTGCCGCTGCCCTGGCCCTTGTCATCGGTATTTCGTTGCTGATGACGGCGGTGGGGCTTTCGCCCGCCCTGGGAACCTTCCTCGCCGGAGTGGTATTGGCTGACAGCGAATACCGCCACGAGTTGGAGAGCGACATCGAGCCGTTCAAGGGACTGCTGCTGGGCATTTTTTTCATCTCCATCGGGGCCAGTCTAAATTTCACTCTCATCGGTCACCAGTTCTGGCGTATTGGGGGGCTGGTGGCCGGTTTGATCCTGATCAAAGCCATCGCTCTGATCGTCGTCGCGAAGATCTTCAAAATGCCGGTCAGCGAACGTCTCCTATTCAGTGTCGCCCTGGCCCAAGGGGGGGAGTTCGCCTTCGTACTGTTTCAATTCGCCAGAGGCAACGGCGTGCTGCCCCAGGCCGTTACGGAGCTGCTGATCTCCGTGGTGGCCATCTCCATGTTCCTCGCGCCGCTGCTGTTTTTGCTGCATGAACGTCTGATTGCGCCTAGGATGGGGAAAGATACCGCTGAGCGGGAGGCGGATGCCATCGAAGCCCATGAGCGATCCGTGATTCTGGCGGGTTTTGGCCGGTTGGGGACCGACTTGGGACGCCTGCTCATGTGTGCCGGCATTAAGCCGGTGATTTTGGACCACAACGAAGCCAATGTGGACGTGTTGCGTCGCTTCGGCTTCGAGGTCTATTACGGCGACGCCACCCGCCTGGATCTGCTGGAATCCGCCGGTGCCGCCGAGGCGGAGTTGCTCATCATCACCCTTGGTGACCATGAAAAATCGATGGAATTGATCCAGCTGGCCCAGAAGCATTACCCCGACCTCAAAATCGCGGTGAATGCCGTGGATCGCCGTGCGGCTTTTGAATTCATGGATCTCGGCGTTACGACGATTCGACGGGAAACCTTCGGCACGGCGCTGACGCTGGGTCAGGATGCTCTGCAGCTGCTCGGCTTCGATCCCTACGAGGCGTATAAGATCCGACGTCTTTTCCGCAAGAAGGACAGGGACACCCTGCCGGCACTGTATCGGATCCATCGAGAGGATGAAGAGAAGTATATCTCCATGTACCAGCAGCACAATGCCAATCTGGCGGAGCTGATGTCAAAGGACCGGGAGATCGACATGGCGGAACTCGACAAGGCGTGGACTGCCGCCAACCCCGAAACCTGATGGATTAGCCGAACCCGGAAACCGCAAGGAGAGACAATGAAAAACGTATTCATCATCAACGCCCACGAGCCCTGGCCCTTCTCAGAGGGCAAGCTGAACCGCACCATGGCGGAACGCGCCGCGGAGAACCTGAAACACAAGGGCTACGAGATCCAGATGACCACGATGCAAGATGCGTATACGGTCGCGAATGAGATCGAGAAGCACCGGTGGGCGGATGTGCTGATCCTGCAGACACCCTGCAACTGGATGGGCGTTCCGTGGACCTTCAAGAAGTACATGGACGAGGTATATACGGCCGGGATGGATGGCCGCTTGTGCAACGGAGACGGCCGCAGTCGTGAGGATCTATCCAAACAATACGGGTCCGGCGGGACACTGACGGGCAAGCAGTATCTGCTGTCCATCACCTATAACGCTCCCCTGGAGGCGTTCGACGATCCAGACCAGGCGTTTTTTGGCGGACGGGGGGTGGACGACCTGTTCTGGCCCATGCACCTCAATTTCAAGTTTTTCGGGATGACGCCCATGGGCACCTTTGCCTGCCACGATGTGCTCAAGAATCCGGATGTCGAGAACGATTTTCTCCGGTTCGACGCCCATCTGGACCGGCTATTCCCATCCGTCGGGTAAGCGGAGAGGGCCATCAGATGACACAGGGAGGAAATGCCATGAACATTCTCGAACGGCGCAGGCCCGATCCCCTTCCCACCATCCATCCGCTGCCCGAGTACCTGGCAACTGGTCAGCGTGCCGAGTGGTACGCGGACACCAAAGCGGTGCTCCAGGTGCCGTGGATGGGGGTCGTCACCATGGCCTACGCCCACTACCCCACCTTTTTCGGTGAACTGTGGCGGGGGCTAAAACCATTGTGCCAAAGTCGCCCTTTCGTCGAGGCGTCTACGGGTCTGCGCCAATACGTCGAGTCGCGAACCATGGAATTGAACCCCAAGCCCCTCATTGAACCGCTCACTGCCGTGGGCTACGCACCGCGGGAGATCGATGCCATCCGGCAGATGAACACCGTGTTCTCCCACGGCAACCAGCTTTATGTCCTGATTGCGAGCATAGCCAGCCACCTGCTTGAAATCGGAGAGATGGCCGGAAATAGTGATGCGGCGCCCTTCGAAGGGAGACATGCACCCGATATCACGGTGCCCTTCATGCTGATAGAGTACCACCATGCGGACGGACCCACACGCGGTATCTACGCGGACATCAAGGCAACGCTGCAATTGCCCTTTGTCAACACCGATTACCGCGCCTTTGCCCGCTGGCCGAGCTACTTTGCGCTTGCCTGGAACGATCTCCGGGATCACGTCGGCACAGCCTTGCATGAAGCGATCGCCCGGGCGTGCCATGAGCGGGCGGCGACGCTGGCCGCCGAAGGGCTGCCCAATCCAGGCGGCCTGTCGTCATCCGCATTGCGAGAAGCGGCGGAGGCGGATGCCGGCCTGGATGAGATCATCCAGGTCTGCCGCTTATTCCAGTGGCTGCTGCCCGGTTTGATAACCAACGTCGCCTACTTTCGACATCAGCTGGCAGCCGTGGGCTGATCCGCTCCGAGGATGCGGTCATGGGTAGCGGTACTTTGGTGGGTCACAGCTGCTAATCTCACCCTTCGGGATTGGAAAACCGGCGCTACCGGAGGCTGACCTGCCCCACCCGCAAGGGCGTTCAAGTGCCCCCAAGGTTTGCTCCGGACGGCCCCTGCAACTCGCTGGTGCTCAGACAGCATGGGGTCTGTCGTCCAGAGCTGCACCAAGGGGCGCTAAAGCTGCTTGCTCACGTGGTGCAGATCATCCCCCGGTTTCGCCTCCCAATGGTTCGGTAAACCAATCTCGATATTGAGTACTATTCATAGGGAGAAAATTGGATATGAATCCTACAAAGAGCAAGACCAGACGACCTGATCGTTTGACCCCTGCCCAGGACCGCGCCGCTGGTGCCGTCATGGGGGTCCTGATCGGCGATGCCATGGCTGTCGGGCCGCACTGGTATTATGACCTCGACGAGATGCGACATGCCTATGGGGGACGGATCACCGATTACGTGCCCGTGCTTCCCAACCGCTATCATGTCGGTGTAGAATTGGGCGACGTCTCCCAATCGGGCCAGTTCAATCAGCTGTTGATTCAAAGCATCGTGGCCTGCGATGGGTATAGGGAAGGTGACTATACCCGCAGGCTGGATGAATTGCTGGATACGCTGGATGGAACGGAATCGGGCGGGCGATTTACCGAGCAAGCCGTGCGTGACATCTGGCATGCTCGCAAAGTACAGGGCATGGCGTGGCGAAGTGCGGGCTTTGCCTCCGTCGCGGAGACCTCCGAGGCCGCTCAGCGGGCGGTGGTGATTGCCGCCCGCTACGCCAACGACCTGATGCAGGCGGGTCGTCTCAGTGCGGATTGCGCCAAACTGACCCACGCAGACCCCTCCATTGTGACCGCGTCAACCGCCTATGGCGTCGTAGTGGCGGCGGTGATCAGTGGTATCCCGCTGGACGGACAGATTGGCTGGACCCTGCGCGAATTGATCAAAGACGGCAAGCTGCCCTTTACCCATGCCGTGTTGGCAGAAGAGCGCAAGGAAAACCTTGCGCCTGAACAGCCCACCCTGAATCTTCCCTTTCCGGATGTGCTCTTGGGAATGGGCTGGTGGATCGAGGCGGCGAAAGATCCAGGGATTCGCATCGAGCCGCCGGAGGCGGTTTCCAAGGTATACGGCATGGCCTGCCCCTTGATGATGGCGATGCCGGCCGCCTTCTCCATCGCCGCCCGTTATCCCGACTCCTTTGAGGACGCGATGCTCACAGCGATCAACGCGGGGGGCAACAATCTGGCACGCGGCACGCTGACGGGTGCCTTGAGCGGGGCGCAGACAGGCCTCAGCGGGATACCGGCGCGATTCATAACAGGATTGAAAAACCACCAACAATGGGTTGGTCTGGCCATCGAAATCGCGCGCAATGGGGCCCGGGATTTGTCATGAACCCATCCCTGTAACAATAAGAAGGGGGGCAAGATGGAAGGTGTCAAAGCACTCTATTTCGACGTCGGCGGTACCGTATTCGACTGGAAGAACACCGCCAAAGCACACATCGAGGCACTCGCGCGCAAAACCGATCAGACGGTGGACAGTGACCACTTCGCCCAAACCTGGCGAAGCGAAATGTTTAAACTCCACACCCAGGTGAGACACGGCAACCTACCATGGATGAATTCGGATGATATGCACCTCCTGGCTTTGGAGAATATGGTCACCGAATTTCCCCTTTTGGGCGATATCGACCGCCAGTCACTGGTTACGTCAACCTGGCATCGTCTCAATGCCTTTGCCGGAGCGCCCGAAGCGATCAACCGTCTGCGCACCCGCTATACCGTTGTCGTCCTCACGGTGCTGAACTGGAAGAGCATTGTCAGCAGTTCAAAAGCGGCAGGCGTACAGTGGGACGGCATCCTCTCCTGCGAGTTTCTGGGCGTTTACAAACCGTCATTGGAGGCCTACCGGAAGGCGGTGCGTTTACTGGCGCTGAAACCGTCCGAGGCCATGATGGTGGCCGCCCATGAAGGGGACCTGGCGGCGGCCCGATCTGCCGGCCTGCATACGGCACTGGTAAGCGTACCTGAAGCGGATCATATGTCGGAAGGGTTTGAGGCACCGGAAGTGGCCAATTTCGATATCGAAGCCCCGGATTTCGATGGCTTGTGCCGCGAACTGGGGGTCTAATGGAAGCATTTACCCGCAAGGTCATTTCGATCATCAAAAGCATCCCCGAAGGCAAGGTCTGTACATACGGACTCATCGCCACCATGGCCGGACACCCGCATGGCGCGAGACAGGTTACCAGAATCCTTCACACCATGAGCAAAAAATACGATCTGCCCTGGTACCGGATCATCAATGCCAACGGGTTTATCAGCCTTCCCAAGCCAGATGGGTATGAGGAGCAAAAGGCGTTTCTGCTCAGCGAGGGCGTCACGTTCGATGAGAAAGACCGAATTGATTTAAAGACGTATCTCTGGATGGGGTCAACCTAGACGGTTGCATTTCGTTCGGTGGGGTTGCTTTCTGAACCGAATGGATTATCATGACCCGATTGCATTTTTCAGTTGAAATCACGGCATGACGAGAACCTTAAGAATGGAGTATCGTTTTGAAAGTTATCGGATTCAACGGCAGTTCCAGGAAAAAAGGGAATACGGCCTGTTCATTGAACACCGTTTTCGCCGAATTGGAAAAAGCCGGTATCGAAACGGAGATGGTCCTTGTCGGTAAGGAAAAAGTCCAGGGATGTATCGCCTGTCACGGCTGTGTAAAAAGTCAAAATGAAGCCTGTTCCATCGAAGAGGATCCGGTCAATGAATGGATTCAGAAAATGAAAGCGGCCGATGGCATTCTGCTCGGTTCTCCGGTCCACTTCTCGGGTGTTGCCGGAACCCTGAAAGCCTTTCTTGACAGAGCCTTTTTTGTTTCCTCGGTGAACGGCGGTCTCTTTCGGCACAAAGTCGGCGCGGCGGTTGCTGCCGTTCGACGATCCGGCGGAATTTCCACGGTTGACTCCCTGAATCATTATATCAACTACTCTGAGATGATCGTGCCCTCTTCGAACTACTGGAATGTGGCCCACGGGCTGACGCCTGGGGAGATGGAGCAGGATGCTGAAGGCAAGCAGATTATGGCGGTGTTGGGCCGAAACATGGCATGGCTCATGAACGTTATTCGGCACGGGAAAGCGCAATTTCCAGCCCCTGAGTCGGTTGCCAAAACCTTGACCAATTTTATCAGATAGATTGTCTTTTCCGGCACATCACCTGCCAGGTGCCTGAGGCATGAAGGGCCGACACCCCCGTATCGTTGTCGGCCTTTTTCGCCGACCGCCGGTTTCACAATGTCTGCGGGGAGATTTGATGAATCGGCATCCATGTTGACAGGCGACCTACCTACTGATAGGTTGGCGCATCATGGATGACACACGGACGAAAATTCTTGACGTGGCGGAAGAGTTGATCCAGCGGGTCGGCCTCAACGCCATGAGCTACAAGCACATCAGTGAGGCCGTCGGCATCCGAAAGGCCAGCATCCACCACCATTTTCCGAAGAAAGCGAACCTGGTGGATGATCTACTGACGCGCTGCCATCTATCCTATGGGAACCATTATGGACGAATCGTGGCAGGCGACGGAGATGCCGGTGACAAATTGCAGCGGTTGGCAGGTGTCTTTGAAGAAGGCTTGCAGAAACATCAGCTTTGCCTCGTAGGGATGATCGGCTCCGATCTCAATACCCTCCAGGCCACTTCGTGTCGCATCCTGGAGAACACGGTGCGGGACACGGTTGCCATTTTTTCCATCGCCTTTAGACAGGGGAGGGAAGAGGGGACGCTGGCGTTCAATGGTACCGCCGAAGAAACCGCCTTCGCGTTTTTTTCTTTCCTTGTGGGCGCACAGATCGCCGCCCGCGCCCATGGGGGGACGAAGATGTTTCGTAACGCCACGGCGGCACTGATTTCCGGTTGGAGAAAGAGCTGAAACGGTAATTCTCATAAGAATTGTTTACCACCGTATCTATCGACAAATAGGTATGTGTGGCAGCACGGCAGGTGAACCGGGCCGATGGTGTCGCCACTTTCAAAGTTAGGGCGATTTGAACAGCGGCTTGAAAAGCAATTTATCGAGGAACCAATGAAATTTATACACGTCAATATGACCTCGGGCGCGATCGCCGAAACGCCGGTGCCGGAAAAATATCAAGTGCTGGGTGGGCGTGGACTGACATCCATCATGATCAACGACCGGGTTCCAGCGGGTTGCGATCCCTTGGGAGAAGACAACCTGTTGATCTTTGCCCCCGGCTATTTAAGCGGAACACCACTGGTCAATACCGGACGCCTCTCTATCGGCGCGAAAAGCCCGCTTACCGGCGGCATCAAAGAGAGCAATGTCGGCGGGGCCATGGCCAGTGCACTCGCCAGGCTCGGCATCCGCGCCATCATCATCGAGGGCAAGGCACCTGAGGATGCCTGGCACCATCTGGTGATCGATCGAGCGGGCAGTGCGTCGCTCGTGGATGCAAGGGATTGTCACCGAATGGGCAACTACGCCCTGGTAGAACGGTTGCAGAAGGATTTTGGTGAAAAAAATGCGATCTCATCCATTGGCCCGGCAGGGGAAATGTGCCTGAAAAGCGCCTCCATTCAGACCACCTCTCCGGATGGTATTCCCAGCCGGGCAGCGGCCAGAGGCGGGCTGGGCGCCGTGATGGGGGCCAAGGGATTGAAAGCCCTGGTCGTGTCCAAGCAGGGCCGGCTAGCGCCTCCAATTGCGGATGCCGAAGGATTCAAGGCGGTCTCCAAGCGCTTTGCTGCGGCCATCAAGCGAGATGGTTGGAGCGGCCGCGTGCTTCCAGAATATGGAACGGCCAGCATTCTCGCCAACACGGACGCGTCCGGAGCGCTGCCGACACGCAATGCCAGGCAGGGAAGTTTCGAGGGCGCAGACAGAATAAATGGCGATGCCGTCGCCCATACCATCCGTCAACGCGGCGGCCAAACCACCCACAAGGGGTGCAGCCAGTGCATCATCAACTGCTCCAACGTGTATGTGGATACCGCCGGTAACCCCGTCACCGCCGCCTTGGAGTACGAAACCCTCTGGTCTATGGGGGCCATGACCGGCATCGATGACCTCGATGCCATCGCCCGACTGGACTTTCTCTGTGACGATATCGGGTTGGACACGATGAACACGGGGGTTGCGCTGGCAGTGGCCATGGATGCGGGCGCCATCCAGTTTGGTGATGCACCGGCAGCCATCGACATGGTGGCTTCCGTGGCCCAAGGCACACCAATGGGAAGGCGCATCGGCAATGGGCCGGAAGCGGTCGGCCATCACCTGAACCATTCCAGGGTGCCCACCATAAAGGGGCAGAGCATCGCCGGATATGATCCCCGAGCCATGCCGGGTATGGGGGTTACCTACGCCACCTCGCCCATGGGCGGGGACCACACCGCCGGTTTCGTGGGCGGTGCCAGCGGTTCGACCGATGTCTTGCGCAACGCATCCCAATCCGCTCAGGTCCACATGGCCGCCACCGACAGCATGGGATTGTGCATGTTTGCCCAGTCCGGCGGCATGGACAACCTCTTTCGCGCCATCGGCGCAATGATGGGAGCGCCGTTCGATGCCAAAACGTGGCAGCAGTTGGGTACCCGAATTTTGACGGCGGAAATCGACTTCAATCGCCGCGCTGGTTTGACAGAGGAAGCCGACCGCCTGCCGAAGATGTTTCACACAGAAGCGCTATCACCGCATTATGGCACCGTGCCCTATCCCGAGAAGGATCTGCACGGCACTTTTGCGGCACTCCGACAAAGGCTGGAGGCGAAAGAATGAAGCGGACCGAAGCCTACACCGGCTTTGAACAGGGGCCGATTCGGCCGCCCAGCGAAGCCGGAAGCCTCTTGATCCGTATCACCCGCAATTGCCCCTGGAACCGGTGCACCTTCTGTCCCGTTTACAAGGGAACGACATTCAGTCTGCGACCGGTGGAACATGTGCTCAAAGATATCGACAAGGTTCAGGGGTATGTCGACGCCATTTTGAATGCCCAACAGCAAAATGGACGGGTGGCCCAATGCAGCTACGCCAGCCTGGCCTTGAGCCCCAACGACCAGGATCGAATGGCACTGCATGCCGCTCGCAGTTTTGTGACCAATGGGATGACGTCCATTTTTCTCCAGGACGGGAACAGCCTGATCATCAAACCGGACGATCTGGTCCGCATCCTGGTGCATCTCAAGGAAGCCTTTCCCGCTGTGGCGCGAATCACCTCCTATGCGCGGTCCCACACCATCGCCAGAATCAGCGACGATGATCTTCGCCGATTCGCCGAAAACGGATTGAACCGCATCCACATCGGCATGGAATCCGGATCGGACGCTGTTTTGGAGAAGGTTCAAAAAGGCACGGACAAGGCAACCCAAATCCTGGCCGGTCAGAAGATCAAACGGGCCGGCATGGAGCTGTCGGAATACTACATGCCGGGATTGGGCGGCCGACAACTCTCTCGGGAAAACGCGGTGGAGAGCGCCGATGCCTTGAACCAAATAAATCCGGACTTCATTCGCTTGCGGTGGCTGGCACTGCCGGATGCAGCGCCGCTCACCACACAACACGCCTCAGGAGAGTTTGAGAAGATGGGGGATGTGGGAACCGCGCAGGAACTGTTATGGTTTCTAGCGTCACTGGACGGCATTACCAGTACGGTCAAGAGCGATCACGTCTTGAACCTGTTCCCCGAGGTGAACGGTACCCTGCCCGAAGACAGGGGGAAAATGGCAGCGCCCGTAAAGGCCTTTTTAGACCTCAGTCCCCAAGACCAGCTGATCTATTGCATCGGCCGGCGAACCCACCGGATGGTGCGGCTCGCCGATCTCGATGACCCTGGGAAGCGGCAGTTTGCCGAACAGATGGTCGGCGACCTCGGGGCCACCGAAGACAATATGGATCAAGTGGTGGATTCGATCCTGAAAAACTTTATCTGAATCCCTTTTGGCTATCCATTTTTCCTGGCGCCGAATAAACGCGAGAGGGTGCCCGCATTGCGATGGCCACATGAAACCTGAATCGAAGAATGCGATCCTGAGCGAGAGGTGCATAAATTGGCATCGTCAGCAGCCGAAAAATCGGGCAGTGTGGGTTCAGATCACTTTTTCGGCGATAGCTTCATTTCCTAACCGGAAGTCATGAGCGGATCTGTATCTTGGTTAAATTCTCCCTCAGGGTAGCGGAGTACCAAATATCGACGAATTTCTGGATGGCGTCAGCCTCTCCATCGCGCATCTTTTCAGCAACGGATTGCCGAAGCAGATGTTTCATGCTGGCAAACGCCGGCGGATGTTTAGCGGCCAAATCGGCGGCCACGCGAACGGCCGCAGCCTTGACTGCATTCGGTGATGTCATCTGTTCGATCAGACGAAGCGCCTGGGCCTCCTCGGCGGAATACATTGTGCCCGAATAAAGAATTTTGGTCGCGTTGCGATTACCCACTTGAAAGCGCAACATCTCGATGCTGCCCGCCAGGACCGTTGATCCGAAATCGATCTCGTTCAATGCAATTTTGGCGTTTCCCGTGGCCATTACGCGATAATCGCAGGCCAGCGCCAACATGCAGCCACCGGCAATGGTGTGTCCGTTGAGCGCCGCTACGACAGGTTTTGGAAAGAGAAACAGATCTGTATACAGGCTGGTAAAGTGGGTCAGGTAAGCTGTGAACGCTTCCCTGGAAAGCGGATACAATTCCGGAATATCGAATCCAAAAGAGAAGAAGTCGCCCCGCCCCGTCAACACGACCGCCCGGACCTCGGCATCGGCTTCCAGACACGCCAGCGTTTCCTTGAGCTTGGCGACTACCGTCCCGTTCAGCGCATTGACCTTACCGCGTTGAAGGGTCACGATTGCCAATTCCGCCTCGTGTTCGACGGTTACGATTGCCATCTTGGCCTCCCCAACTCAATCAATTGCGTAGAATAGACGGACAAAGTCTTGTGTCGCCCTTTTCCCCTTGCCCTGAAAAAAACAATTCGTATCGATCTTACGAGACAAGCCGTCTCCAACCAATATCTAAGCATCGGTTCAACCGGTATTTGCGGCTACCAGCATATTGAGCAGCCTCTCTTTGATGAGCGTTTCTGCTTCTGCCATGATGCCATCAATCAGTTCAGCGCAGGTCGGAATATCAGTGATGAGCCCGGCAACCATGCCACAGGACCAGGCCCCGGCGTCTACCTCACCATCCTGCATCACCCTGGGATACACGCCAACGACATCCTCGGCGATATCGGAAAACGCCAGATCAGCTCCCCTGGCGGCCTCTTTCTTCAGAACGCGTTCAACTGCTGGGTTCTTCAACACCCGCTCCGTATTGCGCAATGGCCTCATTACAAGGCGCGTATCGAGCTCGCTTGCGGCAATAATGGCGTTTTTGACATTTATATGAACTGGCGCCTCTACCGTTACGAGAAAACGCGTACCCATATTGATCCCCTCCGCTCCCATAGCAATGGCAGCTACGAGACTACGGGCGTCGGCCATCCCGCCTGATGCGACAAAAGGGATCTTCAGCTCATCTGCTGCCCGAGGGAGCAGAATCATATTCGGGATGTCGTCCTCACCAGGATGACCAGCGCATTCGAAACCGTCTACGGATACGGCATCACAGCCAATCGATTCTGCCTTCAAGGCATGGCGGACCGAGGTGCACTTGTGGATCACCTTCACTCCCGCTTCCTTGAGTGCTGGGAGGTAGGCCTGCGGATTTCGGCCGGCGGTCTCAACGATCTTCACGCCACCGTTGACAATGGCTTCAATATAACCGGGATAATCAGGAGAGGTAACGGTAGGTAGAAATGTCAGATTGACGCCAAAGGGGTTGTCGGTCATGTCACGGCAGCGGGCTATTTCCTCTGCAAGGGCAGATGGGGTTTTTAGCGTCAGGCCGGTGATGATACCAAGGCCGCCAGCGTTGGAAACTGCCGCTGCAAGCTCAGCAAGACCCACGTAATGCATACCTCCCTGTATGATTGGGTGCTGAATCCCAAACAATTCGGTGATTCGTGTTTTCATCATTATAAGATTCCCTCCTGGTCAGCTCTGGTGGTTTTTCCCAACACTGGTGCGCGGATGGGGTTCACTTTCTACCCGTCTAGATCCGCCATGACGATATCGATTAACAGGGGCCCAGATGACCAATTACCAGATTGTGGTAACTGGTAATTATACTACTTTTGGGTCATTTTCGGGTGGCCTTAAAAAGGCCTTTAGAAGCACTTTTGCGGGAACTTCGGACCAGTTTAAATTCGATAGTTGGTCTGGCGTAAGTTCCATGCCGTCCTTTTCTATTTTTATGATGAACGATCGAAGCGCAGCTAAACGGTCTTTCAAAATGGCCATAGCATCGTTCTTTTGCACCCATAATCCTTTTTTAAGGAATAGGGGGCCCAGTTCGCCTGCCAATTGATTGAAGAGTTTGATGGTAACCATCCCTTCCGTGGAGGGTATTTTCACGGTCTCTTTCTCCTGATGGGTGATTGTACTTCGAATATTGGTAAGATGCCCCCCCTTTCGTAATGATACCCCCACCATCCCGCCTAAGGCGATCGATAGGGCGATCGTAGCGCCGCCCTTTACGGTTGCCCTTTCCTCATCATCCAAAGGTTTTCCATCCAGTAGAAGGGTTTGAATCCGATGCTTTAAAATTTCTTCCGCAACTTCAAATTGGTCACAGAGCAATTCCTTAATGCTGCACCCAACCATTGCGTTTACCTGAAATCCATGGTGCAACACTGAGGAAAAGGCCACAAGGCTCGATTTATCTTTCTTTAAAAAAAGCGTGATCTGCATGGGTTCTTCCTTAGGCGCCTCCGGATATACCGAATGGGCATTTTTTAGTGCCATCCCGTAAGACTCTGTTAATATAATGCCAAACACATGAGAAGTAGTGGCGTTTTTTCTGGTCGTGATAAAGACTCTAACCCACTAATATTCTAAGACTAGACATTCGGCTTTAACACTGCTATGAATAATCTCAATGATTTCAAAAAGTAAAGGGATTGTTCGTGACCAGAAAAGCAAATAAGATCTCGACCCGTCGGATTCGTGAAAACCGTGAGGCGTTTAGAGACTTTCTGGATGAAACCAACTTCCCCTGCTGGATGGGCGGTGACGACAATAACCGGTGGCTGTTTGCTGCCATGGGTCTAACTATCCATCTACATCAGCGCCAGGCGTACAAGCAAGGTCGATCAACGTGGAATATCAAAGAGCAGGTTTTAGGATAAACTCCCCGACCCCTGAAATAATTTGCTCGTTTCATTCCGCCACTTACCGACGGCAACTCTGTACCAAAAACGGTTACTGGATCGGATGCAAGCGAACGGTTTAGATTCTGCTTCAGGCAGTGGGAGATGGTCGGTAGTTTGAAGCCAACGCTTCAGTGGGAGCCTTCATTGTTGCCGAGAGCGGTAGCGCTATTTTTTGCGGGCATACATATCGAGGATAACGGCCATGATGAACACGAAGCCCTTGATCACCTGCTGATAGTAGGAGGAGATCTCCAGGAGGTTGAGGCCGTTGGAGACCACACCGATGATGAACACGCCGACCATGATTCCCCAGGCACTCCCCCGACCGCCGAACAACGAGGTGCCCCCCAGCACTGCCGCCGCAATGGCCTCCAACTCGAGCCCCATGCCTGTGGTCGGCTGGGCCGACCACAGGCGGGCGGTGAGAATGATGCCGGCCGTGGCGGCGGCGAAGGCGCTGATCATATAGACCAATAGCTTCCCGCGGGCCACGCTGATGCCGGCCAGGTGGGCCGTCTTTTCGTTGCCGCCGATGGCGTACAGATTTCTTCCGGTTCTGGTATGCGCAAGAAAGAGATAGGCCGTCAGCAGAAGCGCCGCCATGATGATTACCGGCAGCGGCACGCCCAGCACCTCGCCATTACCGATGAAGACGAAGGCCGGATCAGGGACAGTGATGGGGCGGCCATCGGTGTAGACCAGCGTCAGGCCCCTGCCGATGGCCATGGTTGCCAGGGTGGCGATGAAGGGCGGCAGGCTCCCGTAAACGATGAGCAGCCCGTTGAGCAGTCCCAGGGAGATGCCGGCCACGACCGCCACCGGGATGGCGAGCCAGATGCCCAGCTGACTCTCGACAATCAGTCCAGCGGCGATGGCGCCGCAGAAGGCGGCCACGGATCCCACGGAGAGGTCGATCCCGGCGGTGAGCATGGTCATACCAACTCCCAGGGCGACGATGGCCAGGATGGAGGTTTGCAGCACGATATTGACGAGGTTTCGCTGGGTCAGGAAGTATTCCGTACTGAAGCTGAGGAAGAGGCACAAAGCCAACAGAATGAATAGACCGCTGAAGCGCTGAATCAGACCCCGCATCTCATCCTCCGGTGGCGTATGTCATGATCCGTTCCTGAGTGGCGTCTTCCCTGGAGAGGATCGCCGTGATCTTGCGCTGGCTCATGACGGCAATGCGGTTGCAGAGCCGAAGAATTTCCGGAAGCTCCGAGGAGATGATGAGGATGCCCATGCCCGATCCAGCCAGCTCTCTGATCAGCGCGTAAATTTCGTTTTTGGCGCCGATGTCGATCCCCCTGGTGGGCTCATCGAGAATCATGACCTGGGGGTGCATCGTCAGCCATTTGGCGATCACGATCTTCTGCTGGTTGCCACCGGAGAGGTTGATGGTTTTCTCCATGGCGCCGGGGGTCTTGACCTTGAGCTTCTCTATGTACGTCTGGGCGATGTCCATCGCCTTGCGCTTGTTGAGGAAGAGAAAGCGCGATATTCTTTTCAAGATATTGATGGTGATATTCTCGCCGACGGCCATCTTGAGCAGCAGGCCCTGCTCCTTTCGGTTTTCAGGGACCAGGCCGATGCCGGCCGCGATGGCGTCCTTGGGGGATTGGATCCGAACCTTGCGGCCGTCGACAAAGATATCGCCACTGTCGATGGGATCCACACCGAAAATCGATCTGGCCAGCTCGGACCGTCCGGCGCCCACCAGTCCCGCAATTCCCAACACCTCCCCTTTGCCGAGAGAGAGATTCAGCGCTTCGATCCCGTGCCGATGTACGGTCAGATCAACGAGTTTCAGCGCTGTCTCCGTTGCCTGGATGGCCGTGACGGGCGTGTGCGCCTGCAGCTTGCGACCCACCATCTGCTGGATGATACCCTCGATGGTGATATCTGCAATTTCAGATGTGGCCACATAGCGACCGTCGCGGAAAACCGTGACCCGGTCGGCCAGCCGCTGAATCTCCTCCATGCGATGGGAGATGTAGACCACGGCGATGCCCCGCGCCTTCAACTCCGCCATCAAATCGAAGAGGATCTCGGACTCCTTCTCCGTGAGCGCCGAGGTGGGTTCGTCCATGATCAGGATCTGGGCATCCAGTGAAAGCGCTTTGGCCACTTCCACCATCTGCTGCTGGGCGATGGAGAGATCCTCGACCAGCGTTTGGGGCCCGAAATCGAGCTTGAGCCGCTGGAGATATTCCGCCGCGTCCTGGTTCAGCTTTTGCCAATCAACGAATCTAGGCACCTGCTTGACCGGTTCCCGGCCGAGAAAAATGTTCTCAGCCACACTCAAGTAGGGAATGAGGGCGAGCTCTTGGTTGATGATGGCGATCCCCAGGGTCTGCGCTGTTTGGGGATTGGCGATCTCCACGGGATTGTCCTTCAAATGGATGGTGCCGCCGTCCGCCTGGTACTCGCCGGAAAGAATTTTCATGAGAGTCGACTTGCCGGCGCCGTTTTCACCGGCAAGGGCGTGGATCTCTCCGGCGCAGAGGTCGAACCGCACCTCGTCGAGCGCCTTCACACCGGGGAAGCGCTTTGTGATGCCCTCCATGCGGAGGATACAGGGGCCGATGGCCATGGGAAATCCTTGCGCGCGAGATCCGTCCCGTCAGGATGGGATGCGGCCAGATGCGGTGCCTGAGCGACCGCATCCCATCCAATTCGACGGCCTCGAACCTCCCGTGTGCTTATTGGGTGACGAGGCTCAGGGGCACGGGGATGTTCTTCTCGACACTCTTACCGTTGAGAAAGTCCACGGCCGTTTTGACCCCCAGTTCACCGATCACCGCCGGCTGCTGGGCAACCGTGGCGGCGAGTTGTCCGGCTTTGACGGCGTTTACGGCATCGTCCACGGCATCGAATCCAACGAAGACAATGCCGCTGTCTCTACCGGCGGCCTGCGCGGCCTGGATGGCGCCCAGGATCATCTCATCATTGTGGGCGAAAACACCGCTGATCTCGGGCTGGGCCTGGAGGATGTTCTCGAACACCCGCAACCCTTCGGCCCGGTTGAAATTCGCCGTTTGCTTTGCGACGACGGTGATGCCCGCATTCTTGCCCATCACCTGGTTAAACCCCTTGCCGCGGTCGATCGCCGCCGAGGAACCGGCAATCCCCTCGAGCTCCACCACCTTGCCCTTGGCGGATAACTTTTGGACGAGAAACTCGCCGGCCAGAATGCCGCCGGCCACATTGTCGGAGGCGATGTGGGCCACGACCTCGCCCGAGCTTGCGCTGCGATCGACGGTGAAGACGGGAATACCGGCTTTGTTGGCTTTGAACACGCTGGGCGCGATGGCGCTCGAGTCGGTGGGATTGATCAGCAGCGCATCCACCTTTTTGATGATCAGATCTTCGATGTTTTTTGCTTCCGTAGCCGGATTGTCCTGTGAATCGGTCACCACCAGTTTGACGCCTGCGGCGTTCGCCGCTTTCATGGCGCCGTCCTTCAAGGTGACGAAGAAGGGATTGTTGAGGGTCGACAGCGACAGCCCGAGGGTAACCGATTCCGCCTGGACGCCGGCCGCACCGAACAGCAGGATCAACGCAACGACAACTGCCAATCTTTTCATAATGCCTCCTCTTTCTTTGAGTTTGCCGGTATCTCTCCCGGTGTTATAGCTTGCGCACCAACCCGTGAAGGATCAGCGCCAAGGCGATCACCATCCCCTTGACGATCCCCTCGTAAAAAGAACTGACATTGGTGAGGTTCAACGCATTGTTCAGCATGGCAATGATCAGCACTCCCAGCAGCGTTCCACTCAACCGGCCCTCGCCGCCGGCAAGACTGGTACCACCGATCACGACGGCCGCGATGGCGTCGAATTCGTACCCCAGCCCGATGACCGGCTGTGCGGAATCGAGCCTGGCGATGAGGATCATCCCGGAGAGGGCGGCCAGAACGCCGCTGGCCGTGAAGACGAATTTTGTGTAGAACCCAGTGGCGATCCCAGAAAACAGAGCGGCTTCGCGATTCTCGCCCAAGGCATAGAGATAGGCGCCGATGCGTGTCTGGGAGAGCAGGAGGTAGCCGGCCAGAAATACCAGGGCGGCGATGATGATGGGCATGGGGATGTGCGCGACGAGACCCGTGCCGAGAAACCGGAATCCTGCATCGAGGCCGGTCACCGGTTTACCGCCCGTATAGGCCAGGGCCAGACCGCGGGCGAAACTCATCATGCCGAGGGTGGCGATAAAGGGCGGCACCTTGATCCTGCTCACCAGCCATCCATTGACGAAGCCCAGCAGTCCGCCGAGACTGAGACCCGCAGTCGCCGCCAGCAACGGCGGCAGATCCCGGTGCATCAAATCGGCGGTGACGACCACACTCAGGGCCAGGATCGCCCCCACGGACAGATCGATGCCGGCCGTCAGAATCACCAACATCATGCCCACCGAGATGATCCCGTTGATGCTGGCCTGCCGCAGAATATTGATCAGATTTGCGGGGGTCAGGAAGCGATCGGAGAGCAGGGCCAACACCCCCACCATGATGAGGATGAAGATCAGCAGCCCGGATTGCTGCAAATATGCTTTGATTCCCCGCATCTTCTCCATAACTTTCCATAACCCCACTTCGAACCGCTAAAAGGCGACCCCCGCGACGAGCACGATGTTGGCGTAGGGCGTGAATTCACCCGTCCGGACAACGACGCGCGCCGTGGGCAGCAGCGCTTTGAACGCTTCATGGGATACGCTTTGGATTGGGATCTCTCCCAAGACCCCTTGGATCGCCGCAAAAAGCGTTTTACTGTCGGTGCCCGCCGTCTGGAGCTCTTCGGCAACGATAACGGATTCGATTTCGAGCTCCGTGCGGACCGCTTCGAGGGTTTCAAGGAAACCTGGAATCCCTTTGGTCAAAGCCAGGTCGATACGGTCGCTCTCCTTGGGGATGGGCAGTCCCGCGTCGGCGATCACCAGCCGATCCAGGTGACCCATTTCCGCTATCACCCGCGACAGGTGGCTGTTCAGGAGGGGTGTTTTTTTCATCGGTCACGACTCTGGTTGAGGGTTTTGTAAAAAGCGAGAACCGCTTCCCGGCGCGGGATGGAGGTCTGGGCGCCGACCTGGGTCACCGAGATGGCCGCCGCACTCATCGCCTTCCGCACGGCCGCATCAAGGGGATCTTTCTGGATGAGAAAGGCCGCCAAGGTGCCGATGAAGGTGTCGCCGGCGGCGGTGGTATCGACCGCCTTCACCCGCACCGCCGGGGTGAATTCCATCCGTCCGCCGGTGCAACTGAGTACCCCGGTCTCCCCCATGGTGATCAGGATGACCCCCGGGCACACCTTCGCCAGAGCGGCTGCCGCCTGCTTGGCAGTTTCGACATCGGTGACCGCGACCCCGGAGAGGCGTTCGGCCTCGGTCTCGTTGGGAACCAGGTAGTCGACGAAGCGCAGCAGTTCTGAATCGAGCGGCATCGCCGGGGCGGGATTCAAGATGGTCGTGGTCTGGTGGGCCTTGGCGATCTCCATCGCTTTGCCCACCGTCGCAAGGGGGGTCTCCAACTGACAGATCAGGATATCCGCGTCGATGATGGTATCCCGCGCGCTCGCTATCATCTCCGGCGTCAGGGCATCGTTCGCCGCCGGGGCCAAGATGATGCGGTTCTCGCCGTCGGGCTCCACAACGATGAGGGCGACGCCGGTGGATTCGTTCTCAACCTCCGAAATGTGGTGGATATCGATCTTTTCGCCGGCCAGATGCTGGCTCTGCTGCTGGCCGAAACTGTCGTCGCCCACACAGCCGACAAGGGCGGTTGGTACCCCCTGCCGCGCGGCCGCCACCGCCTGATTGGCACCTTTCCCGCCGGAAATCATCCGAAAAGGGCCCCCTTTGAGGGTTTCGCCCGGCAACGGCAGCCGATCCGAATGGATGACCAGGTCCACGTTGATGCTGCCGACGACGACGATCTTTGCGCCCATGTCACGCCCACCTTTGCTGGGGTTTCCGTCCTTCGTTACCCACTGTGATCCCATTGCCGCTCCCTGCATTCTCTTCTATGGGTGACCCTGGCGCACCCATGCCGTTTCCAGCGGGGCGCAGGAATCACGCACCATCAGTTTGGCTGCCAGCATTCTACGGCGCTGGGGGAGCTGATCATTTTTGATGCGCTCCACCAGCCATGCCGTCAACAGGCGCCCCATCTCCTGTTTCGGCTGCGCCATGGTGGTCAGCCGCGGGAAGGTGAAGGCGGACCAGGCGATGTCGTCGAACCCGATGATGGAGAGCTGCTGGGGAATGCCCAAGCCGCTGTCATGGGCCGCCTTCAGGGCGCCGATGGCCATTAGATCGTTGCAGGCGAAAATCGCCGAGGGCGGTTCACGGTGCCGCATCAGGGCCTGACAGGCGTCATAACCGCTGCTGCTGCGGAAATCGCCATGGCGGATCATCTCCGGATCCACCGCGATGCCCGCCGCCGCGAGGGCCCGCTGGTAGCCGGTCAATCGTTCGAAGCTGGGCGTCAGCTGGCGTGGTCCTGCAATACAGCCGATGCGCCGGTGTCCCAGCGAAAGCAGATAGTGGGTGGCTTGCAGCCCCCCGTCGAGATTGTCCACCAGCACCTCGTCGGCCTTGACCTTGGGAATCTCGCGATCGGCAACCACCCACGGGATCGATTGTTGGGAGAGCAGGTCGATGGAGCGGGGATCCTTTCCGGCGGAGATGAAGGCCAATCCATCGACCCCCTTTTCGATGAGCAGGTGCAGATAGTTCAGCTCCTTGACGGGGCTGCCGTCCGAGTTGCACAGGATCACATTGTACTGATTGTCGAAGGCCGCGTCCTCGACACTTCGGGCGACTTCGGCAAAAAAGGGGTTGGAGTTGTCCGGGATGATCATCCCGATGGTGCGCGTCCGCTTGGTTCGCAGACTGCGTGCCGGCCCGTGAGGCTGATAATTGAGCGCAGCAATGGCGTCCATCACCTTGCGGCGCAGGTCCTCGCTGACATAGCGGGTGTCGTTGATGATGTGGGAAACCGTGGTGGTGGAGACGCCCGCACGGAGCGCCACATCTTTCATGGTTGCCATTGGGGGACCTGTAGATATTGGGAAGCAATCGATTGCGCAATCGATTGCTATGTACAAATGTGTCGTGGTACATGTCAAGTAAAATGATGAACGCCGCTCAGCAGTTGAATGGTCGACCGGTATTCAGGCAGCACGGCGTCGCTGGGTGGATTGCCGCTTATTTGAAATGTGAGCGCGTGATGGACCTTGGATCAGAGCTTACTGTGGATCGTTGGGCAGGCGCCTGGAGAGATCCCTTTGGAGCGGCCGGCAGGTGCGGCCATCGGGGGCGTGCTTCAGGGACATCTTTTCACGATCTAAGCGAAAAGAATGCCCCTGAAGCACGCGGTTAGAAGAAACCGGCGGGACCCCTGCACTGCGGTTGGCATGGCGGACCCTTCCGTCGCAGGGACCGGCCGATTGCCATCAGGGTTGCGCCCTCTACCGAGGCTCGTTGGAGAGGCTGGGGGGATGCCCTATATCTACGTCCGATCCATCGGCGGCGGGCCCGCATCCCCCATCTCCGCCACGGGAATCCCGTCCGGCGATGGATCGACGGATGGCGGCCCGGCCGCTCCCAGATCAAGATCGTCATCCCCGCCATTCGCGGCAGTCGCGGTTGCCGCTTCGATCAGACTCGGCGGCGCTGCATCCCCCAAGTCCGCAAAGTCGTTCATTTCAGCCGTCGCGGTGCGGTGCGGTAAGGGGGGCGGGCCCGCACCGGCCAGATCACCCTCGGAAAGCTCCCGAGCGGCATGGGACCGCACGGCCTCCACGGGCGGCGGCGCGCCTTCGGCACCGGTGGGCGATGACACCTGCAAAACGTCTTTGCTGTCTGAATATGTAACGGTGAAAGTCGGCATTTGAATACCTCGCATTCAATGATTTCCCGATATTGGAAACCGGGTCATGTCGTCAATGATCCTGTATTCGCCACCGCCGTTAACTCATGTAGGCGGCGCTGACCAGTTCATCGCTGCCGATAAACACATTGACCTTTTTCCCGTTGGCTTTGGCCGCGTTCAAAACGTCCAGGACATTCGTAACGCCGTCCGCTGAGGTCGGGTTGATTCTTTTCCAGCCGCTCATGCCATCGATGATGGCGTAGGCCGTCTTGGTGTTGACATGCGCATACACGGAAACCACTGATTTGTTGTTGTGCCACATAATGGGATCCTCCTTCATGACGAATGTTGGGTTGATACAAAGGGGTGCGCTTTTGCTGCCACAGCCGAAAAGGCGTTGGTCAGTTTGCGTGCCGTTACACCATATAAACGGCGTAAATTTGGTTGTCAGAACCAAGGTAGACATTGACCTTATTGCCTTTCGCGGCGGCCGCATCGAGGATGTTCAGAACGTTGGTGACCCCATCCGCTGATGTCGGTGCGATCTTTCGCCAGCCGCTAAGGGTCTCGAGGATCGCGAAGGCCGTATTCGAATTGGCGTGGGCGTAGGTGTGCACCACCCGCTTGTTGTTTATCCAACCCGCCGCCGCTGGAAACGCGAAGGTCATGGTTGTCCCGGAAGCGGAGATCTGGGCAATGTTCAAGCCGGAATTACTGCCATCCCACCACTTGCTGTCCGGACTCGTGCTGTCCGAAAAGGCGACCTTGTCCGGAGCAGCGTACAGATCCTCAGCGTCACCGCCATTGGCGTTGCCCTCCAAGTCAAAGCGGTTGTCCGCCTGAATCAAGGAACACTCGTAATGCTTGGCCGGCGTCATCTGCTCATTGTCGTTGCTGGCCGTCTCGTCGACATGCCAGATGGCGAGCCCCGCATCGGGCAGGAAGGTGTCGCGGGCACTTTTTTGCCGGTTTTCGATGATGAAGTATTCCGAGGCGCTTTTCGGGTAGATGCAGAAGTCGTTGTCGGCCGCGTTCAGGGTGACCGTGATGCCTGGCGTCAGGGTGGTGAGCTTGGAGGTCCAGCCCGCCTCGTTTTTAAGATAGGCGCAGACCTGGACTGGGTTCTTGTTACTGCCGCCGTAGCACATGAGGCAGAAGTGTCCGACACCGGCGGATTCGCCGCCATAGTCGTAGAGATCCGGAAAGTCGCAGATCATGTGCCCGTTTTCATGGCAGAAGGTGCGCAGGGTCAATTCGCTGCCCATGTTGGTGATTTGATAATCATTGAACTTCTTGCCACCGCCGGCATCGAAGGGCGTGCCCAGAGACGATGCGTGCGGCCAAAGCCCCTTGGCCCAGTTGTTGACCGTGGGTCCCACGTAAAACACGTTCAGCGCATAAATGTACCCGTTGGCATCACTGGTCAGTTGGCTGAAATTGTATCCTTGGGCTTTGAGGTGATTCAATGCTTCGCGTATAAGTTCGCGGGCCCTTTTTCCGTACGGCTGTGAGGGGTCGCTGTAGTAAGAGCGATTGTGAGCTGCCGTGAAATAGGCGGTGACCTGATTGGTGTAGGTCAATCTGCCTCTCGAGTTGTCCTGGAAGTAATCTCTCACCGATCCATTGTTGCCGAAGCCGGTGTAGCCGGGCTTGTTGCAGAAGTCTTCGACCTCCTGACGCGAAATGGTCGGCGCGACATCGGGGAATTCGATCAGAAGACACAGGCCCTTGTAATTGCCGGTGGTGACATCGGCCCGGGGCATGGCGTCCGGGGCGGCCGTTATTGACCTGAGAGTGCGACGCTGCTTTTTCGCCTCGCGCCGGAGTTCCCATTGCGATCGCTTCCGCTGCAGCATCGGTGCACTCAAGGCCTTGCGCTTGGCCGCCTCCCGGCGAATGCGAAGATGCGGTCGCAGTCCCAGCGTCGCCGGATCGATTTGGTCGACGCTGGCGCCGGACGAAACGAGATCCTGCTTGTCCTCGGAGAGATCGGCGTAGTGGAAAAAACCACTCTGCGGGTCCTCGGTAATCGTATAGCCGTCGAGGGTTTCGAAAACGGCGTAATGCTGATTCCCGGTTCCCCGCACCCTGATGGTACTTCCATCAGGGTTGGTGAAGGTGAATTCCTCATTGAGAAATGGAGCTGGCATTTCATTTTCCTCCTTTGATGATGGGTGTCGAGATGTGGCAGACCGTCGGGAAACGTCCACTCGGACGCAGACGGACTGCAGCGCCCACCGCAGAGCCGTCCACACCTTGTCAGGTGTGGGTGTCAAATGCCTCCTTTCCCTCTGCGGATCTAACCGGTTTTCCGTGATTCTCCGCACACGCGTGGAGAATCGCCGAGATAGGCGCGGACCGCATGTTCCGACGGTATCCGAAGCAGCTCTCTTGAACCGCGGTCCTCGTCTTGGCTGAAAACGAGATGGCGATAAAATAGCGGTCGCTGACACAACGCCGCATCAGAAGCGGCGACCTTCGCGCCACTGCCAGACGCCTGGCGATAAGGGTTGCACGCACAACGACTGCGAATATGGCCGCAGCAATGGGGTGGGCGCTACCGCGTGTCGGAGGGGCGTTCGGAGCAGGTGCAGTTCTACACAGATGATGGATAGGCGGGCGGCTGGGATGACAAACGCTGGGCGAGACGCTTGGCCACCTCATAATGTCAATAGACGTTATTCGGCCACTTCCGGCAAGCTGTCACTTCACCATCGTGCTGTAACTTTTTCACATGATGCTGGCGGTGTTCGGTGCTGGGCTTCCGCGCCGGCTGCAGGAAGGCGGCCGGCATTGAAACCATAAGGTCTTCTTGAGGGGGGCGTCGTCAGACGACCGGTGGGATTGGGGGCTTCGATCGGAAAGCTGGCGGTGGTACGCTTGGTGTCAAGTCGCCGGGTCGACACGTTGCTTGGGAGAATTACGGTTTCGCTGTGCTTCTCGCTTTCTGTATCGAAACCACTTGCAGTATCTTTTCGACCTCGCTGATCAGCTCCTGTTCAACGAGCGGATTGGCGACGAATCCATAGGGCCCACCAAGCTTGACCCGCTCCACCGCATTCCGGTCCAGTTCCGTCGACAGGAAGATGATGGGCAGGTGATTGCAATGCAGTTGAATGAGTTTTGCCGTCATGATGCAATCGGCCTGTTCTCTCGGCCTGGAACCGATCAACGCCAAATTGGGACAAAAGCGGGTCACCATCTCGACGGCTTGCTCGACGCGATTGGCAATCCCCAAGACCTGGCAACCAATACGTTTCGCCTTGCTGGCGATATCGGCGGCCACGAAGGCATCGTCTTCAACGATAATGACCGACACCGACTTCATCGCAGAATTCCTTGACCATTTTGGATTTTCGTTCGTGCATCCAGTGCATCAGCGAGCCTAGTTAAAAGCTTTGCGTCTTTTCCACGCTTGTCAAATGACCCTGCAGCTATCAGAGTACGGGGTGACGAAAACCGGTGTGGTGTGATGCACCCCCCAGACTATCGATAGATATACCCAATAATTGGGTAATAATATTCTCAACACCTCAAGGGCGTTTGGGCCGATCAACTGCGACAACTACCCGAATATAATAAAAAATAAATTTTTATACGATCTGGCCCCCCAATCTGCACGGCAATTGCAGAAAGAATGGTTCGTACCGAATCAACCCTTAACGGCGGACCGATCAAACGTACGGCATGACGCCGAACGTACGATCCGAAGCAAGGAGGACAGGTCATGGGTTCGATGAAACGCTGTCCCAATTGTGGGGTGAAGACCTGGGATGGAAAGTTCTGCGCCGGCTGCAAGACCAAGCGAGACAGGATCTTCATGATGACGGGCGTCAGCCACGGGCACTACTATATTCAATACGGTGAATTGGATCGCGAACTCTCCGTGCTCAACTTTGCCAACCTCTTGAAGGACGCCGAAATGCAGAAACGGCGTGGCGCTCACATATAACCGTCTTCCCCCGCACGATGGCCGGATGGACTGCAACGGATCGCTCCGGCCAGCTGCGTCATCGGGCCCTCTCACCCACTGAAGAGGGCTGGCGGCGCCAATTAACGGCCGATCATAAGGATTCCCATCGACGTCGCTGCGAGCCCCTTTTTATCCGTTGGGCGGCCGTCCCATCCTCGCCGGAGAGGTGACCTTCGCCGCTCTGGCAGCGCACTTCCCCCATCGCACCTAATCCCGCACCCGTTCGCGAATCGCCTTCATGATCCCCAGGCAGGCCTGATTGGCGTCGGCCACAATGGCCACGTCGGCGAGTTTCATCATGGTGGCGCTGGGATTCTTGTTGATGGCGATGATGAAATCGGCGTCGGCGAGGGCGGCCGTGTGTTGAATGGCGCCGCTGATGCCGAAGGAGAGCAGCACCCGCGGCGCGATATTCTTGCCGGCCTGACCCACCAATGCCTCATGGGGCGCCCATTCGGCGTAGACAACGGGTCGCGTGGCGCCCACCTCGGCCCCCATCAGGGTCGCCAGATCGAACAGCTTTTTAAACTTGCCCTTGCTGCCCATGCCGCGTCCACCGCAGATGACGATGGCGGCGTCTTCGATGCGCCGTTTTTTGGCGGGGCGGTGTTCCGACGTGATGAGGCGCACTCTCTGCTGTGGCAGATCTGCGGGTAGGGGCAAGGAGAGCACCTCGCCGTTGGCCCCGTCATCGTGGGGCAGCTCCTGGAAGGTGCCGGGCCGGACGGTCGCCATCTGGGGGCGGCCGTGGGGGGTGATGATCTTGGCGATGAGGTTGCCGCCAAAGGAAGGCGCCGTCTGGACGAGCAGACCCGCCGCATCGATCTCCAGGTCGATACAGTCGGCGGTCAGACCTGTGCCGAGCTTCTTGGCGACGCGCGGCGCCAGTTCCTGGCCGAAGCGGGTGGCGCCCACCAGGAGCGTCTCCGGCCGGTGCTCCCGGGCCAGCCCGTGCAGCAAGTGGGCGTAGGTCTCGATGGAGTAGGATGCCAGGGCCGCATCGTCGATGACATAGACTTTCTGGGCCCCATGGGCGATATATTCCCCCACCCACTCCTCCACCCGGTGGCCCAATACCACCGCACTGACTGAACCGCCGGTGGCCGCAGCCAGGTCGACCGCTTTGGCGAGGATCTGGAGGGTGACCCGATTCTGGAAATAGTTGCGATAGTCGCCGAATACCCAGATCTCTCCGGTGTGCCGCGGGGTCATGGCTTGCCATCCCGCCGATGGGCATCGGCCTGCAGGTCTTTTCCCATGGCACCGCCGATAACCTTGCCATACTCGTCCAACAATTGGGTGACGACCTTCTTGACGGCGCCCTTGAGGACGCGGTTGTTCTTGCCGCTGGTCGGTGAATAGACCTCGATGATGCGCGTGGGGGAGTCCCGCAGGGCGCTGAACCGTTCGCCCAATCCAAGCTGCCGGACGTCCACCCGATGGATGTCGGGATTGGCGAAGGCGCGTTCAATGCCATCGAGGGCCAGGTAGCGGGGCGTGTAGGCGGTGAGGTCAACACTGATCAGGCCGGGCAATTCCATCTCCAGCTCCTCATAAAAGTCGTCCACGTGGCGCTGCACGCGAACCCGCCGCCCCTCGATGTGGATCTCCTCGGCGAAGGTGATCGCTGGGATGTCGAGGGTCTCCGCCAGTTGGGGCGCCACCTGGGCGGTCTCGCTGTCACTGGTCTGGCATCCGCAGAGAATCAAGTCGTAGCCCGCGATCTTCTGCTGGATGCAGCTCGCCAGAATGCGACTGGTGAGGTAGGTGTCGGCACCCGCCATCTTCTTGTCGGTGAGCAGGAAGCCTTCGTCCGCCCCGAGCGCCCTGGCCTGATGCAGGACCTCCTCGGCCATGGGCGGGCCCATTGTGATGACCTGGATGCGGGCCGGTCGCGTCGCCTTAATCTGCAGGGCGGCTTCCAGCGCCCGTCGGCTGGCGGGGTCCATCATCCCCGGGGCGAGCTCGCGTTTGAGGGTGCCGGTCTTGGCGTTCCAGGGAAGTTCCGACACCATGGGGACCTGCTTGATGCATACGATGAGATTGAGCATCGGTCTGGCCTTTACTTTCCGTCGCAGGGCGCCGTCGCGCGATCAGGTCGGCTGAGAGAGGATCGACCGGGCGATCACCATCTTCTGCACCTCACTGGTGCCTTCGTAAATCTGGGTAACCTTGGCATCCCGGAAGTAGCGCTCCACGTCGTACTCTTTGCTATAGCCGTATCCGCCATGAATCTGGACAGCCACATCGGTCACCTCCTTCGCCGTCGTACTGCAGTGCAGTTTGGCCATGGCGGCTTCGGCGGAAAAGGGTTTGCTGCTGTCTTTGCGCGCCGCTGCGCGGTAGAGCAGCAGTCGCGAAGCGTCGATCTGGGTCGCCATCTCGGCCAGATAGTTCTGGATGGTTTGGAATCTGGCCAGGGGCTTGTTGAACTGCTGGCGCTCTTTGGCGTAGGCGACCGCGCTCTCGTAGGCGGCCTGAGCGATACCGAGGGCCTGTGCGGCGATGCCGATGCGGCCGGTGTCAAGCGCCGTCAGGCCGATTTTGAGGCCTTCGCCGAGGCGGCCCAGGAGGTGGTCTCTCGGCAGCTGACAGTCCTCAAAAAACAGCGACGACACCGGGTTGGCCCGCATGCCGCAGAGATCCTCTACTTCGCCCACCGAAAAGCCGGGTGTGTCTTTTTCGACGATGAACACACTGGCCCTGCTGTGCGCCGCATCTGCTTCCGAAACGGCGAATACCAGGACGGTGCCGCAGATCCCCCCGTTGGTCACGAAGATCTTTGTACCGTTCAGCACGAAGCCATCCGCGTTCTCGACGGCACTGGTCTCGACACCCCCGGCGTCGGAGCCCGCGTTGGCTTCGGTCAGGCAGAAGGCGCCGATACGGTCTCCGCGGGCCATTGGGGGCACGAAGGTTTCCTGCTGGTCCGGACTGCCAAAGGCTAGGATGGGGTAGATCCCGACGCTGTTGTGAACCGTCACACAGAGGCCCAGTGCGGCGGACACCCGCGAGAGTTCCTCGACGGCGATGGCGTAGCTGATGGTGTCCAGTCCTGCCCCGCCAAAATGTTCGGGTACCTGGAGGCCGAAGAACTTCAGCGGCTTCATCTTCTCGACGATGTCCCACGGGAATTGCGCTGCTTTGTCCAGGTGAGCGACATGGGGTTTGATCTCGCTCTCGGCGAACTCTCTGACGGTCTTGCGAATCAGCTGGTGCTTCATGCAGGGATTGAAGTCCATGCGGGGCCTCGTCTCCTTTGGCAAGCGATACTGCATCCCTATAGCCCGTATGGCATCGGCAGGCAATGAAAACTGCGCCGTAAAGCGGAGAGACCGGGTGTCATCTTCAGTCATTATTTTCAGACGTTATTTTCAAACCTTATCTTCAGACATTATTTTCAGACATTATTTTCAGACATTATCCCAGACGTCATCTTGCCAACGAAAAACCCATCACCGACGTGAATCAAATGAATTCAACTCCTTCGGCGCGATCCCGATCAGCGCTCATGGATCGGGGGAGATTGGATGGTTGACAAGCTTCGGGCACACCGCTAAATTTGTCAGTGCAATCATTGCATGCTGCGAGTCGTCTCCCCGGTTGTCCTATCGCTCCGCTAGCAGCGGATCTGTCGTCGCCCTCCTCCATATTGGTTCATTGCTGTGCAGCCGCCCATTACGGTTTTGCGCCATTCGCGATCCAGCCGCTCGCTCGCATGCACCCGTCCGGCAGCCCATTGTGAACGCCGATCTCCATTTACCTGCAGTGCGACCGACAATCTCCTTCGGTGAACGTCCCTTTTGATCTCAGATTGGGCATGGGCCTCCCCCGCCTCCGGCGGCTGTCGGACCTGTCGTCTCCCGAATGGGTGTGTCCACTCGGGGAATCCAAAGCGTCGGGGGCACCCGACAAGCAAAGAGGAGGGGATATGCGAAACGTTATTGTGGAGATGAAGGCACCGATGGGTTTGACCATGGACGCCGCCATGGCGATGCCGGCCGCCAAGATGGCGGGATTTACCATGGATGCCGATTTCGAGCCCATACCGGTTGAGGCCACCAAGAGCGTGGCCGCCGCCATGGACGCCACCAGCGAAGAGGTGGTGTTGGTGCGCGGGGTCGTGGATGAAAAGGAGGAGAAGAAGCTCAAGAAGCAGGACAACGTGGTGAATGTGTGGAGCGACGCACGCATCGAACCATTCCCGGAAGATGTCTGCGACGACGCCAACTCGGTGCTGCGCGAGGAGGGACTGGCCGATCTGCTTCGCAAGGCGGATCTGGATTTCTTCGAGGAGATGCCGGTGGTGGAGGAGGGGGCCGAGGTGCCGACGGCCTTCGATCTGGAGTTGGCGGCGCCCTGTCAGCCCTGGGACTGTCAATCCACCGTGGCCAAGGGCACCATCGAGGACGTGGCCCGCTACCTGCGCTGCGACCGTCTGTGGGCCAAAGGGATACGGGGACAGGGCGTGACCATCGGGATCTGTGACAGTGGGGTCAACAAGACCAAAGTGAGCGCCTGTTCCGGCGGCTGGTCGCCCTCTTCGGGATATGTCCCCGGCAACGCGCCGAGTACGAGTCACGGCACCATGTGCGCCTTCGACGCGGCCGGAATGGCGCCGGATGCGGAGATTCTCGACATCGCCATCCTGCAGAGCTCCAGCGGGGGGATCTCCGGCCTGCTCTCCGATGCCATTCGCGCCTATCACTGGGCCCTGGGAGAGTATCAGCGCGGACGCAAGCCCATGATCCTGAGCAATAGCTGGGGAATGTATCAGAAGGCTTGGGCGCCGGATTACGCCACCGACGCCAATCATCCCTTCACCCGGAAAGTGGTGCAGCTCATCAACGCCGGCATTCTGGTGACCTTCGCTGCCGGCAACTGCGGCTCGCAGTGCCCCAGTGGCCGGTGCGGCGCGGACAGCGGCCCAGGCCGCAGCATCTGGGGGGCCAATGGCCATCCCGCCGTGATCACCGTGGGGGCGGCCAATATTCTCGATCACTGGATCGGCTATACCAGTCAGGGGCCAGCCGCGCTGGATCCCCAGAAACCGGATTTCTGCGCCCCCAGCCACTTCAAAGGTGCCCGCAGTTCGGACAATGGCACTTCGGCGGCCAATCCGGTCTGTGCCGGGGTGATCGCCCTGCTCAAGTCCCACGACCCCAAGCTCACCCAGCAGGCGGTCAAGGAGGCCCTGGGAGAGACGGCCAAGAATCTCTGTGCGCCGGGGTGGGATCGGAACTCCGGCTTCGGCATGATTCAGGCCGAACGCGCTTTCAACAAGCTCAATTTCTCCCCCACCATCGCTCACGCCATGTGGGTCCACGGCAGCAGCGTTGAAGCGGAGTACCCAGAAAATCTTCCGATCCAGGTCCGAAAAGGGTACTATACGATTTTTGAGGGCAAAGCTGGCACCCGCAACTGGTTCCACTACGCCATCCCCACACCGGTGATCGTCGGCAACAGCCGGCTGCGGCTCGATTCGGTGATGGTCAAATTCCTGGCCCACCCCGATGTGTGGATCACCAATGTCCACATCTACGATGGCTACCAGAAGATCAAGGCTTACAACGGCTTGAGCCTCACGGGCAATCATCTCTTCGAGCGCTTCGACGTCCTCGATCGCTATGTGGGCTTCGGCATCGGGATCTCTGTTGGGGTCCGTTTCGGTTCCGACACGAGCAAGCGCCACTTTGTGCGGTTTCTCAGCGCCGGAGCGGACTTCATCGTTTAACACACGGGTACCACTAACGATGTTCATTGCCCGTCCCGTCCGCGGGAGCGTCCCGTGCGGGGCGGGCCACCAGGGAATGTCCCATGGAGCAGAAACAACGCGTACTGATCGAAATGCGCGTCCCCAAATCCCTCTCCGATGCAGATGCGATCGCCTATGCCCGCCGTCAGATCCAGCTCGCCGACTTCGAGCTGGATGCCGGGTATCCGCCCGTGCCGTCGGCGCCGATCGCGGATATTGCCGCAGAGCTGGACAACGCCGGCGAGCACCTTCTCACCTTGCGGGGGACGCTACCGGTGGCGCGTCGATCCGAGTTGGAAAAACAGCCGGGGGTGGTGTCGGTCTGGAGCGATGCCGAGGTGGCGCCGTTTGACGCCCCCTGAACACGGCGAGGCGGTGAGGGCTGCGGTCCACGACATCGCGTCGACCGCGCACGTGCCGGCAAGGACGCCGGTCAGAAATAGGTGCGCAGCAAGGTCTCGTACTGCTCCTGGCTGAGGCGGGCGCTGGCGGCGGCCCGCAGACCGAAAAACTTTCCGTCGCGGGCAAAGAGACGCAGCTCCTTCTTCTGCAGCGGGACCTGGCGATACGCCGCGGGCAGGGGGTAGGATAGATCCTCCTTGAAGTAGCGATCAAAGATCATTCTCACCACGGACCGCGGGTCGGTGCCGGTAGCCGTCAGCAGACCCTGGGTGAGTCCCTCGAAGGCGGCGTCACGTACCTCGTAGGCGAGGCGTAGCACGCCATCTTCAAAGACGGGATGGAGCGCGATCGTGGAGTGGAGGGTTTGGGTCAGCGCCAGACTGCTGGTGAGGGCCTGGCGGTAATCGGCGGTACTGCGGACCAGGATACGCCCTTCGGCGTAGCGGCAGCGGACGTTGGCGATGGTGACCGTCTGTGCCGCACCGCTGCGCTTGATGCCCGTAATCAGCTGGGGCAGGCGGGCATAGAGCCGGCGCAGGTCCACGTCCAGGCGCAGGTCGGTATTGTACGGTCTGCCCGCCGGCCTGCGCTGGGATTTCAACGTCGCCGGGAGATGGAGCGTTCGCCCCTCCACCACCACCGCTAGACTGGTGCTGAGGCGCGTTGGCGGAGGGGGCTGCGCCGGTAGGGGTGTCACTGGCATCATCACCCAAAGGAAAAGGATGCCCCATCCAAGGTATCCTGCTGATCGCATGGCGGGTACCCTATCGTTGCGTGGTCCATCCAAAAAAGCGGCGCCCGCCGCATGGCGGGCGTGTTCGTTTCGGTTCGCGGGTGCAGGGGCGTTGGGGCTGAACCAGCCCGGTGCTTACACCCCTCAGGTGCCCCCGAAGCCGATGGTCACTTCCGATCCCTTGACGATGACGGGTACTTCACGTTTGCCCCGCGATAATTTGAGCATCTCGTCGAGACGGGCGGTCGATTGCTTCACGTCCACGTATTCGTGCGTCGGATGAGCCTCCCTGGCCCGGGTGGTGTACGGTCAGCCGGCCTTGCCATAGATGATGATCTTTTCCGTCATGGTGCACCTCCATTGGATGTGAGATGGTGAGTGGAAGCCTCCGGGAAGTATGACCAGGGTTCGGGGCGTCCATTGCAGTTGTCGCTGCAGCAACGTCGATGGGATGATTTGCGTCGATCCTACCATCATGGTCTCACTGCACAAGCTTTTTCTACAGCGCTGCAAATGGTTGATTCTTTGATCGCATTTAGATAGGTTGATGGGCCAGTCGCTGCCGATCCAGGAACACACCTATTGGGGAGTTGTATGAGATTCGATGCCGTTCAGGTGACCTCCGCACCCGGTGCGCTGACCGAGGCGGTGATCAAACAGATCAAGTCCGGCGACCTCGCGCCAGGTGACTGCCTGCCTTCTCAGCGGGAGCTGGCCCGTCAATTCCAGGTGGGACTGGGGACGGTTCGCGAGGCGATCAAAACGCTGGACGCCATGGGCTATCTGGAGGTGATTCGGGGCAAGGGCACCTTCGTTGCCGCCACCGCGCTGGAGAAGAACAACGGCACCTCCCGGATAGATGAGACCCTCAAGGCGGTGTCACTGGCCGACCTGATCAAAGCCCGGGAGATCGTCGAGTGCGGTGCCGCCCGGCTGGCGGCCGGGTTTGGTGATGGCGAGGCGATCGCCCGCCTGGAAAAGATCGTCGCCGAGATGGACATCGCCAATGAAGATACGGACGCTTACTACAGGCTCGATTTCGACTTTCATTTGGCAGTGGCCAAGGCCAGCGGTAACATGGCCCTCGCCGAATTGGCCAAACTGCTGGTGGATCAGGCCCATGACAACATGCATTTCATGAGCGAATCGCTACACATCGCCATGACCTTCAACATGGAAAAAGCGGTTCGCACGGCACGCGAAGTGGTGACCCATATCGCCGCTGGTGACGGCGCGGCGGCCGCCCACGCCATGCAGGACCATCTGAACATCGTGACGCAGGAGCTTTCCAAGGAGTTCCTGGGGAGATCTGCACGCTGACCCGCTCAGCGCTCCGCATCCCCGCCCTGGTTCGCTTTG
Organism: Desulfosarcinaceae bacterium; assembly: GCA_030066015.1. Classification (GTDB taxonomy): domain Bacteria; phylum Desulfobacterota; class Desulfobacteria; order Desulfobacterales; family Desulfosarcinaceae; genus JASJCL01. The sequence continues at coordinate 9,990 of JASJCL010000021.1, read as the reverse complement.
TCCCGCCCTTCGTTTCCGCCCGCCGATCGGTATCACCATCGCATTGTCAGCCTCCCCTGAGCCCAGTTTGAGGAGCGCGCGACCTGACGGCGCCCCTTTGAAACCTCCGCCCCGATGGCTGCCTGCCCCCCTGATAGGATGGCACGGACACCGACACGCGCGAGATGCAAAAAAGGGGTTGACTTTTAAGAAAGCGGCCATTATTGAGTCAATAAGTTAAAGAGTTAATGAGTTCAGAACAGTTGTTTGGTAGTACAGCCGCTCCAAGGGGGTGTTGCTACCGCCGCACCTGCGCCAGCAAAGGGCGGGACATTCATGGAATTCATGGCCCTCCAAATCGATTCGGCGCCCGGTGTGCTGGTGAACCAAATTCTTCGCCGCATCACCACCGGCGAATTACCACCCGGCACCTGCTTGCCGTCCCAGCGAGCCCTGGCCAAGATGCTGGGCGTGGGGCTGGGCACGCTCCGAGAGGCGATCAAGGTCCTGACAGTCATGGGCCACCTCAAGGTGATCCGCGGCCGGGGGACATTTGTCTGCGAGGCGATCTCCCCATCCGGGCTATCGGAGCGGTCGACTGCCCACCGCGCGCAGCCCGGCGCGCCGGAGCTCTTTCAGGCCGTATCGCTATTCGATCTGCTGCAGTCCCGCGAAATCATCGAGTGCGGGGCGGCCCGTTTGGCCGCCCAGGTGTCCTGTTCGACCGGCATCGCGCGTCTCCAAGAACTCGGCGCCCGAATGACCAGCCGACCGGGCGACATCGCTACTTACTACCGCAACGACTTCGATTTTCATCGTCGCGTTGCCGAAGCCACCAACAACCGTGCCGTTATCGAGATGGTGGAACTTCTGGTGAACCGCATCCGTCGGCGCCTGGATTTCATGAACGACGCCCTCGGCATCTCCATGCCCCTGAATATCCACAGCTGCGTCCGATCGGCCCGTAAAGTGATCGCCTGTATCGCGGCAGGAGAGGGGGCGTCGGCCTTCCAGGAGATGGCGGGCCACCTGGGGGTGGTCCGGCTGCAGCTCGATCGGGTCTTCAGCGCCAGGGAGCGTGGGGGATACCGGTCAATCTCACCGGGAGCGGCCCGAGGGGCCAGGAAAGAGGGGCGCTGAAGGGGGCGTGATGCTTCTTAACCCCACGTCAGAAGGAGAGTTCGGATGGAATTGCGGGTAATACATGAACGCTGCTCAGGCTGCGGCACTTGCCGTTTGACCTGTGCCTTGGAGAACTTTCGCGAGGTCAATCCGGCCAAAGCGCTTTTGCGCATCCGGGGCCGGTTTCCCGCGCCCGGGGATTATCGCATCGATCTGTGCGACCAATGCGGCGAGTGCGCCGAGATTTGCCCGGTGGAGGCCATTACCCAATTGAATGGCGCCTATCGGGTGGATACAGAGGCGTGCATCAATTGCATGGTTTGTGTGGACGCCTGCCCCAAAGGGGTTGTCATGACCCCCCATCAGGATGAGGAGCCGGCCATCTGCACGGCCTGCGGGGCCTGTGCCGCGATCTGTCCGCGGGAGGCCATCATCACTGCACCATCGCACACGCTGCAGAAGGAGGCCGGATAATGCGCTATGGCTACGCAGGCACCATTTTGAGAATCGATCTCGACAGCGGCGCTATCCAAAAACAACCCCTGCCAGAGGCGCTGGCCGATAAGTTCATCGGCGGAAGGGGGTTTGTGGCCAAGACCCTCTTCGATGAGCTGCTGCCCGACATTCAGCCCTTCGATCCCGAAAACCGCTTCATCATGGCCACCGGCCCTCTAAGCGGCCACCTGCTGCCGGCTAGCGGCAAGACCCACTTCGGTGCCAAATCGCCGGCCAACGGCGGCTATGCCGACAGCAACATGGGGGGGCATTTCGGTCCCCAGCTGAAATACGCTGGCTACGATATGCTCATTCTTACGGGCAGGGCATCGGCGCCCAGCCTCATTGTCATCGAGGACGCTTCGGTGCAGATTCGCTCCGCCGAGGCGTATTGGGGGCAGGGCGCCATCGTCGCCGAAACCCAATTGAAAAGGGACCTCGGTGACGATTACCAGATCCTCACCATCGGTCCGGCGGGCGAAAAGCTGGTCCGCTATGCCTGCATCTCCCACGATTTCGGCCGCCAGGCCGGTCGCACGGGGATCGGCGCGGTTCTCGGGTCAAAGCTGGTCAAGGCCATCGCCATCAAGGGCACCGGCAGCCTGCCGGTGCACGACGTGGAGGCCGCCTACCGCGCCGGTAAGGAGGCCTACGCCAAGGTGACCCAAAAGCCGGGCTTCAAGGAGTGGGTGCCCGAGGGCACCGCCGGCATCACCGATTTCATCAACGAGGTGGGTGTCTTCCCCACCCGCAATTTCCAGAGCTCATACAGCGAGCACCATAAGGCGATCAACGGCAAGGCCATTTTGAAGGAGCTCAAGATCACCGACAAGGGGTGCTACGGCTGCCCCACTCCTTGCGGCAAATACGGCCACGCCAAAACAAAGTCGGGAGAGGCCTTCGTCGAGGGGCCCGAGTTCGAAACCATCGCCCTTTTCGGTGGCAATTGTCTGCTGCCCACCATCAGTGATGTGGCCTATGCCAACTACCTCTGCGACGAGCTAGGGGTGGACACGATCTCCGCCGGCGTCGTCATCTCCTGGGCCATCGAGTGCTACGAGAAGGGCATTTTGGGCCGGGAGGAGATCGGCCGCGAGATCGCCTTCGGCGAACTGGAGACGGTTGAATATCTCCTCGCCAAGATCGCGGCGCGGGAGGGGATCGGCCATCTGCTGGCCGAAGGCGTTAAAGCGGCCGCGGAGAAAACGGGGCAGGGATCGGATCGCTTCGCCATCCACGTCAAGGGGCTGGAATGGTCGGGGTATGAATGCCGCAACTCACCCTCCATGATGCTGGCCTACATGACGGCCGATATCGGCGCCCATCATGCGCGCGCCTGGGTGGTGGGACACGACCTGGCCGGCTCCTGGAGCGATGTCAACGAGATGATCGCCAGTGCCGGTGAGGGCCCCAGAGAGTTGCCCGAGGCGGTGGTCAAACCCGAGTGCGCCGACTACGTCATCGAGAGCCAGCACGTGCGACCCCTCTTCGATGCCCTGGGCATCTGCCGGCTCCAATTCATGGAGTTGGGATTCGAGCCGGAGAACTACGAGAAACTGTTTCACTGTATCACCGGACAAAAACGCACCTGGGAAGAGCTGCTGGCCGTTTCCGAACGGATATGGACCCTCACCCGGGCCATCTCCCTCAAAGAAGTGCCCGGATTCGGCCGCGCCTGGGACTTTCCCCCCGAGCGCTTCTCCACCGAACCGATCACCAGCGGGCCCAACAAAGGGCGGTTGCTCTCCCGGGAAAAGCTGGAGCGGCTGCTGGACTGGTACTACCGGGCAAGGGGCTGGGATGCCGAAGGGCGGCCAACCCGGGAAACCTATGCGCGGATGGGCCTGGCGGACGAGGCCCATGTGCTGAGCGCGATGGGGCTCTGCCGGCCCGAAGCCGGGTAACGCCGGCAGCGGCGGCCCATCAAAACCCTGAGTGTCGAGGAAGGACGAGACCATGCGAAAAATCCTGACCCCAGAACCCTTCGCCAACAAGAGCGCCGACGCCGTCGTGATCGGCGGCGGCATAATTGGCGTCGCCACCGCCTTCTGGCTGTCGCGGGCCGGCTTGAAGACCATTCTCGTGGAGATGCGCGACGGCTTGTCGACCCTGACCACCACCGCTTCCATCGAGAGCTTCCGGGCGCAGTTCACGGAACCGGCCATGGCCGCCCTGGCCCTGGAGTCGATCCAGGTCTGGGAGAACTTTGCCCAGGTGACGGGTATGGAGGGGTATGAGATCGATCTGCACCACGGCGGCTACCTCTTTCTGACCACCGACGAGGCCGCGGTGGCCGATGTCCGTTCCACGGTGGATGGCTACCACAAGGTGGGGGTCACCGATTCGGAGTTTTTCAGCGGTGAAGAGGTGCTCAAACGCTGGCCCTGGCTTTCGCCCGAGATAAAGGCGGCCGCTTACCGTGCCAAGGATGGCTGGTTCTCGGCCCATGAGGTGACCCAGGGCTTCGCCCGGGCGGCCGCGCACGCCATGTTCTATCTGCGCACCCGGGCCACCGGTATCGAGACCGATGGGAAGGGGGTCGCCGCCGTTCTTACCGATCGGGGCCGCATCGCCACGCGCGTGGTGGTCAATGCCGCAGGTCCTTTCGCCATTGAGGTGGCCCGCTGGGTGGGGCTGGAGCTGCCCATCTACCAGATGCGGCGCCAGCGGGTTTTCGTGGCGCCGCACCCCAAGATTCCCAAGGAGGCCCCCCTCGTCATGGACGTGGACAACGACTCCTACTGGCGGCCAGAGACTGGCGGCGCTCTCCTCGGCTGGCACGACCCGGAGGAGCAACGCAGCGATCCCATGGAAAACCCGCAGGGGGACTGGGATTTCCCCGCCATGAACCTGGAGAAGGTGGCCCGCCTCAGCCCCTTTTGGATGGAGGTGGTAGAGGATCTCAAGCAGGACGATCTTTCGGTCTATGCCGGTCAGTACGTTCATTCCCCCGACGACCAGCCCATCCTCGGACCGGTCGCCGGGATTCCCGGTTTCCACCTCAACTGCGCTTACTGGCCGGGGGTGATGCTCTCCGCCGCCGCCGGGCGCTGGACCTGCGACATGATCACCGGACGAATGGATCCCAAGTCAAACCCCTTGCGCTTCAGCCGCTTCGCCGAGGGGGTCACTGCGGCGCCGGGCGCCTTCATGCGGGGACGCCATTGACGTAGGGATGCGGTCTAAAACCTTTTTCAGGCGGCCGGTGAGGCGTGCTGTCACCGGCGCAGTTTAGGCAGGTAAGACATGCAGCGATTCGAATACTTCGGGGCGGAGGATCTGCGCCAGATCCATGCGGCCACCATGAAGGTGATGCAGGCGGTGGGGGTGGATTTCAGCTACGCCCCGGCCCTTGAGGTGCTGGCAAAGGCCGGCTGCCGGATCGAGGGCGAAAGGGTCTTCTTCGATCCCGACCTCGTCGAGGAGATGGTCGCCAAGGCGCCGTCGGAGTTTACCCTCCATGGCCGCAACCCCGAGCGCAACGTTGTCATCGGCGGCGACCAGATCGCCTATCTCCCCTGTTATGGCCCGCCCTTCGTCACCGATCTGGATCAGGGGCGGCGCACGTCGACGCTCGACGATTTCACCAACTTCGTCAAGTTGGGCCACGCCAGTCAGAACCTGGACATCACCGGCGGCATGATGGCCGAACCCAACGATATCCCCCCTGAGGCCCGCAACGCGGAGATGCTGTACGCCGCCATGCGCTTTTCGGACCGCCCCTTTATGGGGGGCGCTATCGGTGCCGAGGCGGCCCGCGAGACCATCGAGATGGCCGCCATCCTCTTCGGGGTAAGCGAGGCGGAGCTGGCCGAACGTCCGCCCATGATCAGCATCCTCTGTTCACGCACCCCCCTTGGGTTCGACGATCGCATGTTAGGGGCCATCATGGCCTACGCCGAGGCCGGCATGCCCCAACTGATCTCCTCCCTCAGTATCGCCGGTGCCACCTCCCCGGTCACGATGGAGGGCACTCTGGTGGTGCAGAACGCCGAAATCCTGGCCGGCATCGTTCTCACCCAACTGATTCGTCCCGGCACGCCAGTGGTCTTCTCCGGCTCCAGCTCCAGCGCCGCCATGCGCTACGGCACGCTCAGCGTGGGGGCCCCCGAGATGGCCGTCAATACGGCGGCCACCGCCCAGATGGCCCGCTTCTACGGCATCCCCTCGAGAGGGGGGGGGGCCATCACCGACGCCAAGTTTCCCGACGCCCAGGCCGGGCTGGAGTCCATGATGAGTCTGCTCATGGCCAGCATGAGCGGCATCCACTTCGTTCTCCATGCGGCCGGTATCCTGGAGGGATACATGGTGGCCTCCTACGAGAAGTTCATCATCGACGATGAGATCTGCGGCATGTGCAAGCGTATTCGTCGGGGGGCGCAGATCGACGCCGAGCGGTTGGCGTTGGAGGTGATCGCCCAGGTGGGTCCGGGGGGCGAGTTCCTCACCCAGATGCACACCTTTCAGAATTTCCGCAAGGAGTTCTATCAACCCCTGCTGGAGGAGCGCGGCACTTTCGTCATGTGGGAGGAGGGCGGCTCCCAGAGGATGGCCCAGCGGGCCAACGCCCGTTGGAAGGAGATCCTCCATACCTACGAGGCGCCCGCTGTGGACCCCGCCGTGGACGAGGCGCTGCGTCGCTATGTGCAGAAGCGGCACGCAGCCTGATGGGAGTATCGCCAGAGTGATGTTGAAAAAATCAGAATTAAACTTTTGAATTGATGATAAGTTAAATTCTAATTATATTTTTTGATTGAATTTTAATTAATTGTTGACATCAATCTTGGGGTTGTCTACAGAGGATGAACCACGGCAGGGGCAGCCGGGTACCAACCGTTCTTAACTCCTTAACATCATAGCTGTGTCGCATGCCCTTTCCGACGAGGGGCAGACCCATCATCTCCGCAGCCATGAAACCGGCAACGGGAATCCGACGATCCGGGGCCGGATACCATCACCGCGACCCGCTTCATCCAAAGGAGGGCAACCATGGGAGGAAAGTACACCACCAGCTACCAGGCGGGGCAGGATAACATCAGGAAATGGGGCATGGACATGCACAACCCGGTATTCTTCGTATCGGCGATTTTGGTCGTGCTGTTCGTAATCTCCACCCTGATCAATCCTGCCGGTGCCAAGAAGATCTTCGACGCCACCAAAGGCTGGACCATTGACAATTTCGACTGGTTCTTCATGATCTCGGGCAACATCTTCGTGCTCTTCAGCCTGGTGTTGATCGCCTTACCGGTGGGCAGGATCCGGCTGGGCGGACCTGGGGCCGAACCGGAATTTTCGCGGCTCTCCTGGTTCGCCATGCTCTTCGCTGCCGGGATGGGGATCGGGTTGATGTTCTGGAGTGTGGCCGAGCCGGTGGCCTACTACACCGACTGGTGGGGCACCCCCCTCAACGTGGCCGCGCGCACCCCGGAGGCGGCCCAGGCCGCCATGGGGGCCACCATGTTTCACTGGGGGCTGCATCCCTGGGCCATTTACGCCGTTACCGCTCTGGCCCTGGCATTCTTCGCCTTCAACAAAGGGCTGCCCTTGACGATTCGCTCCACCTTCTACCCGCTGCTGGGGGAGAAGACCTGGCGGCTGCCCGGCGACATCATCGACGTGATCGCTGTCATGGCCACCATCTTCGGCCTGGCCACCTCGCTGGGCTTCGGCGCGCAGCAGGCTTCCAGCGGCCTCAATTTTCTCTTTGGCATCGAGGCCACCATCAGCCTCCAGGTGTTCATCATCGCCGCGGTCACCGGTGTGGCCGTCATCTCGGTGGTGCGCGGGCTCCACGGGGGCGTGAAGGTGCTCAGCAACTTCAACATGGTCTTGGCCGTCATCCTTCTCTTCTTCGTCATCCTCACCGGCTCCTTCATCCATTTTTTTGTCGGCTTGGGCAAAACCACCCTGGCCTACATCGAGTACATTATTCCACTGAGCAACTGGGTCGGGCGCGTGGACGACAAATTCTACAAAGGCTGGACCGTCTTCTACTGGGCCTGGTGGATCTCCTGGGCCCCCTTCGTCGGCATGTTCATCGCCCGCATCTCCAAGGGCCGCACCATCCGTGAATTTTTGACCGCCGTTCTGCTGGTGCCCACCATCCTGACCGTCATCTGGATGCAGGCGTTCGGCGGCAACGCCCTGCTGCAGATTCAGGGAGAGATCGGCGCGCTGACCGAGGGTCTCGGCGAGGTATCCCTGGCCATGTTCCAGATGCTGGCCAACCTGCCGCTGACCACCATCACCAGTTTCTTCGGGATCATTCTGGTCCTGGTCTTCTTCGTGACCTCCTCCGATTCCGGCTCCCTGGTGGTCGATTCCATCACCGCCGGCGGCAAATTGGACGCGCCCGTGCCCCAGCGGGTGTTCTGGGCCACGATGGAGGGCGCCATCGCCGCCGCGCTGCTCATTGGCGGGGGGGCCGACGCACTCGGGGCCATCCAGGCCATTGCGGTCTCTGTGGGGCTGCCCTTTACCGCTGTCATGATCGTGATGTGCATCAGCCTCTATCTGGGCGTGCGCAGTGAGAACCTGGCCAGCTACGACGCCGGGTCCGCTCGGCCTGTCCGGGAAACGATGTGACATCATCTAGGCCCGGGCGGTGATATCCGCCCGGGCGTTTCCCCGTCCGACATTCGCCCCAAATCGCCGCAAGCCGCCTCCCGCCGGCCCCTTCACCTCCACCCAGCGGTGGCATGCGGCACGCATGGACCGAATTCCCTGGTGGTTGGGGATCATCGCCAGCTGTGATATGCACGGAGCCGAGCGCTCCGCTGTGATGTAACGCCCGATGAAAGGGGATCCCCGCATGCCGCCCCGAAACGCCAACGACCTGGAACGGTTCATCGCCACCCACGGCCTCACGGCCACCATCCTGCCACTCTCCCAACCGACTGCCACGGTGAATGACGCCGCCCGGGCGCTGGGGGTGGCGAATGAGCAGATCATAAAAAGCCTTGTCTTTATGCTCCACGACCTGCCCCTGCTGGTGATCACCAACGGCCTGGGACGCGTCGACCGCAAGAAGCTGGGCGTCGCTTTGGGTGTCGGTCGCAAACGGGTGAAGTTTGCCGACCCCGCACAGGCGCTCGCCGCCACCGGCTTCAGCGTGGGCAGCATGCCGCCCTTTGGTCATCGACGGGCTCTGCGCACCCTGGTGGACAAGGGGGTCCTCCGGTTTGAGGCGGTCTACGGCGGAGGAGGGGACGGTGATACCATGATGCGCCTGACCACCGCCGAACTGATTCAATTTACCGGTGCCGAGGTGGTCGACATTGCCGCATCCCCGCCGGTGGCCGGTTGATCGCCACCCCATCTTCTCCTCGAGGAGCGCTTTAGGCCACGGTTTCCAACAGGCGGGTTAAACTTCCCTCCCAGCCCGCGGCATGGGCGGTCCGCGAGATTTCCGTGGGCAAAAACTCGTGCGTCAGGGTCAGCCGAGTGCCCTTTTCCAACGCGGCAAAAGTGAGCGTGACCACCGTCTCGGCGTGGAACCCAGCGCTGCCCTCGCACGCCTGCCCCGCGAGAACCCAGGTGAAGACGAGCTTTTCGGGCGGGACGATCTCCCGGTAGACGCCGCCGTGGACGATGATCTCGCCGCCGGGCTCCCGCATCGTTAGCCGGTACTCGCCGCCTGCCCGCAGATCCACGGCGGCTTCCAGCGTCGTGACACCGGGGGGGCCGAACCAGCGGGTCAGCATTTCAGGATCTGTCCAAGCCTGGAACATCCGCTTACGGTCGGCGGGAAAATCACGGGAAATGGTAAGGGTGTGGGCCTCTACCTCGGTTGTGGTGGTGTTCATGCGCTACCCCCTTTTTGGGTCGGTGGTGTTGGATGGGTCGATGAAACGGCCCAGGGCATCCAGTTGGGCTTCCCAGAAATGACGATAGGTGCGGATCCACCGGGCGGCCTGGTCCAGGGCAGCCGGGCTGAGCTCGAACAGGTGACGCTGGGCCGAACGATGACGAAGGATCAGCCCGGCCCTCTCCAGGATCTTGAGGTGCCTGGAGATGGCGGGTTTGGAGATCCCGAAGGGCTCGGCCAGATCGCCGGCCGTCCTCTGGCCGGCAGCGAGCCGTTCGACAATCCGCCGGCGGGTGGGGTCTGCCAGGGCTGAAAAAACCAGATTGAGTTGCTGGGGATCGGATGCCATTATTTAACCAAGTGTTTAATTAACAGTATGGTTAAATATTAGGGCCCGTCTCGACCCTGTCAAGCGGGAAAAGGTCTCTTGTTGAGATGGTCTCTTGTTGAGATGGTCTCTGGCTGAGATGGTCTCTGTTCGAGATGGTCTCTGTTCGAGATGGTCTCCGTCTATGAAGCTCTCGAGCTGGGCAGGTCGCACGGACCCTGGCAAGCCACGGCATGGGCGAGATGGCGGTGACAGCCTG
>JASJCL010000100.1 GCA_030066015.1 Desulfosarcinaceae bacterium | reverse complement strand
GCGATTCCGCGTGCCGAAGTGGCGGAACTGGTAGACGCGCTAGGTTCAGGGTCTAGTGGATGTATATCCGTGGAGGTTCGAGTCCTCTCTTCGGCACCACAAAGCTTAAAAAGCCGTAATCCCATTGGATTACGGCTTTTTTCATCTGACATGAATTGAGGTGGCCACTTCATCCATTTATATTCCGATACGCCGGTCGCTCCTAAGCTGGGGTGATCCGTCTGCGCTTCATCGGTTACGCCGAACAGGGCTGGTGAGCGGACACTGACCCAAATCGCCCCTCCGTGTCAGCCATCGATGCGGCCAAGCCGCTACCCACATCCACAATCGCAGCCGCCACCGCACCCCCCTTCGCCATGGTGGGTGGCTTCGGCCATGGCCTGAACCACTTCTCGACTACTGGCGCTCGCCACGCGGGTCACCACAGTTTTTACGAAGATGGGTCGGTCGTCGAACAGATCCCGAAAGACGGGCGGACGCAGATGTTCGAAAACTTTGTGGGGCTGGCGGGCAGGTATCTCGACACAGAATTCGTCGCCGGGTGATTTTCGGAAACAGGCCATCTCAAACGGCGTCAAGCCGTCGGCGCCTGCTCCCGCCACGAATGACCACGCTACCGGCTCTGAGACGAGGTCCATCTCATCGGATTGGTGTCCGACCGTCAAATCCACCTGAACTCTTGTGAGATGATCCACTTTCATCGCCGCTCTCCTTAGGGGAAGTCGAAATCACTGCCTGCCGAAACCACTAATACCGGGTAAAAAGTAAGGCCATCGGCGTGCATTGCAAGTCGACGGTTGGCAGAGACACTATGGGATGGCGACTATCCCTAAAGGATGTATTGCGCTGGTTGGATACCGAAGTGGCTGGGGTGGTGGGTTTTAACAACTCTTGGGCATGGCTCAGCAGTGGACAGGTCTATCTCCTCCTGGGCCGTGTAGTGCCCTTCGCCTTGCGTGGACAACACCACCACGACGGGCCGGCTGCCGTCCTGCGTCGGCGGGTTGGACTTCACCAGGGCCAGCTCTCCCGATTCGAGTTCCAGCAGGGTTCCGACGGGATAGGTGCCGAGCATGTTGCAAAACACTTTTAACAAGATGGGATCGAAATCGGTGCCGGCTCTCTCCATCATCCAACTCAGCGCCACATCCGGGCTGAATGCAGTGGGCCTGTAGATCCGTGGAGCGGTCAAGGCGTCGTAGACGTCGGCGATGGTCAAAATGCGGCTGATCAGCCCAGGACGCCTGTTGCCAGGTAGCTGGGGATAGCCGCTTCCGTCATATTTCAGGTGGTGTTCGAACGGCGGAACCAGAACCCGCATCTTCACCTGTCGAGAGGCGCGCAGTTGAAGGATTTGCTGGACACTGCGGATGGTGTGTTGCTGAATCGTCGCCCGTTCGGAGTCGTCCAGTTGACCAGGTTTATTGAGGATGGAGAGGGGGATGTCGACCTTTCCCAAATCGTGAAAGAGGCCACAGATCCCGATATCTTCAACCACGCGACGAGGGATGCCGATCTCCAGCCCCAGGCACATGGCGAGTATGCCCACATTGACCGAGTGGGTATAGGTGTAGTCGTCATGCATGCGGATCGTGCTGAGGGCCCTCAATACAAAACGGTCATCAATGAGCATATCGACCATCTTCTGAACCACCCGAGTGGCCTTGCGCAAGCCAGCGGGTTTGCCACTGCCAACTTTGTCGGCGACCTCTTGAAGGGCCGTATAGGCAGAGGCGTAAGACTGTTTTGCACCGGCCACCCTGGTCTGTAATGCGACCGTGGCGGCATCGGCGCCGGTCGTGACCGTGAGGCTCTCGACGCCCTCCAACAGGGCAGGCTCATCCTCCTCCGGCGCGCTGAGAACTTCCACCCAATCCAAGCGGTGGCGGTCCAATTGTTGTTCAAGCCACATTTCCGGCTCTTTTTCGCGCCCGGATTGGTTGAGCAGCCGGGCCAGGTCCAACACGGCCGTTTCCGTGATATGGGCCGTTTCGATGGTGAATACGAGACCGGGTAGCTGCCGGCGCTCAAAAAAGGCCAGGGCATGTTCAATAAGATTGGCGGTTTCCTTGCGGAATCGAAGCTTTTCGCTCTGGATATAGAAGCCGTGACCTGTGGAATGGAGGGTCAGGCGCCCGTCATCGGCAAAATCGTTCAATGCCTGAATGCAGGCTGCCGCACCTTCAGTGACAATGGCGTTGTTACGTTGGTGAATGCGCACCGCTTGGAGCAGACGGAACAGTGCGGCCAAAAGGCGCTCACCTGAGCGTTGAACCTGGTCGGCCGGATCGTGGCGAGCTTGAGACGAGGGCATGTGTGGACATTCTCCTATGTTGCCAGCGCTTTGCGAGACGCCTTGCGAATGGCTGGGAAGAGACTCTTCGCGGCTTTTGCCAGAATCTGTTTGGCACGTTCGCCCGGGCACTGCCGCAAGGCAACAGCAGCGCCCAAGCGGTGAACGTTGCCGCCAAACTGCAGAAGACCGCCGCCTGAGCGGTTCAAGAGGCAAGCCTCTAAAAATGGTATCGTTGCCTGGCTGCCGCACCGGCCCAACGCTTTGTAGCAGGCGATTAAATGGTCATCATCTTGCTCGACGGTGGGATCGTTTTGGATGTAGTTTCGTAAAACCGCTTCCGCACTGGGATCTCTGGTACGGCTGATGTAGTCCAACGCGGCGGTTCGCACGCCAGGGTGGCTGTCTGCGAGGTAGTGCGCCAGTAACTCCATTGGCGTGGCCGTTTTGGCCAACATGGTCTTTACGGCCGTCTCCCGTACGGCTCCTGATGGGTGACGCCCCAGTCGCTTGAGCAACGCCTCGACACGTTCGCCCGACATCTCTCCCAGTATCATCACAACCTGCCTGAGCGTGGCCTCGTCCGACCCGCTGATGCAGCGTTCAAGTACCTGGAAGTTGCGGCTGGCAAGTTTGGCGGCCGCCACTACCAGCTTCTGATGCAGTACGGTTCCGCGCACACGATTGAGCTCCGGCGCCAACACGGCGATGAAGGCAGGCGACATCAAATGGATAAAACGGGTCGTGTGCTGCTGCTCCGTGGCGGTAAGGGTATACAGTTCTCCGAAAAACTGGGTGTGTCCCGTCCATGCTGAATGGCTGGAGAGCCTGTTGATGAAGTCATTCACCGCCTTGCGTTGCCAATCGATGCGAGTGTTCTTTTGAAGGAGTCGAACGCCGCGCAACAGCTCGTGAAAATGGCCGGCCTGACGGTGGTAGAGCTGATCGAAGAGGAGATCGTGGAGCACTTCCAAAAATTGTTTGAAATCGGTTATTTCTGTTTGCTGGGCCAAGGTGAACAGCAAAATCTGACGCACGACAGCGGTATTGTCCTTGGTTTCCAGCGCCTCGATCTGGTTCTGGAGCTGGGCTTTCTCCTTTTCGGATAGACGAAGCAAGTCACGACGCGTGGCCGATCGCTCGATCTGCACCGTTGCTCTGCATCGGCCAGCGGGTGTGCCCCCATCGGCAATGCTTTCAGAAGGCTCGTCCGGCTCCTGCGCTTCGTTACTGGGTGCGGATTCCGGGGGGCCTTCCAGGCCAGCGATATCTTCATCCGGCCAAACACGGAAATGGGAAAAGTCGAACTGGGGTTTGACATCCCAGAATTCTTCCACGGCCTCATAGCGAATTTGCTTCAGGTCGGCCTGCCAGAGCTCGGTGACAAGGTCCCCTTCCGGTTCATCCACGAGTATGCGGTAGCGGTTGACCACTTCCAGGAAAAAGGCCAGTTGATGTTGATCGACACCCTTTTGGAATGCGATCCAGAGGAATCCGTCTCGGAGCAGCGGCGGCAAAAGGGGATCATCCGCCGGCAGGGGTTGATACAATCGATTGCCGTGATAGGTTAGTCCTTCTCGGCTGATCTCAAGGTGCAGCTCCGGCGCCGCTTCAAAGAAATGTGCCAAGGCCTGATCAAGGGTGCTGATCTGTTTCTGAGCCATGACGTGACCGGTCGGATATAAGGTGAAGCTCTTTGCGGCCGTTGCCAGGGCGGCCACCGCTTCCCTGGCGGCCTTCAGTGTCGCGGCACTGGGGCCTTCGGAGGCGGCTTGCTCAGCTGTGGTATCGCGATTCATGGCATGTGCAGTTTCACTGGTCAATTCGATCACTCCGTTAGAGATAGACGATACATGCGGGCTCTCTCCGCCGTCCTCGCCGGAGCGCCAAATTAAGCTCTCCGTCTTTCATGCGGCCGCTATTAGAAACAATCGTTCGGCGATCTCCACTCCGACGGTGATTAGAGAGCCGGAATCCTTTCCATTAATCAGTATCGGCAGCTCGGACTCAATTCAAAAGTTACACGGCAATTTAAAGCTAGGGCGGCGACGGCCGAAATTCCCATCAAAGGTCCGCATCGCGGCCGGGAAGTGCGGAATTTGCGCTATTTTTGTATTATATTGACAATTTAAGCTTGGTAGGATAGGTAGCCAATTCGATTGACCGAAATATCGGGAGTCCCCACCTGAACACAGGTGGTGGGGACGGTGGGTATATTGCGGTAGTCGCCGTCAATGGATGAAATCCCGACTGGGAAAGGATGTCCAGGGTATGGTTATTATCAAAAGAGAGATCTTCGTATTGTTCCGTATTGTCGCCAGCTGCCTCACCGCCGCCTGCTTGATCTTCTTTTTCTCATCACTGGCTGGTGAAGATCTGATCCGCAACAACACGACGATTGAAAAAACCGAGACCCTGATGGCAGAGATCAATGGGGAGTTAAATGGCGGCATTGTGAAGCGCATCTCCCAATTGGGAGCGGTACCCGAGAAAAATCCCTTCCGGAAGTTTTATGCAGTTGAGCTGGCCAAAGAGATCCACGAAATTTCACAAGTCACTGAAAAACAGCGCATCATGTTCGACACGTACAATGTCAGAGGCTTTGAGGCCCAATTGCAGCGCATGATGCAGCAGACCCAAAATGCCGATGTGGACAGCCTCATGGACGAGCTGGAGGTTGTAAAAAGAGAGCTGAAAAATTCGGCCAACCTTTTGGATAAAAAGAACAAACGTCTTGTGCGTCAACGGATGGCCTACATCGCACTCTTCTTCCTGCTGTGGATCGGCCTTTACCTCTATTTCAGTCGCGGCATCATCTTCAAAAAGAGCGAGCTTGATGATTAAACCGGCAGTTGAGTGCCGGGGCGATGACGATCGGCATATCACCGTCAGATTTCGATGAGGACCGTGATCGTCCGCTGCCAGCCGCACACTCGCTTCAGCAACGGAACCCCGGGGTCGCCGCTTGAGCGATATCCTCAGGGACCGGAGGGGAGTTCTCCAAATGTACCTTTCATACTACGGACTAAAAGAGAAACCCTTTCAGATCACCGCGGATCCGAACTTCCTCTGGCTGGGTGAAAAACACAAAGAAGCGCTGTCGACCCTAAAATATGGAATTCTCGAAAACAAAGGCTTTGTGCTGCTAACCGGTGAGGTGGGGACGGGCAAAACCGTCCTGATCAACCAACTTGTCACCATCCTGGATGTCGACACCATTGTCGCCACCATCCCCGATCCAGATCTCGATAGTCTCGATTTTTACAAATTGCTGGCAGCCGGTTTTGGCATCAAGAAAACCTTCATGAGCAAAGGCGGTTTTCTGATGCACCTGAGAGATTTCCTGCACCAAAGCTATGCAGACAAAAAACAGGTGCTGCTTATCGTGGACGAAGCCCAGCGGCTCAACAACAAGCTGTTGGAGGAGATCCGTCTGCTCTCCAACATTGAGCTCCACGATCGCAAACTGATCAATATCTTTTTCGTCGGACAGAGCGAATTCAAAGCCACTCTCATGGAGCATTCCAATCGAGCGGTGGCCCAGCGCATCACAGTGAAGTACGATATTAAACCGCTGGAACTGAATGAGATCGGCGCGTTTATTCAGCATCGGCTCAAGGTCGCCGGGACGGATAAAGCCATTTTCACCAAGGACGCCGTGAAGGAGATTTTCACGTTCTCGGAAGGGATTCCGCGTCTGATAAATATCATCTGCGATCATGCCCTTTTGACCGGCTTTGCCTACGGCCGCAAAAAGATCGACAAGGCCATTGTCACCGAATGTGCCGACGAACTGTATATGCCCGTAAAGAGGGAGCTCAAACGGGAGGAGATGAACGAGGTCGTTGATGAACTAAAGGAACAGGTTATAAAGGAAGTGATGCAGCAATCCGGCGGCATCGAAATGGCGCAAGTGGCTGCGGGCAGCCCCTCGCAAAAACGAATCCAGGCTGCCGGTGGCGTCGTGCAAGTTGTCCAAGCCACGTCTGACAAGAGACCCGGACCCGCCACGGCGAAATCCACCGCAACCAGAGCGCGCGGTGATGGCAGGACGAAAAAGAGCACCCACCCGCGTAGGCCCTCCGGCATGCCCTCTGCGCAAGCGGCCGGTAAGCCCGCGAGACCCTTCTCTAATATTGTCCGAAATGCGGTGGTCGCGGTTTTTGTGGCCGCTCTAATAGGTGGTATTGTTTACTTCTTCAGTAACATGAATGCACCGGATGAACCCAAGTTCGCCATGGAGGACTTGACCCCGCAGGACTTTCAATCCAGCCTGGAAAAGCAGCGCGAGACCCTTCAGGAAAGTGTCGATAAGGGGGAATACAGCGAGGCGGAAACGACAACGGAGAAGGGCGATACCGATCGGTCGAATAGTGCTGCCGAGGGTCCCTCACCAGACCAGTCGCAAGCGTCTCAGGCAAGCGCCCAAGTCGATGAGGATTTGAGTCTCCTGCTTGAGGAAAAGGTTCTGATATATTTTGACTTAAATAGCAATGATATCGATCCTGCCGCGCTGTCATCACTCGATCGGATCGCCGCGTTCATGCAACGCCATGCCGATCATCAGGTGTTGGTGAAAGGGTACTCCGATTCCGTTGGGGCACCGAGTTACAACCTCAGCGTATCGCGTTTCAGGGCCAACGCGGTCAAATCTTACCTCATCGGCAAAGGCGCTCACCCCGGCAATGTCATTGTCGAGGCGCTCGGAGCGGCCGATCCCATTGCCGACAATAAAACCGCCGAAGGGCGTAAACGCAACCGGCGAGTCGAGATCAGCTTTGCGCAAACACCCACCAATGGCTAATGACTGTCTGAACAGCCGACCGAATGGCGCTGGCTGGCAGTTATTGGCCGTAATCCTGCTGATCCTTTGGCTGCCGCTAACAGGGACCGCTGACGTTATACACCTCAAAGATGGCCAGCGCCTGACATCCCCTCGTGCCTGGGTGGACGGCAACTACGTGCATTTTATCCTGGAGGGTACCACAGCTGTCGAGATCCGCTATGCCATCGAGATCGTCGACCGCATACTGACGTCGGATGGCACCCAGATCTACCCGCAGTTGGCCGCCTCTGGGGCACCTCTGCCGGGGCCCCTCCCCACCACCTCCTCCGATATCACCCAACAACCGCCCCCATCGCCGACCATCGATCCTGCAACCGCCCCAACAATTGCCATCCCCCAGGCGGTTCAGGAGCCGGCACCATCGGTAGACACGCGCTTGCTGCGCTCGAAGGCCAAAAAACTACGCGAAGTCCCCTTTTACGACCCGCGTCGCCCCAAGAAATATTGGGCGTCGCCGCAGTCACGCCATGACGATGTGAGCGGCGCTGTGGATGCTTTGGCGGAGATGTTCGCCCAAACCCCCCAGTGGGTGACGGCCCATATGGGCAATACCAACGATCTCAGCCAGATTCATGTGAATCTGATTCGACAAGTGGAGCGCCTCAATCAGCGTCAGTCGGCGACATCCGCACCCCCCTCCGGTGCAGGTTCCCAACCAGTGCCGCCGTCAACTGCAGCCGCTGCGCGAAAAGTACCCAAGACACCGCCGAACACACCGCCACGCCCGGGATCCAACAAATCCGTGCGCGCCTCCAACCCCTTTGCTGGAAACCTTCCGGATACCAGCGGCCCCTTTTTTTACAGCCCTCGGCGACCACAAAAATTCTGGGCCAACGAAGCTTCTCGACACGACTCTCTCGACGGTGCTCTCAATGCCCTGGCCGATCAATACGGACAATCGATCCAATGGATTGAGCGACACATGGGCGAGAGCAACAGCCTTCCAGAGATTCATCGCAATCTGACCCAGGCTGCCGAGATGCAAAAAGAGTAGCCCACCCGACGCGCCATGCGCCCGTCTAATAATTGCCACCGTATTTTTTGTGACTCCCCTTAGGCCCAAGCCGGCCAATCTCTGCAGAAGCGCAGCTATCTGGCATAAAATTGGCCTTATTATCGTAATGCAGACGGGATGGCGCATATTGCGGGTCGCTGCAATTGAGCCTCTCAGCCTCAAGGCATGGCGCCTACTGACGATATTGAATGTTGAGCATAACCCTTTTTGCATGGCTTGACTGGGGTGATCCCTATGATGGACATATTGAACCCGGCTTCGGCGGATCAGATTTTTGATGCCCTATACGCGCCCAACAATAGCCTCGAGCAGATGTCGAACCAAGCGCTTAGCAACGGCATCGATCTGTATATGAAGGAAAAATACGAAGAGGCCGCTAAGGAGTTCAAACGCTCCATCGGGCTTTCGGGAAATTCAGAATACAGCGCCAGCGCGGCCAACTACCTTGCCCAGACCTATCTCAAGCTGGACGATCCTGGCGAGGCCGCCAAAGCCTATGAAATGGGCATCCGCAGCAATCCCAACGATGCCGATTTGCACATGAGCCTGGGAAATTTACAATTCGCCGAGGGCCATTATGACGCCGCTCAGGAAGCCTATGAGGGCGCCGTGAGATTGGCTGACAGTGCCGGCAGCCGCTTCGCTCTGGGGCAGGTTTTTCTCAAGACCAACCGCCTCCGCGAGGCCGAACTGCAATTTCAGAAGGTCAAGCGCATGACCCCCGAATCCACCAATGGGGACTACGGCCTCGGGCTTACCTATGCCAAGATGGCGCAACCGGAGAAGGCGATCCAGCATTTTGAAGCGGCCTTGAAAATCAAGAAGGATTTTTACGACGCCCATTTCGAGATCGGCACGCTGTTTGCCGATATGGGTGACATGGAGCGGGCGACCGAGATCAACGATTTTCTCGAGGAGGTGGATCCCAAGCTCGCCGATACGCTCAATCGTTACATCTACAAGGCCGACCCACCCAAGATATCCTTTGCCCGTGCGACCGGCGATTTCCTATACCAGATGCCCCCGGGTACCGCTCTATCAGCGATGGACAGCTACCTGGCCAACGCTAACGCCGCCAAGACCTTCACCATGGAGTTTCAATTCGACAAGGAGATGGACCGGGCATCGGTCGAAAATATCTTCAACTGGCGCATTGGCCGCAGTAACAACTATGGGCCGGGGCAGGCCTACAATTTCGGTCGAGCTATACCGGAAACCGAGGTCACCCTCTCACCCTTTCCGCTCTATGTGACCTACGACGAGAAAACACTTGGCGCCACAGTCTACTTTAACGTTACGCAGAACGAAAATGGCGACGGTACCTTAGATCCGTCGCACATCGAGTTCAAGTTCAGCGGCGAGGACAAGTTCGGCAACAACATGGATGTCGACCACGACCAGTTCACCGGTTTCAACGGTGTTGCCTAAGGCGGATGTTGTCGGCATTACGGCATGGGGCTAAAGGGCTCCATACCGATCACTCGCCATATCGCGAGAAGTATATCCCCGCATGTCTATCCCGCACCAAAACCCACCTGCGACCCATCGCCCTCATCCGCTGATGCATGAAGGTCTCCGCTGGGCCAGGGCAGGAAACCCCCATCGCGCCGCAACCTGCTTTTCGAAGATCGTGGAAGCCGATCCCACCAACGCCATCGGACATTTCAATCTGGCACTGGCACGACGGCAACTGGGGGATCTCAAGACGGCCTTGGTGCATTATGAGATCGCGGCGCGATTGGACCCGGATGACACCGACACGCTGTACAATTGGGGAAACACCCTCCTGGCCGCTGGAGATCCGGCGGCGGCGGTGGCCGCCCTTAAGCGGGTGATCCGCCGTCTACCGCCCAGCGCCGATCTTCACACCAATTTGGCGGCTGCCCACCAGGAGAATGGTGAACTGGCAGCCGCCCTCGATCACTTTGAAGCTGCTGCCGAGCTGGATCCGTCACACCCCGACCGGCAATGGAATCTGGCCCTCGCCCTGCTCAAGTCGGGAGATTACGTCCGGGCCTGGCCACTCTTTGAATCCCGGCTGTATCGAGCCCAATGGCAGGCCAACTACCCCCACCGCCACTCGCTTCCCCGGTGGTGCGGTGAGCCGTTTCCCGGGAAGCATCTCCTGGTGCATTTTGAGCAAGGGTACGGCGATACCATCCAGTTTCTGCGCTATCTCCCGCGAGTGAAAGCGCTTGGGGGTCGGGTGACGCTGGAAGTCCCGCAACCCTTGCTGCCCCTGGCGAACCGCCTGCCCGGGGTGGATGCCACTCTTACATTTCAGCCTGAGCGGCCCACTCGATCCACAGCGGATCTCTTCGTTCCCCTGATGAGCTTAGCCGGCATCTTCGGGACGCGACCCGAAACGATCCCCGCCGATATCCCCTACCTCCAGCCGCCTCCCGATCGCCTCCAACGATGGCAACGGGTGTGCCGTGCCCATGCCCTCAACGTCGGTCTGGTCTGGGCTGGCGCGGATACCGATCCCTTGCGTGCCTGCCGTCCCGACGATCTTGGGCCGCTGTTGGCATTGCCCGGGATCAACTGGATCGGGATGCAAACGGGTAGGGCGGCTGAGGCCTTGCCCAGGCTTCCCGACGGCTCCGAATTGGTCAACCTCGGACCGGAATTGAGAGACTTCGGCGACACCGCCGCTATAATCCACCATCTCGATCTGGTGGTGAGCGTCGATACAGCGACGGCCCATCTCGCCGGTGCCTTGGGAACACCGACCTTTTGTCTTCTACGCTTCGCCGCCGACTGGCGATGGGGCGCAACGGGAGCGCAGACGCCCTGGTATTCGACGCTGCAATTGTTCCGGCAAGGTAGGGATCGTCAGTGGTCGACGCCCGTAAAGCAGGTAGCGGCCACCATTGTCGCTATGCACGCACAGCGGCAGCCACCATCACAGCCACAGGCACCGACGGGCGGTGATGGCACTTCGCTGAAGTCCACGGGGCGCCGCCGAGAGCGGGCGCGACAATTTCAGCGGGCCTTGAACCTCAGTGCCAATGGATCGTTGACGGATGCGGCCGCAGCATATCGGCGTCTGCTTGCGGAGGACCCCGAGGATGTCACGGCCCAGTTCAACCTGGCGATCTGTCTTCGCCAATCCGGCGAACTGGCGACGGCCCGAGAGGCGTATGAAGGGGTCATCGCGAAACAACCGGATTTTCATGACGCCATCTACAACCTTGGTAATCTCCACCTGTCTCAGAAGCGCTATCGCGAGGCGGCCGAATGTTACCAGCGAGTTATCGAATTGGTGCCCGACCATCAGTCTTCCCTCGTCAATCTGTCGGAAGCGCTGAAATCATCTGGCGCATTGACCGAAGCGGAGCAGTGGCTGAAGGCAGGCTTTGCGCGCTGGCCGGATTCCCCGGTGCTCCACCATCAGATGGGGCAACTACACTCCAGCCGCGGGGCGTGGTCGGAAGCGGTGACCCAGTACCAGCACGCCGTGGCAAAGCGCCCCGATCGAATCCCGTACCGATACAATCTGGGACACGCTTTGTTCCAATTGGGCCGTTACTCGGCGGCCGCACTGGAGTTCCGGGAGATCTTGGCCCGTGCGCCGAACCACACGGCGGCCCAGCTCAATCTCGGCAACGCCCTCAAGGAGAGGGGTGAGCTCGAAGCGGCTGAGAAATATACCCTGGCGGCAGTGGCGGCGGAACCTGACGACCCTGATTCGCGCTGGAATCTGGCCGTCATACGGTTGATGCGGGGTGATTATGGTGCCGCCTGGAACGACTTTGAAGCTCGCTGGGAGAGACCCAACTGGCAAGCCTGCTACCCCTTCCGGTTATCGTTGCCGCGTTGGCGCGGTCAATCGCTGGCCGGAAAAACCCTCTTCGTACATGATGAACAGGGCTTCGGTGATACGCTCCAGTTCGTTCGCTATCTGCCCCTTTTAAGGGGGCTTGGCGGACGGGTGCTATTTGAAACGCGTGCGCCGCTCGCAGCAATATGTCGCGCCAACGAACTGGCGGACACGGTGCTATTGCGGGGCGATAGGCCCCACATTCCGGCGGATTGCGATTACGGAATCCCGCTGATGAGCGTGCCTGGCGTGTTGGACCACGCCATCACCGATATTCCAGCGACGATTCCCTATCTGAAATCTCCCTCAAATTCCATCGAGCGCTGGGCAAAGCGACTGCCGGCGGCACGGCCTAAAGTGGGACTGGTCTGGTCGGGACGTCCCACGCGGGCCGATGAGGCTCCCGGTCTGCGGGGGCGATCCTGCGGGCTGGCGGTCTTGCAGCCCCTGATTGACGCCCACGCCGGCATTTGCTTTCTGGGGCTGCAGCAGGGGGCTGCCGCCGGGGAAATTCACTCCCTGGGGCTATCCATCCCCAATTATGGGACCGAGTTGGGAGATTTTGTCGATACCGCAGGCCTGGTTGCCCACCTGGATCTGGTGATTACGGTGGATACGGCCATGGCCCATCTGGCCGGTGCCATGGGTAAACCGGTGTGGGTCCTGTTGCAGCAGGTGGGGGATTGGCGCTGGCTGCTGGACCGCTGCGACAGCTCCTGGTATCCCAGCGCCCGCCTCATTCGGCAGGCGGCGCCCGGCGATTGGGAAAGTGCCGTGCGGCAGGTTGCGGAACTGTTGCGTGGGCACGTGTTCCGATAGCCTCCTGCGAGATCTGTCCCCTTCAGGATGCCGGATCTTCCCCCATACTCTGCAGCAAAGATGTGGCGGAGTGGGCCCAGGTGAGCTTCTGGAGATCCGCCCCGGCCTGTCGGCCCAGTGCCGCAATTTGCTCCCGGTGGTGGTAGGCGAATTCGATCTGTGCAATGAGCTCATCCAGGCCAGGTTCGGTCCAGTTCGCCACCAGGTCTCCGGTGGGGCCTCTGACCGCAAAGGGTCGAATATCTTCCAGTAGCAGGGCATTTTGTCTGCTGAGCACATCCCGTTGACCGGTGCTGTAGGCGCCGATGACGGGTTTGGCGCAGGCCATATACTCCATCAGAACCAGGTTGGTGCCGCCCTCGCAGCGGTTGGGAAACACGCCCAGATCGGTTTTGCGGTAGAGATCGCGCTGGGTTTCATTGGGCACCAGATCGATGGTGAAGATGCGCTGCGGGTCGATTCCATTAAGCGCATAGATATGGTTCATGATCTCGTTCCAACGCTCCCCCTTGCGTTCGTAACGGATCCATTTCGATCCTGCCATTAGGTCCATGGATTGGGGCCACAGATTGTGCCAGCAATTGACCAGGTAAATGTCGGGGTATTTGTCCTGAAGGGCTTTGAAGGCCGCCAGAACCAAATCTTGGCCCTTGCGCGGTTCGAATTTCCCACCGGAGAAGAGAACGAACTTCTCCTGAGATTTGGGTGTCTTGATGGGGTAGAAATATTTCGGGTCGATGCCCTGGATGAGGACCCCACTGTTGGCGATCCCCTTCGCCTGCATGCGCTCCAAACACCAGGTGGAGCCGCCCAGCACCAAATCATAGCGCTTGGCGTTCTCCACAGACGCCGGTAACAGCTCATCTTCGAAAAAGGTGTAGGCGAAGTTCTCCTCCCCGCGGACGCCCTCGAAGATACTCTCGAAGCGGATTCCAGTGAGGGCGTGAAACACCTTGCCGGGTAAAGAGCGTCTCTGCGCCGTCGTCGTTTCAGTGTCGAGAATGTGGATGGGGCGGATCTTGGCGAGTTCTTCGCTAAGATAGCGGCTGCAGATTCCCCAACCGAAATTATTGGCGGGGGGCGGGAGGGCGAGGTGGATGGGGGATACCACCTCCTGCCGACACTCCGATGAATTTGCGGACTCTTCCAGTAGCTCCGCTCGACCGTCTAATCGTGTATAGGAAGAGACGGCCAGCATGTCGGGTGCTGGGGCGCTGTGCGATTCTTTTTGGCGCGTCACCACATCGATGCACCACTCCGATGGGGGCAAGAGGTTGGTTGCCGCGGCGAGAATCGCCTTTTTGCCAACCGCAACGCTGGTATACAGAAAAAGCTGGGTCCTGTCCCTCCCCAAGGAGAGGATCTTGGGGAGGTGCTTGGTGGTATTTATTTTGCTTAAATCCACAGCGACAAGGTCGTAACCACTGAGCAACAATGGATGATCACCGACCTCAAGGTCAACTTCGGTAATCACCTGTGCCCCGCCTTTCTCGAGCTGTTCCTTCAAATGGGGGGCGAGTTCAGTCTCGGTTTTGGCCGGTTGAACACATACAAGGCACTCGGCTGCATATTCTCTGGCAGCAAATAGCAGGGTCAGGGCTGCATCGGCATTGCCGATACCGATTGTGATCATTTTCAACGGTTTTCGGGATAAAGTGCTGGCGAAGAGGTATAGGCGGCTCTCCTTGGCCAGGAGGGTTTCGTCACGCCAGTCCAGCCGCTGTTGGTAGCTGAAAAAACGCTGAAATGTGCTCATGAGAGAGGTCCTGTTGTCCAGGAGGTATAGAAAATAGACCGTAATCGATTATGAACTCGGTATTGTCCGAATACCGCCAAACATTTAGCCCTCTGAAGGAAAGCATGTCAAACGATATACCAACTCGCCAAGCGACAGCCAAAAAAATGGCGTCAAATCTTATCAAAAGGCACCGGTTGACCCGTGAACGGGTGGATTTGATCTCATTGGACCGCTTCGATGCACATATCCTCAACCAAGAACACCGGAACTATTTTTTCGATACCGAATTCAAGGAACATTATCGCCTGATTGCGCTTCTGAGCTGTCTCTTCGACCGGGGAACTATATTCGACGTCGGCACAAACAAGGGCTATTCAGCGGTGGCGTTGGCGTACAATCCCTTCAACCAGGTGATCTCATACGATCTCGTGGACTGCCGTGAGCTCGGTGGCCAGGATGCGTTGACGAATATTGAGTTTCATGTCGGTGATGTTTGTCAGGATAACCGCCTGGTAGATGCCCAGTTGGTGATGCTGGACACCGATCACGATGGCGGCTTTGAGCGCACTTTTCTTGACCATCTGCGGCAAATCGGTTTTAAGGGGCTGCTTTTTCTGGACGACATCCATCTGAACAATGCCATGCAAGCCTTCTGGGACGAGATCGAGCTGCCCAAGGTGGACCTCACTCATCTGGGCCACTGGTCCGGTTCCGGATTGGTGGATATCAGCGGATATTGTGAGCATGCCCCTGTAGAACCGAAGAATTTTCCGGTCGATCCCCTATACGGCGCAGATGAGATTCAGCGGAGCTTTGTCATCCCCGTGCTGGATTTCTCTCCCCACAGCCGCTTCAGCATTACAACACTTTTGGAGGATCTGAAAGAAATAGACGGTGAGGTGATCTGCGTCTTCAACACTCCTGAGGTTTTTGAGCAACTTAAAGACCACCCCCGTATCGACAAATATTGTTACAACAAACTGAATGCAGGCGTTGGGCGATCATGGAACATGGGGATCGACCTGGCCGAGGGTAATGCCGTTTTTGTGATGAATGCCGATCTAAAAATCGGTCCGAAGGCCATCGATGAATTGGAGAAGGCCCTTTTTTCGCTTCACAACGCCGTTATCGTCGGCCCCCACGGGAGCCTGGTCGACTTTCAGAACCTGCAGGTGCGTCACTACTATCGGAAAGGAAATTTCGACAAAGCGGTGCAAACCCATGACGTGAGTGGCTTTTTCTTCGGTTTGCACATGGAACGCTTTCTCTCCAAAGGGTTGCGTTTCGACCCACGTTACAGTCCTTGCTTCATGGAAGAGTGGGACATGGCCCTGCAGGTGATGCAGGCCCAATTGGCTTGCTACGCAGTGCCCGTGACCGACTTCGAGCACGACTGGGGCATATCGGAAAACCATCAGAATCCGGAGATCGTATACTTCGGCCGCTCACTGCGGCGCAACGACATCCTCCTGGCCAACCGCGGCCGTTTCATGGAGAAATGGTTTCCGGAGCAGAACCAACCGGCCGTCAAGATCGCCGTTTAAACCATACATGGGCTCGATGGATCATGCGAATCCTCTTTGTCACCCATCCCTATCCCAACTACGTACCCGATCTGTTGCTACATGGTCTCCGAAAGCTGATGGGGCCGGCGGTGGTCGATTTTCCGCGCAAGGATTGCCTATACGAGGGGGTGCTTGGACTGGGGGTTTGTCCGCCCGACCAGCGTTGTCCCGGGTGGTTTCCGGATGATCGTCAGATGGGCATCGATCGGGACGATATCTGGGCCAAGCTCCGGCGGGGATTCTTCGACATGGTCGTCTGCGATATTCGTGCGTATGTCGCCCTAAAAGAGAAGATCGAAGGTATCGATCTCAATCTGGTCCTGATTGATGGTGAGGACCGGCCAGTTCCCATCCACCCGGGGCCTTACGTAGTCTGTCGTCGTGAAACCGACGGCACAGACTATAGTATTCCCCTCCCCATGGCCCTTCCGGAAGAGCTGTTGTACTGGATCACGCGGTATGATGATGAACCGAAACGGTATTCCATCGGGTTCTTGGGAAGTACAGCCGGGGATGAACGGCGGCGAATTGCCGAAGCCTTGTCCACCATCTACCCGGATTTTCTCTTGGCCACTACCGCTGTACCATCTGACACCAACACGAAGCCGGAGGGTCGTCGCTCCAGAGACGATTATTACCGACAGCTACAACAGTGCCGAATCGTTTTGAGCCTCCCCGGAGCCGGTTATGATACCTTTCGCTTCTGGGAGAACAGCGCTTGTAATGCTGTGCATCTGGCGCCGGAGATGCCCCTATTGATTCCCAATGATTTTCTTTCCGATCAACACATCCGTCGTTTCAACATCGGAGATGACCTACTGCGCCGTCAGGCAGACTCAGTTCTTGAATGCGCCAAATCGGTGCAAGAGATGATCATTGTTAATCGGCAACACTTAATACAGCATCACCTCACCACGGCCCGAGCAACCTACTTTATCGAAAAGAGTAGTCGTGCCCTTAACCTTCAGGTCAAATGAAATCAACACTACGGCAGAGATCATCAGGTGCTTTCAACATGGGCACTCATGCCCTGACGGAGGGCCACTATAGGGAAGCTCTTGAGCATTTTAAGCTCGCCTGCCAACAAAATTCTGAGAATGGAAGTGCCTACAAGGGGCTCGGGATCTGCCTGCAGCATATCGGGCAATATCCTCAGGCAGAGAGAACCTATCGTGAGGCAATACGGCGATGCCCACAAGATCCAGAATTGTGGGCCAATCTCGGGCTTG
The DNA here is from genome assembly GCA_030066015.1 of Desulfosarcinaceae bacterium. Taxonomy (GTDB): domain Bacteria; phylum Desulfobacterota; class Desulfobacteria; order Desulfobacterales; family Desulfosarcinaceae; genus JASJCL01. The sequence goes on along the minus strand of JASJCL010000100.1, from coordinate 1,044 downwards.
TTCAGACGGCTTTGGGCCAATATGACGAAGCCAACCGGAGCTTAGAGAGGGCCGTCGAATTAGGCCCCGAACAGGCGGACATTCAATGCAATCTAGGCAATAGCTATTTCGATGCGAATCGACGGGATGATGCCATCGCCGCTTATGAACGTGCACTTGCGGTCGATCCCAATCATTATGACACGCTGGTCAACATGGGGGCATTACTCAAGGAACGGACTCACTTCGACAGGGCCGAAAGGAGTTACCTCCAGGGGATGGCAGTGGAACCGCAACGCCCAGAGGCATACACCAACCTCGCGACGCTCCTCTATGAAAAAGACGAACTTGAGTCCGCGGAATTAATTGCTCGAGAAGGTCTTCGGCTAGCCGGGCCGACGGCTGAATTACACTACAATTTAGGCAACATCCTCAAAGCCCAGGGCTTATATGCAGAAGCTCTTGATGCTTATCGACAGGCCATTATAGGTCACCCTACTCATGCCCAAGCCCACTGGAACATGGCCCTTACGCACTTGGCTTTAGGACAGTTCAAGGAAGGCTGGCGTGAGTATGAGTGGCGTCGGCGCAAAGCGGACTGGTCCGATTATTACCCATTTCATCACGATACCCCGACATGGCGAGGTGAAGATATAAGCGGGCAGACTTTACTGGTCCATGATGAGCAAGGATATGGAGATACCATTCAATTTTGCCGATACCTTCCCGCCGTCAAACTGCGGTGTAAGAAACTAATATTTGAAACCCGTCGACCACTGATTCCACTATTTCAAGGCGCTCCGCATATCGATCATCTTGTAGAACGGCCAGCAGTAGCAAATACAACTACCCACTGGGATTACCACGTGCCATTGCTAAGCTTGCCTTATCTCTTAAAAACGGAAGTAGACTCTATCCCAAGCACCATCCCCTACCTCACGCCGGATTATGAGCGGGTTGACTTTTTTACAGCGCGGATGGATCGGAATAAAATAAACATCGGCCTCGTATGGGCTGGCAATCCCAATCATCACCATGATGCCCAACGTTCACTGCCTCTTGAAG
>JASJCL010000099.1 GCA_030066015.1 Desulfosarcinaceae bacterium | reverse complement strand
CGGCTGCGACCGCCATTCCACCGGCGGTGGAGGCCTTCTTCCGCAACAGCCGTCTATCCCGCTATGCGCCCGCGTTCAGCGCGGCACTGACCGAAGGCGATCTGAATCCCCTCGCCCAGCAGATCTATACGGAGACCGGCTTGCGGCTGGTCCAGTTGGACAACCTACCCGAGGCTGTCCGGCGCCGCCACGGTGTGCTGACCTATCCCGTCGGGCCAGACGGCCGACTGCGTCATTTCGTTCTCTGGCGGCCCCAACTCGAGTTTCACAAATTCCATTACTACTACGTTGGCGAGGATGTCTTCGCGTTGCAGAAGTGGCTGGCCCATCTGGGGCTCTACAACGACAAGCTCGACAGCATCGTCGGCGCCCGCCTCATGAAGGGCGTGGTCGATTTTCAGCGCGCCCAGGGCCTGCCGGTGACCGGCTATCCAGATGCGGCCACCCTCTTTCTGCTCAGCGGCTTACAGGAGAGATCTGTCAATGGCTGATCAAGCGCAACCGGAGCGGGACAAGGCTCCGGACATGAAGAAGAAGCCCCTGGGGGTCCTCCTCAAGGAGAAGGGCCTGCTCACCGAAAGCCACATTCAGTACGCCCTCCAGGAGCAGAAGATTACCAAGGAGATGCTGGGGGAGCTGTTCGAGCGGCTGGGATTCGTCACCGAACACGACGTCGTCTCCACACTGGCCGAACAGAGCGGTGTCGGCCACATCGACATCGATGCGGTGCTGCCCGACGAGGAGATCCTTAAGCGGTTCAATAAAAACCTCTGTCTCAACAACATCTTTCTGCCCCTGCGCAAGACCGAAACGGGGATCGATGTGGCGGCCTATAATGTGGCCGACGAGAAGCTGGCCCAGCTGATTTCGCGCCAAACCGGCTTGATGCCGCAGTTCTTCATCGCTGAGAAGCGCAAGATCATCAACGCCATCAACAAATTTTACTACTTCCTTGAACATCCCGTGGAAAAGCTCATTGCCAACGAGGTGCGCATTCTTGCCCAGGATGCGGAGAAAGCCCGCGGGATGGACACCTTTATTCAGCATCTGCTGCACCTGGCCGTCAAGTATCGGGCCACCGACATTCACATCCGACCCGGCAAGCTGGCCACCAACATCTCCTTCCGTGTGGATGGGGTCCTCACCTCGGTGATGTCCATTCCCACGGCGTTGAACCGGGTCGTGGCCAGCATTAAAATGCGGGCTGACATGGATATCGCCGAGCAGCGTCTACCGCAGGACGGCCGCTTCCGGGCCACTATTCTCAACAACCAATACGATTTCCGCGCCTCCACGATCGTCTCCCCCCAGGGAGAGAACCTGGTCCTGCGCGTCCTGCCCATGGAGAGCGCCATTATGGGAATGGGGCAGCTGGGATTCATGGCGCAGCACATCGAGATCGTGGAGCAGATGTTCAACGAGCCCTACGGCATCATCCTGCTCACCGGCCCCACTGGATCGGGCAAATCGACCACCCTCTATGCCGGTATCCGTCGTCTGAACCTGTTGGAGAAGAATGTCATCACGGTTGAGGAGCCCATCGAATACGATATTCCCCTGCTGCGCCAGACCCAGGTAAACGAGAAGGCCGGCTACACCTTCGCCAGTGCCATCCGCTACTTTCTGCGACATGATCCCGATGTGATTCTGGTGGGCGAAGTACGCGACAGCGAAACCGCCGCGACCGCGGTGACGGCCTCCACCACCGGCCACCTGGTGCTCTCCACCATGCACACCAACAGCGCCCTGGGCGCCATCCCGCGACTGCGGGATCTGGGGGTTCGGCCCTACCTCGTGGCCGACTCCCTCATCGGCGTGGTCAGCCAACGGCTGGTGCGCAAGATCTGCAACAATTGTCGCGAAGCGTACCGGCCCTCGGCGCTTGAGACCCAGTATCTGGGAGACCCCGCCATCGAGACCCTCTACCACGGCGCGGGCTGTGATGTCTGCGGGGGGACCGGCTATTTCGGTCGCACCCTTGTTTACGAACTGCTCACCGTCAGTCGCGAACTGGCCTTGCTGGTGGAGCAGGAGGCCGACCTGCGTACCGTCATGGAGGTCGCCCGGAGGGACGGGTATGTGGATATGTTCGATATCACCGTGGAGAAGGTTAAAAGCGGGGTCACCACCGTCACGGAGGCGCGGCGGACCCTGGGCAATATCCGCCAGCATTGATCCAGGCCATGGACCGCTGCGATGAACTACTACCGCTATAAATTGATCCAGACCACCGGAGAGGTCAACGCCGGTGTGATCAAGCTGCACTACCAGGACGAAATGTCGGTGATCTCCCACCTGGAGCGCGACGGCAGCGTTGCGATTTTCGTCCGCCGCCTGGGGCCGCTGCTCTCCTTTTTCCTGCACCTGGTGACCTATCGCATGCGGCGCAGGCTGCCCCGCACCACGCTGGCCGAGCTCCTCAGCAACCTGGCCCTCATGTTGCGATCGGGCATGACCCTGATCTCCGCACTGGAGGAGGCCGCCGGCAGTGCCGAAGTGCCCGAGATCGAGAACGATATGCAGGATCTGGTGGAGAGTATTCAGGGCGGTCTCTCCTTCTCCGATGCGGCCGACAACTACCGTCACATCTTTCCCAAATCGGTGGTGCATCTCCTGCGCATGGGGGAGGAGACCGGACAGTTGGACCGCATGCTGCAAGACGCCGCGGACCATCTCAAACGCCTCCAAGCCATCATCACGGATACCCGCAACGCCTTGCTTTATCCCGGCTTTGTGATCGTCACGATGACGGGCGGCATCTTCTTCTGGTTCTACTACGTGGTCCCCCAAATCGTCGATCTATTCCGGGACATGGACGTGACCCTGCCCTGGATCACGCGGTTTTTGATTACGGTCTCCCACTATTTCCAACAATATGGCGTGACCTGCCTGATCGCCCTTATCCTCACCATCCTCGTCACCTACTCCGCGCGGCGCAGCAACCAACGGCTGCGCTACCACATCGATCGTCTGCTGCTGCGGATGCCCGTGGTGGGCACCATCGTCACCGCATCGACCCTGGCCTTTATCACCGAGTATTTCTCTCTGCTGCTCAATGCCGGTATCGATATCCTCCAGACCATGCGGATTCTCTCCGACTCGGTCGGCAACAGCGTCTATGGCCGCAAGCTGGTCGAGATCCAGGAGCGCCTGACCACCGGCGAGGGGATCTCCGAAGCCTTCCAGAACACCGGGTTCTTTCCCCGCTTTGTGGTGCGGATGCTCAGCGTGGGCGAGATGAGTGGCAACCTCACCGGGCAGTTGGACTACATCGCCACCGAATACCGCCGCCGTCTGAGCAATCTGGTGGCCGTCATCGGAAAGATGATCGAACCGGTGGTACTCCTTTTTGCGGGTACGATCTTCGCTGTCATCCTCGGCGCCCTCTTACTGCCCATCTACGACCTGCTTTCGCGGATCACTTCCTGAATCGCCCTTGCGTTCATTCGCCGGTCCACCAGCCGTGTGCTGTCGGCGTGCGGTGACCGTGTGATTTTGCATCGAGGCGTAGGGCTTGCCGAAACGGCGTGAAGCGGGTCGGCGTGTCCCCGATTGCCGATGGGCGATGCTGGAGACGCTTTGCGAAAATGACGCGGGGCGGTTATCAGTGGCGGGTGCTGCAGCGGGGCGCTGGACCGTGCCGCACGGCCACAGCAGGCAACGGGGCGCCTTGCAGCAGGTGTGTCGTGATGCCGTCACCGGTGCGCCGTGATGCCGTCACCGGTGCGCGGTGATGCCGTCAACTGATCCCATGTTCCCGGAGCGGCAGGTATCCGCATGCGACGCAACGCTGGCGTGTATCAACGCCCTACAAGCCGCCACTACACCCATGGGTGCGGTTCATATCGGCCACCACTTCACTGGCCGACAAGCCGCGGTTGTAGACGTGCACCTCATCCAGGCGTCCGTCGTAGTGATAGCCGCCGGCACCCCAGCTGCCCAACACCAGACGGTCGGTGACCGTCTGGTTGCGCGGGGTTCCCTGCAAAACCGAGCTGGTTTGCAGCGTCCCGTCGATATACAACTGGTTGGAGAGGGGACCGCTGTTGGTAAACACGGCGCAGACGTGGTGCCAGTCGCCGGCCAGTGCGTCGGCGCCGCTGATGCCGAAGACATCGCCCGCACCGGTGTTGAAACCGAAGCGGGTCGGGCCGTGGAAGTAGAGGTCGTAGGTGCTTCCCCAGCCGACGGGCATCTCCGAGCCGTTGCCGTCCCACTTCATCCAGAAGCAGACGCTGGTTTTGTCGCCCGCCAGGGTGGAGACCGGCAGACCGCTGATCTCGATGGATGAATTGTTGCCGCTGAGGTGCGCGGCGTTGCAGAGCTGGCTGTCGCTCGTCTCCACCGCGGTGCTGCCCAGGGCGGTGCCGTGGGCGCTGGCCATGGCTGTATTTACCACGGCATCCGCCTGACCGATGGTCCATGCGCTCTCGTCCAGGCGATAATCGCCCACTGGATCGGGGTAGCAGCTTCCCGCGACACTGCAGGCATGGGTGAGGGCGACCAGGGCATTGACCTGCGCCTGGTCCAGGCGGGTATTGAAGATCTGCACCTCATCGATCCAGCCCTGGAAAGCCTGGTTGAGGGCAAAACCGCCGCCCACGCTGTCCTGCTCCTGACCGAGGAGGGCGCCGCCGTTGGCCAGACTGATCGTGGCCGTGCTGGCGGCACCGCTGCCGTCCGTCAACGGGCTGCCGTCCAGATAGATCACCTCCGCACCGTCGCTGGCCTGCCGGGTCCAGACCACATGGTGCCAGAGACCGTCGGCCGCGGTGGTGCCGATATTGAAACTGCCGGTGGCGCCATTGGCCAGGTAGGTCACGAATTGGGTCGCCGTGGGATTGAGCATCAGCAGCATCTGGTTGAAACTGCCGCTGGCGGCGCCGGAGAAGAGGGTGTTGTACTGGCTGGAGAGCCTGTCGATGCGAAACCAGAGGGCCAGGGAGAAGTCTCCCAAATTCTGGAAGGCGCCCGCCCCCAGACCAACGTATTCATTCTGATTGCTGCCGATGTTGAGGGCTGCCGCGCGACAGATCTTCCCCACCTGGCGATCCGCGTCGGCCGTACTGCTGTTGAGACTGCTGACCCCATGATGGCCGTTGTCGCCGCCGTCGACCACTTCGCCCGGGCTGCCGTCCCAGGTGCATTCATCCAGATGCCACTCGGCGTTCAGATTCACCGTGTAAGGCACCTCCACGCCGCTGCCGCTGACATTGAGTGTATAGACCTGCCCCGTATCCAGGGTGTTGCTGGGGCAGCTGGCGTCCACCGCCGTCAGGCCGAAGCGATAATTACTCCCTGCCGTGGAACTGCCGCTCTTGCGCAGGCGGGCCGTGCCGGGTCCGGTGGCCACGATTTCGAAACCGCCGGGATCGGCCCCCTGCCAGTCGATGGCCCAGCCCGTGAGGCCGCCCACATGGTCGCCGCTCACACTGAGATCCCAGGCGCAAGTGCTGGTCGTGCAGGCCAGGGTGGCCGGCAGGTCGCCGACGCTCAGGCTGCCGTTGGCCACCTGCAGGGGCAGGGCGGCTTCGTCGATGCGACCGGCGTTGTCGGTGACCCGCAGGGTGATCTGATAGTCGCCGGCACAGACGTCGATGTCGCCGGCGAGTACGCCGGTGCCCAGGTCGGGCATCGTGAGGCTGAGACCGTCCTGGGAGATGATCTGCCAGACATAGGGGGGCGTACCGCCGATGGCGGCCGGTGCCGGCGCGCTGGAGTAGCCGGTCTGTCCGAGGGTGGCGCCCGGCAGGCTGGTAGTGTTGATCACCACCGAGTCGGCCGTACAGTCGCGGGTGGCGGCCATATCGGTCAAGATCTCATTTTCCGCCAGGCCGCGATCCCAGATGCGCACTTCGTCGATCATGCCGCCGAAAAAACTATAGGGGGTGGTGCTGCCCCGCGCCCCAATGAGGAGTTTGGCGCTGTTGCTGCCGATGGTCCCGGTCTCGTTGCGGGCGAAGACCAGATCCCCATTGAGGTAAAGCAGCTGCTGGGTGCCGGTGAAGAGCGTGGTTACATAGTACCAGGTGTCGGGCGCGATGGGGGCATTGGTGCCCCCGTACCAGGCCCAGCTGGGTTGCCAGGCGAAGCGCAGATAACCGCTCTGGACGGCGGCTTCGAAGAGGTTCTCCTTGTTGTAGATGATGTTCTCGCCGGCGGTGCCGTCCCAGTTGATCCAGGCCGAGATGGTCCAGGTGTCGGTGCCCGGGTCGAGGCTGCCGTCCGCTGGATCGCCCAGGTCGAGGTAGCCGCCCTCGCTACTGCTGTCGCGGGTCAGGATCGCTGAGCGGCAGGTTTTGCCCCCCGACGGCGGCGTTTGGCTCGGCAGCTGCGGTAGCGTGGCGGTGGCCGCGTTGTCCGCCACGGCCGCCACGCCGTCGTTGCCGGCGCTGCCGTTGTCGATCACCTCGCCCGCGCTAGCGGTCCAGGGAAAATTCTCCATCTGATAGTCGCCGATGGGGGCGCTATAGCAGCTGTCCGTGCACGCCGTGCGCGTCAGGTTGCTCAGGTCGGTAACCTCCTCCTGGGACAGTTCCCGCTGAAAGACCATCACCTCGTCGAGGAGGCCCACGAAGCCGTGTCCAGCCGCAGGGTAGTAGCCGCCCATGACAAAGGTTTCGGCATCCTGAATATCGCCGGTGAGGTTGTCCGTGGCGGTCTGTTTGAGAACGCCGTCGATATAGAGCCGGCCACCGTTGCCCTGGGAATAGGTGTAGACCGCGTGGTGCCACTGGTTGTCGTTGTAGCGTTCGGCCGACCAGTCGATCTGGGCGCCGCGCACACCCGTGCTCGAGGCGACCCAGGCGCGCAGGCTGCCGTCGGTGTCGTAGGCGAGGGCGGTGCTGTACTGGTGTTCGCCGGCCGCGTTGGAGAATTCGATCAGGCGCGGGTATCCGGTACCGCCACCCGGCGATTTGAACCAGCAGGCCAAGGTGACCGCGTCGTTGAACACCATGATGTCGCCCCCGGTGAGGACATCGCTGACGATGCGGTCCGCGCCGCCGGTGAACTGCGCCGCGTTGCAGATCTTGCCGGCGCCGAAGATCTGGGCCGCGCCCATGGCCTTGCCGTTATGGCGGGTATCCCCCAGCGCGTCCACCACATCGAAGCTGGACCCGTCCCAGGGGGCGCAGGCGTCGAAGCGCCACTCCGCCTCCATCCCTTCGGTGTAGGGCGGCGCGGCCCCGCCGGCGGTGATGCGCAGCAGGTAGGGGCCCTTGGTGACGGTGTTGGCGCTGCAGCCGTCGTCCATGGCGGTGAGGCTGAAGAGGAAGTCGCCGGCGGTGCTGGCGCCGCTCTTCCAAAAGCGGGCCCGGGTGGCGTCGATGCTGTCGATCTGAAAGCCGCCCGGATCCGTACCACTCCATTGAATGGACCAGGCCGCAGCCCCTTCGAAGGGCCCCACATAGTCTCCCTCAACACTGAACTCCTGGGAGAAGGCCGTGCTGTCCACGGTGAGATCGGGGTCGGGCAGCTCGCTGGGGGTGGGGCGGATCTCCAGCGTGCCCTGGGTAACCTGGATCTCGAAATCGCGCTCGTCGTAGGTATCGGCCAGCGGGGTGCTCGGGTCTGGTGAGCGGTCCTCCGCCTTGACGCGGACCGTGAAGGGCGAGTTGCTGTGACAGACATCCAAAGTGGCGCTGAGGGCACCGCTCCAGGTGTTCAGGCTGAGTTTGCCGCTCAACTCCGCCGGTGTGGACACCAGGGACCAGTAGTAGTCTGGTGCCGATTCGCCGCCGGTGGCCTGGAAGGTGTGGCTGAGGCTATCACCGATGATACTGGTGGGCAGGCTGCTGCCGATCAGGGTCACCTTGGGCGCACTGAGGCATTGAACATTGGCCGCACAGTCGGGGTCCTCGCAGTCGATGAGCGCGTCACCGTCATCGTCGCTGCCGTTGCTGCAGTTCTCGACGCCGCCGGAGCCCCCGCCGCCGCCCCCGCCGCCGGAGCCGGTGCACAGGCGGCCATTGAGATAGGAGAGGCTGCCGGCCCTCACCAGATCGTCATAGGCGGCGTCCACGATGCGGTTGGATGCTTCAAATTCCAGATTGCCGGGCGACCCATTGCGATCATCGAAAAAACCGTTCGCACCATCCATATCCTTGGGGCCGCCCGAGACCAGGACATAGGCCTGGTTGGTGGACCCCAGACTGTCCGTGGTGCGCAGCCAACTGGGGTCGGGACCGGAGATGAAGCTCTCCAGATGGCTGCAGTAGTCGCTCAAATTGGTTTTGATCATACCCTCGTAGACGCTGTAGACCAGGGTGTTTTGCCAGGTGTCGTTGCCGCTGGAGAGGCCCAGCGTACGATAGGGCAGATCGCCGCTGTAGGCGTCGCAGCTGTCGTCGGCGGCGGTAGCGGTGGTGCCGCCGTCATTGCGGTTCTCCAATCCATCCCCATCGGTGTCCGGACAGGGCTCGCGGCCATTGGCGGCCACATAGCCTTCGATGGCGAAATCGGCGCGTTCCAGTTCAGCGCGCGCCTTCTTGATTTTGGCGGATTGGATCAGCGAGGGCAGTACGGTGACCACGATGGAGATGAGCAGGCCGACGATGACGATGACGATGGCCATCTCAATGAGGGTGAAGCCAGCGGTGGCAGGGCGGGTGCAGGGTCGCAGTGGGCTGTGCATCAGATTCCCATCCTTGGACGATGAAACGGGCTGCGGGAGCGCCTGGGCGGTGCGCGAGAGCGCAGCGCTTCGGGCGGCGGCTCCCGATACGATTGTCTGTCCTTCAAGCTAACGGAGGGAAATTATGCAATAAACGGGCCGTACTGGAAGTGCTGGCGGGGGCCCCAGTCGGCGGGAAAAGGGGCGGCCCCGTGGCGCCTACTGGCGGATGGCGGGGCGTCTGTCCGCTGCAGGTGCCGCGGTGGACCGCCATTGAGGGGGTGGCTTAGGTCTTGTTGAGGTTCTTCTTGAGCTTCTTCTCAATCTCGGCGAAGAGATCCTTCTGCTTCTGGGCCTGTTGGGATTGGATCGATTCGACCTTTTTTTCCATCTTGTTGCGTTCGGTCTTGAATTTTTGAATCTCTTCGTCCAACTTGCTGGGCTCGGTGCTGCGGGGCAGGTCCTCCAGTTTGAGGTGGTCACCGATGGCGTAGCGCTGGCCGTAGGCGCTCTCCACCGGTTTGACGATGCCCAGCTTCTCCAGGCGTCGAAGGAGTTGGCCGCCCTTTTCGCGGGAGAGTCCCAGGCTGGCACAGATCTCGGCGAGACCCGGAGGGGCATCGTTGCGGTGATCGTGGATACGGATGGCCGCGACGATCAAATGCCCCTCCATGTAAGCGCTTTTCTCAGTCATCTTTTCACTGCGCTCCTTACCTGCCGCAAGGCAGCCAAATTCTTGACATCTTGTGCCAAGGAGAGTAACATCTGGCCCATATTTGTCAAGCGGATCCGGGCCATCGGCGCGATCTCGACACACACGAACTCCGATTTCATTTATCCTGTGGAACCGGTTGCTTATCATGGTGTTCGGCGGCGGTCAGCAGACCCTCGCCGCCCATCGTTGCCATCGGCTGCCGGCCAACCACATTCACAATCCACACTGACAGTTCAGCCGCCACCAGATCTGGTGGTTTTTACATTTCTACGCCGGCCGATGAGGCCCGAGGCCTGTCCCTGTGCGTGGAAGACCTCATTTTCAGGAGCAGATCATGACCGAAATCATCGCGGTAAACGGCAGAGAGATCCTGGATTCCCGGGGCAACCCCACCGTCGAAGTCGACGTCCAGCTGGCCAGCGGGGCCGTCGGACGGGCAGCGGTGCCATCCGGCGCCTCCACCGGAACGCGTGAGGCCCTCGAGCTGCGCAACAAACGGGCCAAACGTTACGGCGGCAAAGGGGTGGCCACGGCGGTCAAGAACGTCAACACCACGATCGCCGACGCCCTGCTGGGAGTGGACGCCGCCGATCAAGCGGCCGTCGATCTAACCATGATCGATTTGGACGGCAGCGCCAACAAAGGCAAGCTGGGCGCCAACGCCATCCTGGGGGTCTCGCTGGCGACCGCCCGAGCGGCGGCCCAGGCCCACGGATTGCCGCTCTACCGGTATATTGGCGGGGTCAACGCCCGCGTTCTGCCGGTGCCCATGATGAACGTCATCAACGGCGGCGCCCACGCGGCCAACAGCCTTGACATTCAGGAGTTCATGATCGTGCCCTTCGGCGCCAAATCCGCTGCGGAGGCAGTGCGCATGGGGGCCGAAATTTTCCAGACGCTCAAGAAGAACCTCACGGCCAAGAAACTCAACACCGCCGTGGGGGACGAGGGTGGCTTCGCCCCGGATTTGGGTTCCAACGAGGAGGCCCTGGCCCTCATCATGGACGCCATCACGGGTGCCGGGTATCAGCCGGGGAAGACGGTGGGACTGGCCTTGGACGCCGCCGCCAGTGAGTTCTACAGCAAGGGCAAATATCACCTGGCGGGAGAGGGGCGCCGCCTGACACCGGCAGAGATGATCGATTACTATGAGGATCTCGTGGAAAAATATCCCATCCTCTCCATCGAAGACGGCTTGGCCGAGCAGGACTGGCAGAACTGGGAGGTGCTCACCGAACGCCTGGGGGACGCCATTCAGCTGGTGGGCGACGATATCTTCGTCACCAACCCGAAGATCTTCGCCAAGGGGATCGAAGAGGGGATCGGCAACTCCATCCTCATCAAGCTCAACCAGATCGGAACCCTCACCGAAACCCTCGATACCATCCACATGGCCAAGGAAGCCGGGTACACAACCGTGATCTCCCACCGTTCCGGCGAAACCGAGGACGCCTTTATCGCCGATCTGGCGGTGGGCATCAACGGCGGCCAGATCAAGACGGGCTCCCTCTCCCGGTCCGACCGTATCGCCAAGTACAACCAGCTGATCCGCATCGAGGAGGAACTCGGGAGAGGCGGACGCTTTGCCGACGATATTTTCATTGCGGAAGCCTAAGATCATATTCGCCGCGAAGGGCGGCTGCGATATCACCAAACCGGGGCCCGCCCGGCCCAGGGCCGGAAGCGCGCTGCTGCGGCGCACCCTCATCCGCCTAACCGCCTGTCTCCTGCTGATGGGGGGATGGCCGGCAGGCGCCGCCGCGCTCTCGGGCCCCGCCGTCCTCGACGCCATGCTGAAGCAGATGGGCTCGGCCAAGACCGTGATGGTGCGTCAGCGGGTGGAGAGCGTGGCGCCGGCACCCGCCGCTGCGCCCGGGTCGGCATCGCCGTGGTCCGCCACCCCCCAAGCTGTCGCGCCATCCGCTCTCTTGGGCTTGGAGGCCCAGGACAGCGGAAGCGACACCTGGGAGCGGGAGCGCGCACCGGCGGTGGAACCGGCCGCAACGCTGCCGCCACTCCTATCGGAAGAGCTGATCTACCAGTTGCCGGGCGGCTTTCGGGCCGAGATCCGATCCGAAACGATCCAGAGGATCTATCTGGAGGTGGACGGTGAGGCGCTGCTCCTCATTGATGGTCGCCGCGTTCCCGCGGGGGAGAGCTGGTTTGAGCGGTTCAAAGATCTCCTCCTCTTCAACCGGCGCCTCTCGCTGCACCGCCATCTGGTCCGCGAAGGGGTGGATCTGGCGGTGGCCAGCCTCGGCTTGTGGCAGGCGCGTCCCGTGTTCGTACTTGGCGCCCGTTTTCCCGATGCCGCACCCGCCCAGATTTGGGTGGACAAGGAGTCCCTCCTGCCGCTACGATGGCTCTGGGAAACCGCCGGCCACAGCGCCACCACCACTGCCAGCGAAGCGGCGCGCCTGCCTGCAGAGCGTCGTCGTTTCGAGATCCGTTACGACCGCTGGCAGCTCTTCGGCAAGCGTCACTACCCCCTGCGGATTGCGTTTTACGAGAATGGTGCGCTCGTTCGACGCTTGGCCGCCGAGAAGGTGGTCGTCGACGCCGCACTGGACGCCGGCCTGATGGATTTGGAGGCGTTGCGCCAGGCGGCCCGACCCCCTGAAACGGACGCATCGCAGCAGGAGGCCTCTGAGGACCCGGCAGTGGATGAGATCCAGGAGGCCATCGATATCTTCAAGCAGCGTTACGAATAAGCAGTTCACGCGAACCACAACGGCGCCAAGGTGCCCACGCGTTTCGTCACCCGGCGAAGCGCCGATTCCCAAAAGGTACAGCCCCCATGGCATATGAAACAAAGTTCATCTTCGTCACCGGCGGTGTTCTCTCCTCACTCGGCAAAGGACTGGCCTCGGCCTCCATCGGCGCCCTCCTCGAAAGCCGCGGACTGACCGTCACCATTCAGAAACTCGACCCGTATATCAATGTGGATCCAGGCACGATGAATCCCTTCCAGCATGGGGAAGTCTTCGTCACCGACGATGGTGCCGAGACCGATCTGGACTTGGGGCACTATGAGCGCTTCACCCACGCCAAGCTCGGTCATGACAACAATTTCACTACCGGCAAGATCTACCACTCGGTGATCACCAAGGAGCGCCGCGGCGAGTACCTGGGCGGAACGGTCCAGGTGATCCCCCACATCACCGACGAGATCAAAAACGCCATCCGTCAGGCAGCCGATGGGGTGGACGTGGTGATCGTCGAGATCGGCGGCACCATCGGCGATATCGAAAGCCTGCCCTTCCTGGAGGCGATTCGCCAATTCCGTGCCGACGCCGGCAAGGAGAACGTCATCTACGTGCACTTGACCCTGGTGCCCTACATCGCCACCGCCGGCGAGGTCAAAACCAAGCCGACCCAGCACAGCGTCAAGGAGCTGCGCAGCATCGGTATCCAGCCCGATATCATTCTCTGTCGCACCGATCGCTTCCTCAGCAAAGAGATCAAGGCCAAGATCGCCCTCTTTTGCAATGTCAGTGAAGATGCCGTGATCACCTCCAAGGATGTGAACTGCATCTATGAGGTGCCCCTGGTGTACAATCAGGAGGGGCTGGACAACAAAATCGTCGAACTTCTCAACATCTGGACCCGCAGTCCGCGTCTGGAAGAGTGGCAGACCCTCTGCCAAAAGTTGACCGCCCCGGCCGAGATCGTCACCATTGCCATCGTCGGCAAGTATGTGGACCTGACCGAATCCTACAAGAGCCTCAACGAAGCCCTGGCCCACGGCGGCATCCCCAACGACTGCCGGGTGAAGCTCACCTATATCGACTCGGAGACCATCACGCCGGACAATTGCGCCGACACCCTCGCTGATGCCGACGGCGTTCTCGTTCCAGGCGGGTTCGGCTCCCGGGGGATCGAGGGGAAGATTTTGGCCGCCCGCCACGCCCGTGAACACCAGCTGCCCTACTTCGGCATCTGTCTGGGGATGCATATCGCCGTCATCGAATTTGCCCGCCACATGGCCGATCTGGATGGCGCCCACGGCACCGAGTTCGACATCACCACCCCCCACCCCGTTATCTACCTCATGGCGGAATGGTTCGACGAACGCACCGGCAAGATCGAAAAGCGCGATGTCAATTCAGACAAAGGCGGCACCATGCGCCTGGGCGCCTATCCCTGCAAACTGATGCCCGACACCCGGGCCCATCAGGCTTACGGCAGCCAGACCATCAGCGAGCGTCACCGCCACCGCTACGAGTTTAACAACGACTACCGCCAGACCTTGGAGCAGGCCGGCCTGGTCGTCAGCGGCACCTCCCCCACCGGTGACCTCGTCGAGATCGTCGAGTTGCCCGACCACCCGTGGTTCCTGGGATGCCAATTCCACCCCGAGTTCAAATCGCGGCCCATGGACCCCCACCCCCTCTTTCGGGCGTTCATCCGAGCGGCCAGGGTTCATCGGGAGCAGCGCTAACCTCACCGCCTGCTTCAGGCACGCGGATCACAGCGAGCCGGCCGCGGCGACCCCTGCCGCCGCCGGCGTATTGGTTTGAGGAGAAGAAGATGAGCACCGAGCAGTGGGAAGATTATCTGGCCGCCAATGACGCGCGCTTCGTCGACGAACTGTCCGATTTCCTGACATACGCGAGTATCTCCAGCCTGCCGGAACATACGGGGGCGGTGGCCGATGCGGCCCAGTGGGTGGCCGACCGGCTCACCCAGGCGGGGATCGAGAATGTCTCTGTTCTGCCCACGGGTGGCCATCCCGTCGTGTACGGCGACTGGTGCCACGCACCGGACAAACCCACGGTTCTGATCTACGGCCACTTCGACACCCAACCGGTGGATCCCCTGGCGCTGTGGACACGGCCGCCCTTCGAGCCCCATATCCAGGACGAGCGCATCTACGCCCGGGGGGCTTCGGACGACAAGGGCAACATGCTGATTCCCATTTTGGCCGTGGAAGCCTTGCTCGAGACCCGCCGGCAACTGCCCCTGAACATCAAGTTTCTGTTTGAAGGCCAGGAGGAGATCGGCAGCCCCCAGCTACCCGAGGTGATCGATCGGGAGCGCGCGCGGCTGGCCTGCGACCTTGTCGTCAGCGCCGACGGCGGCCAGTGGGCCGAGGGACAGCCCGCCCTGCACACCAGTCTACGCGGCCTCTGCGCGCTTGAGATCCGCCTAACCGGGGCCCGCAGCGATCTCCATTCGGGCAGCTACGGCGGGGCCGTTCTCAATCCCATCCAGGCCTTGTGCGAACTCCTGGCGGAGCTCCACGACGATCGGGGGCGGGTCACCGTTGAGGGGTTCTACGACGATGTCAGGCCCCTGGATGCGCATGCCACCGAGCGCATCCGGGCCGTCCCCTTCGATGCCGACGCATTTAAGGCCGGCATCGGCGTGCCCGCCCTGCACGGCGAGGCAGATTACACGACCTACGAACGCCTCTGGACCCGCCCCACCTTGGAGATCAACGGTATTTGGGGCGGTTTTCAGGGGGAGGGCACCAAGACCGTGCTGCCCAGTCTGGCCCATGCCAAGATCACCTGCCGTCTGGTGGCTGACCAGGATCCCGAACGGATCTGCCGGCGGGTCGGGGACCACCTGATCGCCAAAGCCCCCGCCGCCGTTCGGATCGACGTCCGACCGGAAGCGAGCCACGCCTGGCCATATCAGATCGCCCCCGACCACCCCGGCAACCAGGCCGCTGCCGCCGTCCACCGACGCATCTTCGGGCGTGAACCGCACATCGTCGGCATGGGGGGCAGCATCCCCGTCTGCGGCATCTTTCTGCGCACGCTGGACGCCTACACCGTCAATTTTGCGTTCGGGCTCAAGGACGAAAACGTTCATGCGCCCGACGAGTTCTTCCGGCTGTCCAGCTTCCGCCTGGGCCAGCGGGCCTACGTCCATCTGCTAGATGCGTTGAGTCGCAGCGCCTTCTGACGGGAGGCGCTGCGTGGAACCCCTGCGCGGTTGTCCCAACCCATCGGGTCAAGGAGTCGTGTCATGGCTGGTATGATCATCCTCTCCGCCATTTGCATCGCCAGTGCCGTTCTCCTCTGGCACATGGCGCACAGACGCGGTGCCAATACCTTTTTCTGGGCCCTCATGGGCGCTCTCTTCGGACCGTTGGCCATTCCCTTCCTCCTCCTGGCGAAGGGGAAGCCACCGCCGCCGCGGCAGAGCGATGATCGCTAGATCGAACTTGTCATCGGTCAGCAGGCCGACCTTCGGATATCGCCATCCCCCGTGCCACACCCGTCATCCCGGCAGCATGGATCACCGTCCCCGTGTTCGGCATCTTCTCCTTCGCGTGCGCACACTTGCCATTGGACGGCCCAGCGGTCGCCAGCGGTCAACCGACGAAATGGCTGCCAATCGCATCGATGGTGGTCCCACAACACCGCGAACACGCCGGTGTACTTGCAAATATCTGCCAATAATGTATTGTGGATCTGGGTCGCCAACATAGCGAAATTCCGGTCGAAACCAGCGTGCCACGCCCCCTCGCTTCTTCCGCCACCAGCGCCCTTCGCCTGATCTTCTTCTGACGCCCCGATATTGCCAAAACTATAGCGCCACATCCACACCGGCATAGCGTTTTCAAGGCTGTCGGTGTTGTAGCATTGGGAGCCGTATAGACCTGAAAAAAGGGGGATGCCTTGTCAAAGAACTGCGTCGGTAGTCGTCTGGTAGGGTTTGCCGTTTTCATCGCGCTGGCCTGCGGGGGCCTTGCCCATTCAGCACCGGGCAAGGTTTTCATTGTGATGAGTTATGAACGCGACAATCCATGGTGTCAGGAGATACGTGCGGGCATCGATTCCGTCCTCCAGGAGCGGTACGACCGGCACTATTTCTACATGAACACGAAGCGCGATTTCAAGGGTGGGGAGGCCATGGCGCAGCAGGCCTATGCCCGCTTTCTGGCCTTGAAGCCGGACGGCGTCATCACGGCAGATGACAATGCCCAGTCCATGTTCGTGCTGCCCTATTTGAAGGACAAGCATCAGCTGCCCATCGTCTTTTGTGGCGTGAATGCGGCGCCCGACGCCTACGGCTACCCCAGTCAATATATCACCGGAATTCTGGAGCGTAACTTCATCCGGGAGTCCATATCGATGGCCAAACAGATGGTGCCCACCGTCACCACCATCGGTTTCATCGCCAGAGCGAGCCCCTCGGGGGAGGCCATCAAAGCGCAGGTAGAAAAGGAGGTCCAGGACTATCTGGTGGAAATGACCGGCTTCCGCCTGGTGAACACGGAGAGCGAGGCCATCAGCGCCGCCCAGTTTTTCCAGGAGACCAGTGACCTGCTCTTTGTGGGTGCCACCAATGGTATCATCGGCAATGACGGCAAGGTGTGGGATAACCAGATTGCCACCCAAAGGATTGCACAAGCCTATGGCAAGCCGTTGATCGGTGCCAACGATTTTCATGTCAGATACGGTGTCTTGTGCGCCGTGGTCAAATCCGGCCAGGCACAGGGCGAGAATGCGGCCGAAATGATGCTGCAGGCCTTGGATGGGACACCCGTCCATCAGATTCCGATTCGCCGGAATAGATTTGGAAAACGGATGTTGAATATCGACGTCATGCGTGCACTGGGCATCCCACCCAATCGTAGGTTCATCGTCGGCACCGAAATTGTTCGGTTGGAAGAGTAGACCCATCGGCGGCGTCATCGCGGTGTCGAAAGCCGCAGAAGCGGCCCGACAGCTCGGTATCCATTTCCGTATCTCCCGATCGCGACATGTTGAAGATCTTCTCTTCGTGTCGTGATCTTAACCTCGTGCAAGAGGACCCATGGCAATGATCCGAGACAGGCTTCAAAAATTGACCCTCATCCAAAAACTGGTCTCCATGATTCTGGCCATCCTTTTTTTGGTGACCTCCCTGCTGCTGGTGAACGCCATCGTATCGGTGCAGATCAAGCGATTTGTCGTATCCCTCGTCGATGACAAGGTCTCCGCCCTCTTGGACAACACAGCCATTAGCCGACAATTTGATCAAATATTTGCCGAAACCCATTCCTTCCTCACCCAATTCCCGAGGGAGTTGGAGACGGTCGCGCATGCCGAGGCAGAGTTCAAGACGCAGATGGCGTCGATCGCCGCAGATCCGGAATGGATGAGGGAGACGATCGAACCGCAACTCGCTCCCTTCGTCAGGCACACAGAAGATCTCTTCGAACTGGCCCAAGGGCTCGCCCATCATCTGGTGCGTCTTCAAGGGCATTTGCGCGCCAACCACGACACCATCGCCCAATTGGACCAGGCCGTTCTTGAACACGAATTCCAGCTATCGGCCCACAGTCATGACAAGGCAGACTACATTCATCAATTGGCCATCATCGTACCGGCACTGTTTGAAATTCACCACGAGCTGCGGATACACCTGCTCCACATTCGCCACAACTTCCTGGGCACTGCGGAGCGCTTGCAGCAGCATCGGGAGGCTGCGGGAAAACGGCTCGAAGAAATCAATCTCGCCTTGCGCGCCATTCCCCCGGGTTCCGAAGATACAAGGGCCATCTTCACCACTGCGCAGGGCCAGATTGTCGCCATTGCCCAGGAGGTTGTCCACCTCAATGCCGCCATCGACCAGTATCGTCACCTACACGACCGGACCATTCACACCAAGTCGCTGCTCCTGAGCCGCATCGACGCG
>JASJCL010000022.1 GCA_030066015.1 Desulfosarcinaceae bacterium | reverse complement strand
CGCTGGACCATCTGCTTGAGCTGTCCGGCCAGCGCGGTGAGACTGGCCGGCGCTTTCACCGACCTTGCTGCTGAGGTTCATCTCCTCCGTGAGGTGATTGATTTCGCCGATCTCGTCACCCTATTTTACTGCCACGCTGCTGCTGAAATTCCCCTGGGCCATGGTCGCCGCGAAGGCCTCCTTCGTGCCGATCTCGGCGACGACGGCCCACCGGCTGTCCCACGAAGGCGTTGGGGCGCATCCGGTCGTCTTCACAAGGGGCGAAATCCAGAAAGACGCCGGCTTCGGTGTCGCTCACTTGGCGCGAATCTTGGCCAGTTGGCTACGCTTGGATGACCCCTTGCCCAGGTCGGGGCCTTTGGCGGCGGAGAATTTCACGCGCCCTCAGGGTACCTCTATATAGTAGATGTCGGCGTAGCCGTCATATGCGCGAAGAGGGGAGAGGTTCTTGCCGTTGAGGTACCTGTTCGGTCCCCGGGCGAACGGAAAAATGGATGGCACAGCGTCGGGCGGGATGCGCTTAAGGGAAGAGAACGGCCTCCACCCATTGGATCGCGAACCGCAGCAGATCGACATCATCGCCGGTGCGGGCGGTGTCAGCGGCGAGCGTCGACGGGAGGTCGCCGGCACCGCGAAGCCCACCGGCGGCGAGACGGCTGCGAAAGCGGTCCAGATCGTACAAGGCCAGGTGGAACAAGTTGCGCTCGCTGGGCGTGAGGGGCGGCTTTCCCCGCCGCGTTTTCTGCTGGATCAGTCGCAGCAGGAGATCGTTCATCTCGTTGTACAGCGCCAACTCCTGGTCGGCCACCCACTCGGCGGCGGTTTGGCGCTGCGCGGCCCGGAATCCTTGGCAATGGGGCTCTCGAATCAGGGCGAATTGCTCGATCCGTTCGCCGTTGCCGGGGCGAATTCCCACCGCCCTGGCGAGGGGATAGGTGCGACAGGAGGCCGGTCGGTCGGCATAGACGCGGCAGCCGCTGGCGGTGACGAAGGGGCAGCGGCGCTCTTGGCCAATCGGTTTGAGGGTGATGATCGGCAGGCCGCTGCGAGGCCCTGTGTTTTCGAGGGTGTAGGCCTTCAGGAAGGCGTCGGAGGTCAGGTTGAGGCACGCTTTCAGACGCAGTATGTCATAGGGGGTCAGGTGCTGGGTCAGGTCGCGGCAGCAGTGGTTGAAGCAGGGAACCTTCGGGTGGCAGGCGAAGCGGAAGGTCTGCTGCGGTGTCAGGGGCTCAAACGCGACGGCCATGGAGCGGGGCCTCCTTGTGATGGTTCGATCTCGTAACAGTGCCGACGCGACGCATATTGCCCTGCTTGGGGCGGATTGTCAATCGGCGCATCGGGCCATCACCCGCCTTTATCTACCACATATAGTGGTAGCAGCGGCTTGAGTGTCTACATGTGCCAAACCGTTCCAACGGTCTGTAAGTGATTGGCACCTTTGCAATTTGAGCTCCCTGAAAACACTTGACAAGGCACTGGCGGGGTGGTAAACAACTTACCTTGCTTCACGATATCTTCCTGAAATCATACGTAATATTGCTGCCATATTGATACAAATATACATCTCATGCGACCATTTCTCGAGTGAAATTAACGGGATGGTTGCGCTGTGACGTGTTTGGAATAGACCCTTGGTCTACTGTGGATACGGTTCGACATGTAAATCTTAAGTTGAGAAGGGGGGTGCGAAAAGGAAGGCTGTTCCAAACTAGGTTTGGAAAATGCGAGTTTTGATTCAATCACCGTTAAAACTTAGGAGGTATTGTAAATGCCGAGTTTTGTCATTCAGGAAAAATGCGACGGCTGCAAAGGTGGCGATAAGACCGCCTGCATGTACATCTGCCCCAACGACCTGATGGTCCTGGAACCCAATGAGATGAAGGCTTACAACCAGGAACCGGATCAGTGCTGGGAGTGCTTTTCCTGTGTCAAAATTTGCCCCACCCAGGCAATCGAGGTTAGAGGCTACGCGGACTTCGTGCCGCTGGGATCCAGCATTATGCCCATGATGGGTACCGAGGATGTCATGTGGACCTGTAAGTTCCGCAACGGCCTCATCAAACGCTTCAAGTTCCCCATCCGGACCACGCCAGAAGGCGCTGCCAATGCGTATGCGGATCTGAAAGGCCAGGATCTGGAAAGCAACCTGCTCTCCACCCAGGAAGCCGACGGCTATGAACTGCCGGTGCCGAAAGAATTGGCCTAACGATCCCTATCTGCTGGTATTGTTTGCAATCGCAACATCATACGCAAAAATCTGATATCTCTATTATTTTAGGAGGATAAATATGGCATTACCGAACAAACCTCTGGGTGAACTCAAAGCCGTAAGGGATCCTGAAGTCGAAGAGCGTGAAGTTGATGTACTCATCGTCGGCGGTGGTATGGCTGCCTGCGGTACCGCGTTTGAGGTCCACAAATGGTTGAAAGACGGCCAGAGCGTCCTGCTGTGTGACAAGGCCGCCATGGAGAGATCCGGCGCCGTCGCCCAGGGCCTGTCCGCCATCAACACCTACATCGGCGAGAACTCTCCGGACGACTACGTCCGCATGGTGCGCAACGACCTGATGGGCCTGGTGCGTGAAGACCTGATCTTCGACCTGGGCTGCCACGTGGACGACTCCGTCCACCTGTTCGAGGAGTGGGGCCTACCGATCTGGAAGAAGACCGAAGATGGCAAGAACCTCGACGGTAAAAAAGGTCAGAAGATGGGTACCCTTAAAAGTGGTGCCCAGCCGGTACGTACCGGTAAATGGCAGATCATGATCAACGGCGAGTCCTACAAACGCATCGTCGCCGAAGCCGCCAAACTCGCCCTGGGCGAAGACAACATCATCGAGCGCTGCTTCATCGTCGAGCTGCTGCTGGACGCCAACGTCGAGAATCAGATCGCCGGCGCCGTCGGTTTCTCCGTTCGCGAGAACAAAGTCTACGTCATCAAGTGCAAGACCATGATGGTGGCCTGTGGTGGCGCCGTCAACATCTACCAGCCCCGTTCGGTCGGTGAGGGCAAGGGTCGCGCCTGGTACCCGGTCTGGAACGCCGGTTCCACCTACACCATGGCCATGAAGGTCGGCGCCGAGCTGACCATGATGGAGAACCGCTTCACGCCCGCCCGTTTTAAAGACGGGTACGGCCCGGTCGGCGCGTGGTTCCTGCTGTTCAAGGCCAAAACCCTCAATGGTCTGGGCGAACCTTACGCGGGCAGCGACGCCGCCAAGGCTGAGCTGGAGCGCTATGCGCCTTACGGCACCGCCGCCATCACCCCGACCTGTCTGCGGAACCACCTGATGCTGTTCGAGATGAAAGAGGGCCGCGGCCCCATCATCATGGACACCGTTACCGCTCTGGCCGAACTCGGCGCTACCATGGACAAGAAGGAGCTCAAGCACCTTGAGTCTGAAGCTTGGGAAGACTTCCTCGACATGACCTGCGGCCAGGCCAACCTGTGGTGTGCTCAGGACTGTGAGCCGGAGAAGAAAAACTCCGAGATCATGCCTACCGAGCCGTATCTCTTGGGTTCCCACTCCGGCTGCTGCGGTCTGTGGGCCTCCGGTCCCGATCTGGATTGGGTCCCGGATGACTACAAGATCAAAGCCCGCAACGGGAAGGTCTACAAACAGATGACGACGGTTGAAGGTCTGTTCACTTCCGGCGACGGCGTGGGCGGCTCCGGTCACAAGTTCTCCTCTGGCTCCCATGCTGAGGGTCGTATCGCCGCCAAGCAGATGGTGCGCTACGCCACGGACTTCGCCGATTTCACCCCGACCCTGAAGCAGTCCAATGAAGAGCTGGTCGACCTGGTCTACAAACCGGTCCGCACCTACCTCGACAACTGCGACTACACCACCATGGCGGACATTAACCCCAACTACATCAAGCCCAACGGCATGATGTACCGCCTGATGAAGGCCACCCATGAGTATGGTGCTGGTACCGCCACCTACTACATGACCACCAGCAAGTCTCTCGAGATCGTCATGGATCTGCTCCAGACCATGCGCGAAGACTGCGAGAAGCTGGCGGCCGGTGACCTGCACGAGCTGATGCGTGCCTGGGAGATCGAACACCGCATCTGGACGGTGGAAGCCCACCTGCGTCACATCTCCTTCCGTAAAGAAACCCGTTACCCGGGCTTCTACTATCAGGCCGACCATCCGGGCCAGGATGACGAGAACTGGTTCTGCTTCGTCAACTCCAAGTTCGATCCGGAGAAGAAGGAGTGGGATGTGAAGAAGGTGCCCTATATCAAGATCATCCCGGACTAATGGAAGGTCGACTGTGATCTAGTCGAATAAGTACTGCCTCCAGGTGCCGTCTGGCGCCTGGAGGTTTTTATTACCGGCATCGAGTATTTAGGCTTCAAATGCCGTCGATATGCGGTCTTCAGCGGCCCGCTGAGACGGCTCGGCCGCGGGCGTCCCACTTGATGTCCTATCGTCATCAGCCACTTTCGTCTCAGGCGATATCCTTTTTGGTGGCACGGAAAGCCAGGTGCGCGCGCCATCGCACCTTTCCCCGACCCGCTGAGGGTGATCGGGGCCTGCGCCTTCCGGTGCAACCGTGAAACTCGAACCTGGTAGCTGGAATTTGCGGATGCCGGCGGTTCCGTCCAGGTACAAGGTTCCGGTTTCATCTTTACAAGGGTATCGCCTGAATGCAGTTCGCTGGTGACCACCGAATATTGAACACCTCGTACAGAAACTGTTTATGCACGGAGGGATAGCATGACAAACGACCAATCAGCCCCTGTGAGTGGAAGCATCATGGTGGTGGGCGGCGGCATCGCCGGCCTGACCACCGCGCTGGAAGCGGCCGAAGTGGGCTACGAAGTGTATCTTGTCGAGAAGAACCCGTATCTGGGCGGGCGCGTGGCGCAGCTGAATCAGTACTTTCCCAAGCTCTGTCCCCCCACCTGCGGCCTTGAGATCAACTTCCGGCGCATCAAGGACAACCCCCGCATCACGGTGCTCACCCAGGCCGAGGTGGAGAAGGTCGACGGTGCGCCCGGTGATTATGCGGTCAGCGTGAAGGTCAGCCCGCGTTATGTCAATGAGAACTGCACGCTCTGTGGGGCCTGCGCCGAAGCCTGCGACATGGAGATCTCCAACGAGTTCAACTTCGGCATGGATCGCAGCAAGGGCGCCTACCTGCCATTTGAGATGGCGTTTCCGGCGCGCTATGTGATCTCTCCTCAGATCATCGGCACCGATGACGCCACCAAGGCCAAGGAGGCCTGTGAATACGACGCCATCGATCTGGAGATGGAACCGAAGAGCCTCGATCTCAAGGTCGGCAGCATCGTCTGGGCGACGGGGTGGGAGCCCTACGACGCCACCCGCATCGACAACCTGGGGTTCGGCCAGTACGACAATATCGTCACCAACATGATGCTCGAGCGCATGGCAGCGCCCAACGGACCCACCAAGGGGCAGATCCTGCGTCCCAGCGACGACAAGGCGCCGGAAAGCGTGGCCTTCGTCCAGTGCGCCGGTTCCCGCGACGAGAACCACCTGCCCTATTGTTCCTACATCTGCTGCATGGCGTCCCTCAAGCAGGCCACCTACATCCGCGAGCGGTATCCCGAGGCCGAAGTGTACATCTTCTACATCGATATGCGTGCGCCCGGGCAGCGCTACGAGAAATTCTATAACATGATCAAAGCGGACGAGAAGGTCTTCTTCGTAAAGGGCAAGGTCGCCGAGGTCAGCGAAGATCCGTCCAGCCGTCAGGTCACCGTCGTGGCCGAGGATGCGGTCAGCGGGGAGAAGGTGCGCCAGACCGTCGACATGGTCGTCCTCGCCACCGGCATGCAGCCCACGGCCGCCAACGCCAAGCTGTCGGCGGATCTGACCATGACGGAAGATGGTTTCATCATCAACGATTTCGACACGGGCGGCATGTTCGCGGCAGGCTGCGCCAACAAACCGGCCGACGTGGTATCGTCCAATCAGAACGCGACCGGTATGGCCCTCAAGGCGATTCAAACCCTGGCGAGGAAGTAGGAGGTTAATCCATGGATAAGAAATATGGTGTCTATATCTGCACGGGTTGCGGCATTGGCGATGCATTGGATATCGATGCATTGTGTGGTGTGCCCAAAGAGGAAGGCCTGCCGGTAAAAACCCACCCCTTTCTGTGTAGCAACGCCGGCGTCGAACTACTCAAGGGCGATATCACCGAGGGCACCAATACCTTGGTGATCGGTGCCTGCTCCCGCCGGGTGAATTTCGATACCTTCCGTTTCGACAACTGCCTGGTCGATCGGGTCAACCTGCGTGAAGGCGTGGTGTGGTCCCATCCGCGCGATGCCTATCCCGTGGTCACCGAAGAGCAGAAGGATGACGGTGTCCATTTCGATCGCCTCCAGATGATGGCCGAAGACTACATCAAGATGGGCATGGCGCGGGTCGAGAAGATCACGCTGCCCGAGGCCTACGAGGTGGAGTCCTTCTCCAACCGCATCTTGGTGATCGGCGGCGGTATGACCGGCATGTCGGCGGCCCTGGACGCGGCCGCGGCCGGCTACGAAGTGACCCTGGTGGAGAAGGAAGCCGTCCTCGGCGGCCAGGCCAACAATTGGCGCAGTCAACTCCCCGTCGCCGCGCCCTATACCGATCTGTCACCGCCCATGGTGGCCGACAAGATCGCGGCGGTCGAGTCCGACAGCAAGATCAGCATCAAGACGGAGACCGTTGTGGCCCGCATCGCTGGCGAACCGGGCGATTTCACCGTGACCCTTAAGAAGCCGGGCGAGAAGATTCCCTTCGACGTTCCCTATCCCCTGCCAGAAGAGATGAAGGTGGACGCGGACGGCAAGGAGCTGGACGTGGAGGCGCAGCACGAGAAGTACCTCGAGTACAATGCCGGCAGGGAGGATATCCTGCAATTCGATCCCGACGGCGAGAAATACGGGGCGGTGATCCTGGCCGCCGGCTGGCAGCCGGCCAAGCCAGAGGGCGACGCCTTCGCTCACCTGGGATATGGCGACTCGCCCGACGTCATTACCAATGCCGAGTTTGAGATGCTGGCCAAAAAGGGCAAGCTCATGCGACCCTCGGACGGTAAGGAAGCCAAATCGGTGGTGTTCGTCCAGAGCCCGGGGAAAGATGAAAACGACGACGATTTTGAATATGCCGGCGCGGTGACCAGCATGGTGGCCCTCAAGCAGGCCAAGTATGTCCGCGAGGATTACAGCGACGGGAAGGCCTATATCTTCTACCAGCACATGCGGACGCCCGGCCTGTCTGAGCTTTTCTACAAGAACCTCCAGCAGGATCCGGGCATTTTCATGTCCAAGGGTCAGGTGGTCAAGGTCGGTAAGAACGGCGACGGCCTTGTCGTCGATGCCACCAACACGCTCCTGGGTGAAAAACTCCAGGTGAAGGCCGACCTGGTGGTCCTCGGCGCTGGTATGGTGCCGGCGACTGTGGACGACCCGGTGGTCAATATGGCCTATCGTCAGGGACCGGCCTTCCGCGACATCGACCTCTTCAAGGGATATTGCGATAGCAATTTCATATGCTTTCCCTACGAGACCCAACGGACGGGCATCTATGCCGCCGGCGCGGTCCGTCGCAGCATGACGGTTGAAGAGTCCATGGAAGACGCCAGCGGTGCCGCCCTCAAGGCGATCCAGAGTATTGAGTGTGCCTGCCGCGGCGTTTCCGTGCATCCGCGGTCGGGTGATTTGACCTTCCCCGACTTCTTCTTCCAGAGATGTACCCAGTGCAAACGTTGCACCGAAGAGTGCCCCTTCGGCGCCCTGGACGACGATGAGAAGGGGACACCCAAACCCAACCCCAATCGCTGCCGCCGCTGCGGCACCTGCATGGGGGCTTGCCCCGAGCGCATCATCGGCTTCGCCGATTACAATATTGACAGTATCGGCTCCATGGTCAAAGCCGTGGGGGTGCCCAGCGAAGACGACTACGAAGAGCCGCCCCTGCGGATCCTCGGATTGGTGTGCGAGAATGACGCGT
Organism: Desulfosarcinaceae bacterium; assembly: GCA_030066015.1. Taxonomy (GTDB): domain Bacteria; phylum Desulfobacterota; class Desulfobacteria; order Desulfobacterales; family Desulfosarcinaceae; genus JASJCL01. Next base: position 43,402 of record JASJCL010000022.1, on the reverse strand, counting down.
ATCCGGCCCTGGACGTCGTCGGCCTGAACCGGCTCAGCTACTCCGCTGATGTACGCCTCATCCCGGTCCGCTGCCTGGGGTCGGTGAACGTGATCTGGATCAAGGACGCTCTCTCCCAGGGGATGGACGGCGTTTTCCTCCTGGGTTGCAAGCACGGCGACGATTACCAGTGTCACTTCGTCAAGGGCAGCGAACTGGCCGAAATCCGTATGAAGAAGATCGGCGACGCCCTGCAAAGCCTGGCCTTGGAGGAGGAGCGCGTGGCCCAGTTCCAAGTGGCCATCGACGAATACGACAAGGTCCCCACGATCATAAACGATTTCGTGGACTTGATCGAAGGTCTGGGACCCAACCCCTTCAAGGGCTTCTAAACCGCCCGGGATCTTTCACCCAGGGCAGCGGTCTGCCGCTGCCCTGGGCCGGTTGTCATACAGCATTGTTTGCCTAGTTAGGAGGAATTATCCATGGCAGATTCATATCTTGTCGAACCAGATGTTGGGTTTATCGAGGAAGTCTCCCGCCTGGGCGGCGCCGATGTCAAGAAGTGCTACCAGTGCGCCACCTGTGCCGTGGCCTGTCCCATCAGCCCGGACACCAAACCCTATCCCCGCAAGGAGATGATAGCCGCCTCGTGGGGTCTCAAAGACCGCCTGATCAACAGCGGCGACATCTGGCTGTGCCACAACTGCGGTGACTGCAGTACCAAGTGCCCCCGCGGGGCCAAACCGGGAGACGTCCTGGCCGCACTGCGGACCGCCGCCGTGGCGGAATACGCCACGCCCAAAGCCCTCGCCAAGATGGTCAGCGACCCCAAGAAGCTGCCCATTCTGCTGGCCATCCCGGCGGTGATCTTCCTGGTGGTGGGACTGCTGCTCAAGATGGTGGGGATCAACTGGCTCAACTTCGCCCCCACCGGCGACCACCTCTGGGGCCACAGCTACATCAACAACTACCTGGTGGACATCATCATGATTCCCACCTTCACCGGCGCCATCGCCGTATTCGCCCTGGGGCTCAAACGCTTCATCTCGGCCATCCATGAAAATGCCGTGGCAGAGGGCAAAACGGACAAGACCACCATCGACCCCGCCGGCTTTGTGCAGGCGCTGATCAAAACCGTACCGACGATTCTCAAGCACGACAAGTTCAATGAGTGCACCGACAATGCCGACCGGGCCACCCCCCACATGATGGTGCTCTTCGGCTTCATCGCCCTCTTCATCGTGACGGGCAGCTTTTTCGTCGCCGAGTGGATCTTCCACATCGAAGGCCCGTATCGTCAGATCAACCCGGTCAAATGGCTGGGCAATCTGGGCGGCCTGGCCCTGATCATCGGCGGATTGATTTTGATGAAAAAGCGGATGGGCGACGAGGCCACCACCTACTGGGACTGGTACCTGGTGGGCATGGTGCTGGCCCTGGGCATCACCGGCATGCTGACCCAGCTGCTGCGCTTGGGCGGGGCCTTCGGTTTGATGGCCATCGTCTACTGGATCCATATCATTTTCGTGTGGGCCCTCTTCGCCTACACGCCGTTTTCCAAACTGGCCCATATCGTCTACCGCACCGTGGCCATGACCTATCAGGAGTATAGCGGACGAAAGTAATTGCCCAGGCTGCCGCAAGCCTCTACGCTGATTGAAAAGTAAAAAAGGAGCCGTCTCCTGGGACGGCTCCTTTTATTTTGTGCGGTTAAATCGCCGTGTTGTCTAATCGGCCGAAGCGCGCTCTACGCGCTCATACTTCAGCTGAACCAAAATGGTCCGTCCAGCGTTTCGAATGGTGTTGCGGCCTTGGCCTCTCGCGCAAATGAAAAAGGCGCCCCGCGTAAACTGCGGGACGCCCTTTTAGGAACTTGCTTCAGGCTGTCTGGGTATTTATCCCCTGTGGCCTAGTTACCGGTGGCCGCCTTGTGGGTCTTGATCTCGACCTTGTCGGTGAGGCCCTCGTAGTACTCGCGCAGGATAGCGACAACCTCGTCACGGCCGAAGTGGTCGGGCAGTTCACCGCCCTCGGACAGCATTTTGCGCAACATGGTGCCGGAGAGCAGAACACGGTCCTCTTTCTCGTGGGGGCAGGTTCTCAGGGAGGCCATGCCGTCGCACTTGTAGCAGTAGAAGGTCCAGTCGATCTTCAGGGGCTGGCAGAGGAGACCCTTACCGCCCTCGGGGCTGGGGATCTTGTCGAAGATGGTCTGGGCTTCGAACATGCCGTAGAAGTCGCCCACGCCGGCGTGGTCGCGGCCGATGATCATCTTGGAGCAGCCATAGTTCTGACGGAAGACGGCGTGCAGGAGGCCTTCGCGCGGACCGGCATAGCGCATATCCAGGGGATAGCCGCCTTGGATGACGTTTTTCTCGACGAAGTAGTGTTTCACCAGGGCGTCGATGCATTTGACGCGCACATCGGCTGGGATATCGCCGGGTTTGAGATTGCCCACCAGCGAGTGAATGTAGACGCCGTCGCAGACCTCAACGGCGATCTTGCAGAGGTATTCGTGGGAGCGGTGCATGGGGTTGCGCAGCTGCAGGGCAGCCACTTCGCTCCACCCGCGCTCCTCGAACAGCTGACGGGATTCAGCAGGACGATGATACACATCGGCGAACTCGGTGGGATACTCGCCCTCGCTCAGCACCTTGACCGGGCCGGCCAGGTTGACATCCTTCTGCCCCATGACCATCTGTACACCAGGATGATCCTCTTCGGCGATCTTCCAGAACTCTTCCGCCGTGGGGGTGCCTTCGCCCATGAAGACTTTCTCGCATTCCCACTTCTTGTCCTCGACGCTGAGAGCGAACTTCTCGGTGACCTTCATCGTGGCCATGATCTCGTCGTTTTCCGGATCGTAGAGGGCGATCTCGTCGCCATCGGCGATGGCTTCGGCATCGGCCTGATCCACGTCGAGGCACACCGGCACCGGCCAGAAGGTGCCATCGGCCGTCAGGAAACTCTCGCAGACACCTTTCCAGTCGGCCTTGGTCATGAAACCGGTCAGGGGGCTGAAGCCACCGTTGCCGATCATGATCAGGTCACCTTTGACACGCGGCGAAATGGTCACCTTCTTGAGGCCTTCGGCCTTTTTCAGTTCTGCCTCACGCTCGGCGCCTTCCAGCAAGCAGATGGTGAGCCCTTTGCCGCCATGGGGGGGGATCAGATTTGACATGTGTTTCCGTCTCCTTTCATGATTTTTATGATCGTATCTGCGACGCGACCCTGCGTTCGGCAGATGTGTGTTCCGAGAGGGGTTCAAGAGACCATACCTATTAGGGATGGGATTCTTTGTCAAGCGCATTATGTGCGGTTGATCAACCCCCAAAGCTGGTGTTATGTTAACGAATTCTATCGTTGAATCCTGCCGTCAGAGGGGCGCGCGGAATGGCGGAAGACACTGCTGGTAAATCGAACCATAGCGAAGCACTGATTGCCGAGACGCTGCGGCGTATGCCGGCCCTGGATCTGCTGGCCGACGACGCCCTTCAAGACCTGGCCCGCATCAGCCGGATCGACGCGTTCGATCCTGGGGACACCATTATTGCCGAGGGCAGTTATGGGGGCTGGATCTACTATCTTCTATCCGGTAAGGTCCGCATCGTCAAACGGGGTCGTGAAATGGCCAGCCTCCAGCGCATCGGCGACCTGTTCGGCGAGATGGGCGTCATCGACTACGGGATGCGCTCCGCCTCTGTCCAGGCGGTGACGGCGGTGAGCTGCCTTCGCATCAACTTGGCCCACATTGACCGCCTGCCCACCAACAACCGCTACGCGTTCCGCTATACGCTCTATCGGGGCTTCGCTGAGGCACTGGCGCAGCGCCTGCGGGTGACCACCGAAAAATATCTGGCCACCAAGGAAGCACTGGACGCCCTTCAGGACCGCACCAAATAATATGGTGCATCAGCGCCCCGACCCGCTCTCACCCATAACCGCCGGCATGCCCTCAGCCGGGCCAGCGCTCCCGTCCCGCCGCCGATTTTTAATTCGCCTCATCATTTTCTAACAATTGCATTTGCGCTAACAATTCTCTAACATTTGGCGATTAGTTTGGCGCAGCCGAAAATGCTCCTTCTGCGGTTGCTCCAACGTCAATGGTCGATGTTCCGCCGAGGCTCCGGCACCATTTCTCATGAGGTCGAGGTTGTTATGCAATTGTATCTGTTCGCCGTCGGTATCCTGTTTATCATGGCCATCATGGACCTGATGGTGGGTGTCAGCAACGATGCCGTCAATTTTCTAAACTCTTCGGTGGGTTCCCGGGTCGCCCCTCGACGCACCATCATGATTATCGCCAGCCTCGGCATCCTGGCCGGTGTGACCTTCTCCAGCGGTATGATGGAGGTTGCCCGCAAGGGCATTTTTCATCCCCACCTCTTTCTCATGCCGGAACTGCTCACTATTTTTATGGCCGTCATGATCACCGATGTCCTGCTGTTGGATTTTTTCAACACCTTCGGGCTGCCCACCTCGACGACGGTCTCCATCGTGTTTGAATTGCTGGGGGCGGCCATCGCGGTGTCTTTGGCCAAGATCACCCTGAACGGCGAGGGCCTCTGGGCCTTGGGGCAGTACATCAATTCCGCCAAGGCGCTGGCCATCATTTCGGGAATCCTCCTCTCGGTGGGGATCGCCTTCTGCTGCGGGGCGCTTGCCCAATTCGCCACCCGCCTGCTCTTCACCTTCGACTACCAGAGGCGGTTGAGGCGCTACGGCGGCCTGTGGGGCGGCTTGGCGCTCACCATGATCACGTATTTCATTCTGATCAAAGGCTCCAAGGGGGCCTCCTTCATGACACCCGAAGTGGTGGCCTGGATCCGGAGCCACACCTGGACCATCATGACCATCGGTTTCGTCGGCTTCAGTCTGCTCTTCCAAGTGCTGCAGCTGTTTACCCGCGTCAATATCCTCAAACCCGTCGTTCTGGCGGGCACTTTCGCTTTGGCCATGGCCTTTGCCGCCAACGATCTGGTCAATTTTGTGGGCGTTCCCTTGGCCAGCTTCAGCGCCTACGCCCTCGCCCAGACCAGCAGTGCGCCCTTGACCCTCACCATGGACGGCCTGGCCAAGTCCGTTCAAACCAACACCTTTTTCTTATTGGGGGCGGGACTCATCATGGTGGGGACCTTGTGGGTATCGCGCAAAGCGCGCACGGTCACCCGTACCGAGGTGAACCTGGGCCGCCAGGGGGAGGGACTGGAACGCTTCGACTCTTCCCAACTCTCCCGTATCGTGGTCCGCATGATGGTGGGCATCTTAGAGGGAGTGCGGGTGATCTTCCCGGCACCGCTGCGGCGGTGGGCCCATCAGCGCCTGGATCCGCAAGGCTACCAGCCGGCGCCGGGCTATGATGGCAGCACCCCGGAGTTCGATCTGCTGCGCGCCAGCGTCAATCTCATGGTGGCAAGCGCCTTGGTCGCCTGGGCCACCAGCATGAAACTGCCCCTCTCCACCACCTATGTCACCTTCATGGTCGCCATGGGAACCAGTCTGGCGGATCGGGCCTGGGGGTTGGAAAGCGCGGTGTACCGGGTCACCGGGGTCCTCACCGTCATCGGCGGCTGGTTCTTCACCGCCCTGATGGCCTTCTCGGTAGCCCTGACCTTCGCCTTCGCCCTCTACTATTTTAAGGGGATTGCCATCGCCGTTCTGTTGATCCTGGTGGCATTCGTCGTGCTGCGCAACTTTCGCATTCACGGACGGCGCGAAAAAGCGGCCCAGGAGATGGAGGTCTTGGATCTCAAACGCGTGTCCGACGCCGATGTGGCCATCCGCGGCTGCTTCGAGGCCAGCGGGCGCTATCTGGCGGTGGTTCGCCACAACTTGAGCACCTGCTTTGACGGCATTCTTACCGAGAACCGCAGGCAGCTCAAACAATTGCGCGGTGAGACCAACCGGCTGCAGACCTGGTCCAACATCATCGTCGCCAATATATTCAAAACGTTGCGCCTGCTCGGGCAGGAGGAGGCCAATCACGCCGGCAAGTATGCCTATGTGGTGTATGCCCTCCAGGAGATCGCCGAAAGCATGCGCGACATGATCCTGCGCTGCCATGTGCATACCTCCAATCAGCATGCCGGGCTGCTGCCGGAGCAGCGCAAGGCGCTTCAGCGTGTGCGCACCTGCGTGGAGAACCTCCTAACGGACACGACCCGGGTCCTGGAGCGGCGTGAAGTGTTCGATTACCGCCGCATCGCAGCACACTACGTTGCGTTGAAGCAGCTCTTGGAGACAATTGACACCGAACAGATCGCCCGTATCCGCAATGGCTTGTCCAAAACGCGCCTGAGCATTCTGTTTTACGGGATCAACAACGACTGCCTCAAGATTAGTCAGCAAACCCTTCAGCTGGTCACCATTTTTGACGAGACCTTCGACATGAAGGCGCAGCAACCCTGAGTCCGCGCGTATCGATCGGTGTAATAGAAAAGCCACTTTGGGGCGGGCCCCAAAGTGGCTTTTGCATATGGGTGGCGGAGAGAGAGGGATTCGAACCCTCGGTGGAAGTTTCCCCCCACACTCGCTTAGCAGGCGAGCGCCTTCAGCCGACTCGGCCATCTCTCCGGGTGCCGTCTATGTGCTAATTCATCGAATCGTCTCTGGTTGGCGCTTGATATCTGGATCTGACGGTCCGGCCAGACTCCCCAATCGAATTGCGGCGCCGACGAGTTTACGACGCAACGAAAATGGCGGAGGGAGTAGGATTCGAACCCACGGAGCTTTCGCTCAACGGTTTTCAAGACCGCCGCCTTAAACCACTCGGCCATCCCTCCAGATTTGAATCCGTCTCATTAGCACCTACCGATATGGGGGTCAATATAATTAATGAAAGCTATTGTCAAACGCTCTTGAAATCGATGTTGACAACCTAGGGGAATTGTGGTTTTGGCATGGGCTGAAATGATCCCGCCTTTGGAATAGCAACGCCAAAAGGCTCCTAGGAGACGCCCCATGAAGCAAAAATATGTGATCGAAAAATCGGAAGACGGTGCGGAGATCATCGTCAAGGAGTATGCCGAGCTGGACAAGGAGATGCTCTCATTACTGTGTCAGGAGAGCTACGCGACTGCGGACCTGGCGACGGCCCGGACGCACGGCAAGTCGGCCTTGATCGAAGCGATCCGCACCAATAATATGTACCCGCCAGGGTTCTACGCCGACCAGATTGCGGATGCCGTCATCGGCCTCATTGCCAGCGACGATCTTCCCGCCACTGAGCTGTTTTTCGATGACAAGGAGTTGTTCGCGCAAGAGGGCGTTAAGACGAGCGAGAGCCTCCCCGAAGCGTCCGATGACGATGAGGAGGTGGTGGTCGACGATCTTCTCGAAGAGGAGATTGAAGATGACGATGAAGAGGGGCAGAAAATATTCAGTAAGCTGAAATCCTCTCTTAAAATGACCGACGGTGACGCCGGCGGCATCGACGACGGCTGATGTGGTCCTCCGTGCCGCGCCGATAACACCCTCGCCGACCGCCGCGTGAGGGAAGGGATCGCCCCCTGCAGTGTTGACTGTCGGGGGCGTTTGATTTTTGGGTGCGGATGGTCACAGGCGGTGGCCTCAGGAGCCCTCCAGGTCCCGGATCGCCTCTTCGGCACTGGGGAAGAAATCCGCATAGCGGCCCAGGCCGACCATCTCGAAAATGGTCTGGAAATTATCCGATAGGCCGCTGATGGCGGCTCGTGTCTGCCGCCGGCGCAGCTTGGCCAGCCAGGTCGCCAGGTCGCCGATCCCGGCACCATTGACGGCGGCATTGCGCTCGAAATGCAGCACGACACCCGTCTGGGCGCTGAATGCCTGCTGAAACACCTCCTTGAGGGCGGGACGACTCTCCTTTCCCAGGGTGCCGCCGATATCAATACGGGCGATGCGTCCGACGTCCTTAAGGGTGATCTCGGCCGATTGTGGGTGGCGAAGCTGAAGGCGCGTTTCGGCCCGTTTGAGGGCCGCATCGAGCGCCCTGCGGGTAACAGGTTTATTAATGAAATCGGTCGCTTCCAGATTCAGAGCCTGGATGACCAGATCCATATCGCCGTGGCCGGTGATGACGATCACCTCGGTGGCCGGCTTGAGGCGTTTGATGCTGCGCAGGACCGCAAATCCATCCATCCCCGGCATCTTCAGATCGGTAAAAACGATGGAGGGCGCTTCGACATTGAGGAGGTCCAGACCCCGCTCCCCATTTTCGGCGGTCAGAACGGCGTAACCATAGGCCTTTAAGAAGAGGCCGAACATGGTCAGGGTCGCCTTTTCGTCATCGATGACCAACACTTTTCGCATGGATGTCCCTCCTCACACTGAAGCGGCCCCAATCTAGCACAGCGGTCACTGTTTGACAAATAGCCCTGAAGATCGCCAGCCACCCGGTTTTCAATCCAATCGCTTTCTGCTAAGAGGATTTTCAGCCCGTTCCGCGATTCAGGTCGAACGCCTGAAGCGATGGTTCCGAACTGTCACTCGCCCTCGATTGTGGGTAGTCCATGGAGGCGCATCTAACCGCCACTTTCACACCGCCGAAATTACCGCCCATCGTCGCGCGCCCTCGTCTAATGGCGCGACTTGAAACGCGTCCCGCGCCAAAGGTGGTTCTCCTCCTGGGGCAGGCCGCGCAGGGTAAAACCACCCTTGCGGCCGCCTACATCGACACCGTGGACAGCCCAGTGGCCTGGATCGACCTCGACCGCGCGGCTGCCGATCCGGCCAACCTTTACTATCTGCTGGTCCGCGCCTTGGACCATGCCGACCTCCTTCGCGAACCGGACCGTTTTTTGGAAAAGCCCGTGCTGGCACTGGGGCCGGGGGAGGGGGCGGCCCGCTGGCAGGCCCGCCTCCAGGCGCTATTTGTTGGCTGGCAGGCCGAAGGCCTGCTGGTGATCGATGGGCTTGAACATCTTCCCCGAGCTTCGGCCAGTTTTGATTTGCTACAGACGCTGCTGGACCACCAACCCATCGGTTTGCGGCTGCTGTTGCTGTCGCGCCGCGAACCTCGCCTGAAATTTCAACAGCTCAGCGTTCGTCGTCAGGCGCTGGTGATCCCCAACGCCGAGCTGGCATTCACACCGACGGAGATAGAGACTTTTTTCAAACAGGTACTGTCCATGGTGCTGCGCCCGGCTGAAGTGCGCCGCCTCGAAGCGATGACGGGTGGCTGGGTCGGTGGATTGGTTCTCCTCAGCGCCGTTCTGGCGCGAATTCCTGCAGACCGCCGTTCCCGGTACCTGGTGGAGGAGGCGCCCGCCCAGCTTTCCGGCGACGCGCTGCGGTTTTTTTCGGAGACGGTCTTCACCGCCCAGCCGGAGGCGATCCAAACCTTTCTCCTGCGCAGCGCAGTGCTGGATGGGTTGAGCGTTGCTGACGCCTCACGGCTCTGCGATGTCGGCAACGCCCAACCGTTCATAGAGGAATTGATGCAGCGCCACCTCTTCATTCAGGCCTTTGAGCAGGAGGACGGCCGGCGCCTTTACCGCTATAATCATCTCTTCCACGCGTTCCTGCGGGTCCGCCTGGCGGAACAAACCGCTCCCGAGGAGGTCAATGCCCTCGAAGAGCGGGCCGGTGATCTCTACTGGGAGCACGGCGCCACGGAAAACGCCATTGCCCACTATCTGCGGGCCGGCAGACAGGCCAAAGCAGCGGCCGGCGTGAAAAAGATCGGACTCGACCTCTTCATCCGGGGACGCCAGACAGATCTGGCGGCATGGCTTGAGCGACTGACCGACCGCAGTGTAAACCAGGATCCCTGGCTCCGACTGCTGCGGGTACTCAGCCGGCGCATCCATGGCGGGCACCACAATCAAGAGGATCTGGCCATCGCCCTGAATCAATTCCGCGCCGAACGGGACCGACGCGGGGAGTTGTTGGCCCTGGCCTTCCTGATCGAGAGCGGTGTTTTTCTGGGCACCGACGTGGCCCGGCAAATGCAATGGATGGACGCCGCCGAATCGCTCATGGCGGAGATGAAGGGCACCCTGCACTACCTCTTCGCCCGCACCATGCTGTGGCTGCAGGTGGGTATCGGGCGAATCGTGGGCGGTTACGACGTCGAGCGGGGCTGCGCCGCCTGTCGCAAGGCAGTGCTATTGGCCGAACAGATGGGGGATGACGCGCTGCGTCTGAATGCCATGGTGGGGCTTGCCCTGGGGGAGATCTATCGAGGGGACTTCGACGCTGCCAAGAAAGCCCTGTCGGCGGCGGCGGACAGCGATCACTGCAGCACCTACCCTGAATACCGCATCCTCGATCGGCTGGTGCGCATCGAGCTGGCCATCCAAAAGGGGGCCCACCAGGATGCCGGTCAACGCCTTGAACACCTAAAGGAGGAGATCGAGTCCTTCGGTCTGATCTTCCTCTATCCGGTCTATTTGGACCTCTGCGGATGGCTGGCGATTGGCCGCAAGGATGCTCGCCAGGCGCTCCAATTCGGCTACCAGCTGGGGGATGTGGCCGCCTTGGCCGCCAACCCCATCTACGAAGGGTTGGCCCTGCGCATGATGGCGTTGGCCAATTATCACCTGGCCCATCACGACTTGGCCCATCGGCAGGTGACGATGGCGTCGCGCCGCTGGCAGCAGTCGGCGTCCCAGGAGCTGTACAAGGCCCAGTCCGACCTGATTTTCGGGCTGACCCTCCGACGCAAGGGGGATGGGAAAACGGCCCGAACGGTCCTGAACCGGCTGCTGCGCCAAGCCTGGGTGAGGCGTGGCCAGCCCAACCTGTTGGCCGAGGCCCACTTGGCCATGGCCCTGGTTCACCATGATGCGGCAAAGCGTGATGCCGCGGCCGCTCACCTGCGGGCCGCCTGGACCCTCCTGACCGACGGGGAAAGGTCCGCTTTCCTCTTTCTATCTGGCGCGGATGTCGGAGAACTGGACCGCCTCCTGAAAGCCGATAGCAGCGGCGAATCCCACTCGGCCGCGACAGCGGTTGAGGCCGCCGCTGAGGCGCCGGCGATGGGGACGCCGACCCCGACGGGCGCTGCGCCCATAGCTGTGGCGGCCGGCGAACAGACGATACCACTGATGAACATCCATACCTTCGGCGGTCTCAGCGTCACCATCGCGGGTCGGGGTCCCATCCTCGATCGACAATGGGGCGGCCGTCTGCCCAAACTCCTCCTCAAGGCCGTCATCGTCCACGGGTTGCGAGACATTCCCAAGGAGATCCTCACTGAATCCCTCTGGCCCGAGGCGGACCCCACTGCCGCAGGACGAAACTTCAAGGTTACGCTTCACCGGCTGCGCAAGGTGCTGGAACCCGATTTGGAGCGTGGGGTGCGTTCGGCTTACCTGCATCTCCACGAAGGACGCATCTCCCTGGACCCAGACCACTGCCGGGTGGATGTGCCGCGCTTTCTCGACGCCGCCAAAAAGATCCGCACCGGCGGTACCCGACTAGAGGTCGACGCCCTGCTCGGCCTCTGTGGGCGAGCGCGCCGGCTATACCGTGGCGACTTTTTGCCGGAGGAGCCCTATGCGCCCTGGGCGGAGATGAAGCGCTTGGCCTTGCGGGACACCTATCTGCAGGTCACCGAGACCGAGGCGCGGCTATTGATTCAACAGGGACAGTTCAAAGACGCCGCGGATGGATTTGCCGAACTGCTGCAGCGAGACCCCTGCCTGGAGGCCGCCGCCCAGGCGCTGATGGAGTTGTACGCCCGTCTGGGCCGAAGGGGGGATGCGTTGCGGGTCTACCAAGCCTTCGCCGATGCCCTGATGCAGCAACTGGGCGCCCTGCCAGATACCCGCACCCAGCTTATCTACCAACAGATTCAGGCCGGTGACGCTTCCTAACCCCGTAGATTAACCTTTCAGTAACCCCCATTTGCTACACAACTGAAAATCGTAGCGAATGATCGCCGTGGGAGCACCTGCCGGCCTTGGCGCCACCCAAGTCCGTTTTACGATCGAGCACCTCTCTGCGGTGCCGGCAGGGCTCCCCGATTCCATCATCCGCTTTGGCTCTATAAACCCCATTTGCCGGACAGGTCCATGGACCCGGGGCCGGCGTGACCTTACAGCGTTGCGAAAGGAGGCTGTCACTCATGCAGATCAGTCGGCGTAAATTCATGCAGTTGACCGGCGCCACGGCCGCCGGTTTGACTGTGAGCCGTCTGGGCTTCGACCTGACACCCATCAAGGCCCACGCCCAGATGCTCAAAACCCAGTATGCCAAAGAGACCACCACCATCTGCTGCTACTGCGCGGTAGGCTGCGGGGCCATTGTCCATACCAGCAAACAGGGTGACGGCCGCGTCATCAACATCGAGGGGGATCCCGACCACGTGATCAACCGCGGCTCTCTCTGCAGTAAAGGCGCCTCCCTGCGTCAGCTGGTGGAAAACGAAAATCGGCTCACCGAGCCCATGTACCGGGCGCCCCACGCCAAAGAGTGGCGCACCGTCTCGTGGGACTGGGCCTTGGAGCAGATCGCCCAGCGGATCAAGGCCACCCGCGATACCAGCTTCGAAGCCAAAAACAGCAAGGGTCAGGTGGTCAACCGCACCAGGGCGATCGCGTCGGTTGGAAGCGCGGCCCTGGACAATGAGGAGTGCTGGACCTACCAGGCCCTGTTGCGCTCCCTGGGACTGGTCTACATCGAACATCAGGCCAGGATTTGACACAGCGCCACAGTTGCGGCTCTGGCAGAGTCGTTCGGACGCGGCGCGATGACCAATCACTGGATCGACATTCAAAACAGTGATTGCATTTTAATCATGGGCAGCAATGCTGCCGAAAACCACCCGGTCTCGTTCAAATATGTCGCCGCCGCCCAGCAGAAGGGGGCGACCCTCATCAGCGTTGACCCACGCTTTACACGCACATCCTCCAAGGCCGATATTTATGCGCCCTTGCGTTCAGGCACCGACATCGCCTTCCTCGGCGGCATGATCAAGTACATCCTGGACAACAAGCTGTACCACGAGGAGTACGTGGCCGAGTATACCAACGCCAGCTTCATCGTGAAGAAATCTTATAGCTTCAAAAACGGGCTTTTCAGCGGGTATGAGAAGACGCCCGAGGGGCCCGGACTGGGTAAGTATGACAAGTCTCAATGGGGATTCGAGACCGACGCCAATGGTGTTCCCAAGATGGACCCTAGCCTGGCGCACCGGCGCTCGGTCTTTCAATTGCTGAAGACGCACTTCAAGCGCTACACACCAGCGGTGGTCTCCAAGATCACCGGGACACCCGAAGCGGATCTGCTCAAGGTGTATAAGGCCTATTGTGCAACTGGCAAACGTGGCCAGGCCGGTACCATCATGTACGCCATGGGCTGGACCCAGCACACGACCGGTACCCAGAACATTCGCACCATGGCCATCATTCAGCTCCTTCTGGGCAATATGGGCGTGGCCGGCGGCGGCGTCAACGCGCTGCGCGGTGAGTCCAACGTTCAGGGCAGTACCGACCACTGCCTGCTCTGGCACATCTGGCCCGGCTACCTCAAAACGCCGCGGGCCTCCAACGTCGATCTAGCGGCCTACAACGGCAAATGGACACCCAAGAGCAGCGATCTCCTTTCGGCCAACTGGTGGCAGAACTATCCCAAGTATAGTGTGAGCCTGCTGAAATCCTTCTTCGGCGGGGACGCCACGGCGGCCAATGACTTCGGCTACAGCTGGCTGCCCAAAGTGGACGACGACAAGGGTTACTCCTGGTTCGACCTCTTCGACGCCATGTACAAGAAGCAGGTCAAGGGCTTCCTTGCCTGGGGCCAAAACCCGGCCTGCTCTGGCTCCAATGCCGGCAAGAACCGCGAGGCCATGGCCAACCTGGAGTGGATGGTGAACGTCAACCTCTTCGACAACGAGACGGGCTCCTTCTGGAAGGGGCCGGGCATGGATCCCGCCAAGATCGCCACCGAGGTGTTCATGCTGCCGGCGGCCGCCTTTGCGGAAAAGGAGGGCAGCGTCACCAACAGCGGTCGCTGGATGCAGTGGCGCTATCAGGGGCCCAAACCCCTTGGCAACAGCCGGCCCGACGGCGACATCATCCTGGAGTTGGGCCACAAGATCAAAGCGGCCTATGCTGGTTCGGGCGTCTTCCCCGAGCCGATCCGGGCCCTCAAGTGGGACTACGCCACCGATCACGCTTTCGACGCCCATAAGGTGGCCAAGGAGATCAACGGCTATTTCACCAAAGATGTCACCATCAAGGATAAGCTCTACAAGGCGGGAACCCTGGTCCCCAGCTTCGCCTTCCTCCAGGCCGACGGCTCCACCAGTTCAGGCAATTGGCTCTACTGCAATAGTTACACCGAAAAGGGCAACATGGCCGCCCGCCGTGGTCAGAAGGACGCCGTTAACGGCATCGGCCTCTACCCCGAGTTCTCCTGGTGCTGGCCTGTCAACCGGCGCATCCTTTACAACCGCGCCTCAGTGGACGCCAAAGGCCAACCCTGGGATGCCAAGGACTGGGTAATCCGCTTTGCCGGCAACAAGGCCGACGGCAAGTGGACGAGTCGCAAATGGCTCGGCGATGTGCCCGATGGCGGCTGGTATCCCCTGGCCAATCCCGACGGCAGCCGGCGGGAGGACGCCCGTTACGCCTTCATCATGCGCAAGCACGGCCACGCCCAGATCTACGGTCCTGGCCGGGCCGACGGCCCTTTCCCCGAGCACTACGAACCCCTGGAGTGTCCGGTGGAGAAAAATTTCCTCAACCCGCAGATGGTCAATCCCACCGCGGCCCTCTACACGACCGATGCGGACAGCTACGCCACCTGCGACCCGCGTTATCCCTACGTGGCCTCCACCTATCGGGTTACGGAGCATTGGCAGACCGGGCTGATGACACGCACCCAGCCCTGGCTCCTGGAGATGCACCCCCAGATGTTTGTCGAGCTGAGCCCCGAGTTGGCCGAACTCAAAGGGATCCAGAACGGCGAACGTGTCATGGTGAGTTCGGCCCGTGGCAAGGTGGAGTGTTCCGCCGTGGTCAGCAAACGCTTGACCCCATTCAAGGTGGGCGGCTTGACGGTGCACCAGGTGGGCCTGCCCTGGCACTACGGATGGCGCTGGCCGGCTTCCGGCAATGAGGAGAGCGCCAACCTGCTCACGCCGCCGGCCGGGGATCCCAATACGCGCATTCCCGAAACCAAGGCCTTCATGGTCAATGTGGCCAAACTATAGAAGGAGGTGATCGGCTCATGGCATATGCATTTCTCATCGACACGACCCTGTGCACCGCCTGCAGGGGGTGCCAGGTGGCCTGCAAACAATGGCACGATTTGCCGGCGGAAACGACGTCCAATCGCGGCAGTTTTCAGAATCCGGCGGATCTCTCCTTCGGCACCTACAAGCTGGTACGCATGCGTGAAAAGGTGATCGACAAGCGGCTGCAGTGGCTCTTTTTTCCGGACCAATGCCGACATTGTATCGAGGCTCCCTGCCTGGAGACGGCGGGGGATCCCAGCGCCATTTATCAAGATGGCGACACCGGGGCCATCCTCTACACTGCCGAGACCCGCAACCTGTTGACGACGGAGATCATCGAATCCTGTCCCTACTACATCCCCCGGGCGGCCGATGACGGCACCCTGGCAAAGTGCGACATGTGCAACGATCGTGTGCACAACGGCCTCAAACCGGCCTGTGTGACCACTTGCCCAACGGGGTCGATGCAGTTCGGCGAACGGGACGAGATCCTCACCCTTGCGGACCGGCACCTGCAGATGGCCAAAAAACGCTATCCCAAGGCCAGTCTGCTCGATCCTGACGATGTCAATGTGATCTATTTGGTGGCCTACCCGCCGGATCTCTACCACGAGTTCGCCGTGGCGGCAGCGGGCCGCAGCGACATGACGCGGCAGATGGCGCTGCGCAAAATGGTGCGCCCACTGGTCCATTTGGGTAGTCGTTTGGTGTAATCGTCTGATAAGATATGGGGGATGACACGGGGAGCGTTCAGGCCAATGAACGCTCCCGTCATCCCCTTTTTACGAGTGGCCCCGGGAGGTTGAGCATGCAGTCCTACACCGATGAAGAGATCCGCAGCGCCCTCCTGGACCTGCAGCGGACCAAGCCGGCCTATGGGGAGCTCCTGGGCCTGTATCGGGAGCTTTTTCTGGCCCAGAATCGGATCGCTGCTCAGCCCGAGCCGCAACGCCTGGCGCTCGATCACGAAGCGGCCCGCCAGCGTCTGACCAATGGCTTTCCCCTCTTTTCACCCGACACCTTTCCCCTCGACCCCGAAGCGCATGAGGCGGTTCTGCGGACGGTCTGCGATCTGGCGGAGACGGCCCCTGATCCCCTGGCCGCCACTGCCCGCGCGGTGGTTGCCGCCCTCTCCCAAGGGGAGCTGGATATGGCCGCTCTTGGCCATGCGCTCCTGGTCGAGGACGAGGCAGGAATGGCCCGTGCCGCTGCCGATATGGCGGTGGATGCGGGGGCGCTGCGCTTTCTGCTGACCACTGCATTGGCGCCCTTGGCGGCCCGCTTTGCCCGCAAGGCCGCTGCCGCTCTGCTCACCGATCCACCCGCCTGGGAGCGGGGTCGCTGCCCGATCTGCGGGCATCTGCCCTCTTTATCGACCCTGGCGGACAAAGGCGCCCGCATCCTGGTGTGTGGCTTCTGCCAGCACCAATGGGCCGTTCCGCGGATTTTCTGCCCCGCTTGCGAGACCCGTGACAACGGCCGCATCGCCTACTTTTTTAGCCAGGAAGAGGCGGAGTATCGCGTCTACACCTGTGAAGGCTGCCGCTTCTATCTGAAAACCGTCGACCTGCGTCTGTTGGGGCGCCCTTTTTTCCCTCCGGCCGAGGTTCTCCTGACCCTGCACTTGGATATGCAGGCCCAGGAGCAGGGCTATACGACCCACGGCACGCCGGGGGTCTCCGATGGTGCGCATGCGCCGGACGGCCATCCCCATTAGATACCGGCCTTCTGGATCAGGCCATGTCCGATGGCAGGTTTTCCCGGCGGGCCAAGGGGAAGGAGAGGCGGAAGGTGGTTCCCTGGCCAGGCGTGCTCTCAACCCGCAGGGCGCCGCGGTAATCCTCGACAATTCCCGACGAGATCGATAGACCGAGCCCCATGCCTTCCCCCATCTCTTTGGTGGTGAAAAAGGCCTCGAATATTTGCGCCTGAACATCAGCAGGGATGCCGACGCCGGTATCGGCAACGGTGACGACGGCATGGCCGTCTTGGGCGATGCTGCGGATCTCGATCTCTCTGGCCACATCCCCCTCTGCAGCGCCGGCCGTTTTCTGGTTGATGGCATCGCGGGCATTGGTCAGCAGGTTGAAGATCACCTGTTCGATGCGGTTGTGGTGGGCGCCTACCGAGGGCAGATCCGGCGCCAGGTCGAGGACCAAATTGATGTTCTGCAGCTCCAATTGGGGTGCCACGATCTTAAGGACGCTGCGGATGGGGTCGTTCAGACACACCCGCTCACGGGTAAAGTCGGTTTTGCGACCAAAATCGCGCAGCCGGCCGATGATCTCCGTGGCCCGATCCACCTGACGGCTTACCTCGCCGCCGACCGTCGCTAAATCCTCCCGGGTCATCATCTCCGCGCGTTCGGTCATCATCTCCAGGTATTCACTGCCCATCTTAATGGCGTTGAGGGGCTGGTTGAGTTCGTGGGCGATCCCGGCCGACATCTCGCCCAGGGTTTTGAGCTTGCTGAATTGTATCAGCTGATTGTCCTTCTCCACCATATCGGTGATGTCGGTGGTGGCTACGATAAGGGCCGGACGTTCGCCGTAGTGCGCCGGGCAGGCATGCACGTTGACATGCAGGGCGGTGCCGTTTTTGCGCTGGTAGGCGACCTTGGCGCTTACCAGGACCGGTTTGGGTTCCGCTGTGCGAAGCAGATCGGCCTTCATCTCGAATGGCCCCAACCGGTCGATGGCCTTGCCGATGAGCTCCTCCCGGGTATACCCGTAGACCTCCTCCGTGCTGGGATTGGCGTCGATGATGGTGTGGTCCCTGCGATCCAGCACAAGAATGGGATTGGGGCCGCCGGTGAAAAGGGAGCGGTATTTTAACTCCGACTCGCGCAACTGGGCCTGGGAGTGACGGATGTGGGCCGTCATATGGGTGAACGAGTCGGCCAGCAGGCGCACCTCATCATTGCTGCGAAGCGATGCTTGCTGGCCTTTGCCCAGCGGGCTGGTCCCTGAGGGGGCGGGTGCGATGGCCATTTCGAAATTGCCCCGGCTGATCTCATCCGAGGCTTGGGTCAGGCGGGACAAAGGCCTGCTGATGTAACGCGAAAGCCAATGGCTGACCGCGAAAAAGATGATCGTCACCGCCGACAGAAAGCCCAGGAAGGTGCTGCGCAACTTGCTGACCAGACGATCGATGTGCTCTTTGTAAAGGCCCACGTGGACAGTTCCGATGGGATAGATGCCTTCCCGTACCGGTACCGCTATATCGTATATGTCCCGATTGCGGTGACGCAGAAGGCGAATGGCGCCCTCGGTGCCGGCCGTCGGATCCAGGGGGTTGGCGTGGGCGAGACGGACCGGAAAGGGGTGGGTGAAGGTGTGGGCCAATACCGCCCCTTTTTTGTCCTGAACGAAGACGTAATCCAGCAGGTAGCGGCGCTCGCCGAGCATGGCGTCGAAGATCAGGCTGGTGAGCTGGGGGCGATCTGCCGTGAGAATGGCGCCGCGGCTGCTTTCGGCGATACTTGTGGCGATCCCCAGTCCCCGAAGTTTGAGTTCAGAGGTGAGGCTCGAAATCAGCACCCAGCGGGTGAAAAGCGCGATAAGGACGCTGATCAGCAGAATCACCGCCGTGGTGGCCAAAAAGATTTTGTTCTTCAGGCTGGTATTTTTGATCCGGGTGCCCAGGCTCACTCTTGCAGCCATTGAAAAGATCCATCCTTGACGTAGGTCAGATAGACGCGTTCGAGTCCTTGATGATCACTGGCGCTGAAACTGAGGGGGCTGGCCACACCCAGATCCAGAGCGTGGATCGACTCGATCGCCCGGATGAACCCTTCGCGGTCCAAGTCGCGTCCCGCTCGCCGCAGCCCCTCCACCAGCACGCGGGCATTGAGATAGCCCTCCAGGCCCACGAAGTTGGGGGCGTCGTCGGGGTAGTAGCGCCCCAGGAGATCGATGTACTCCCGGATTCCCCAGAGATCCCGAGCCGAGGGGGAGGGCTCCGGCGGGGGAACCACCTGGGTGATGATAACGCCATCGGTCTGATCGCCCAGCAGGCGGACCAGGGCTTCTGCCCCCACGAAGCTGACGTTGTGAAAGACCGGCCGGTAGCCCTGCTCGCGGGCGCTCAGGATGAAGCGCGCGCAGGGGTCGTAAGTGCCGATCATTACCACCGCCTCGGCCGCGGCAGCCTGAATGCGGGCCAGTCCTTCGGCCACATCGGCGGTGCCGCGGATATAGGTGCCGGTCGCCACAGGCACGAGGCCGTAGGTTTTGAGGGCCAGCTCCGTGCCGCGCAGCCCATCGAAGCCGTAGGCGTCGTATTGATAGAAGACCCCGATGCGCCGTAAGCCCAGGTCCTCCACCAGATGTTGGACCGCTGCGCCAGTCTCCTGGTAATAGGAGGCCCGCACATTGATCACGTAGGGCTGCAGGGGTTCCCGCAATGCGTTGGCCCCGGTGAACATCCCTACGAGCGGAATGCGGGCTTCGGCCACCAGGGGCAGAATCTTCACGGTTGTGGGGGTGCCCACATAGCAGAAAAGGGCAAAGACCTGGTCTTCGATCAGCAGGCGTTGGGTATTGTAGAGACAGCGGGGCGGGTCATAACCGTCGTCGTAAGCGATCACTTTGAGCCTGCGGCCGTGGATGCCGCCCGCGGCGTTGATGTGGCGGATATAGGCCATGGCCCCGTGGAGGGTCTCGGTGCCCAGATACCCGGCGTGACCGCTCAAGGCCAGGGAGGCACCGATCAGTATTTCGCTCTCGCTGATTCCCAGGCGCCGTGTCTCGAGATCGTTGCGGGAATCGACCGGTCTGCAGCCGGCTGGCAGCACCAGCATTAAGACCGCGAGGCATGCCAGCCAGGATCTCATCGCTTGAGACGCCCCAGTTGTTCCATAATCAGCTCCAGCTTGGGCCGCACATTGATATCCTCCACGTGGGTGTGGTGGATGCGTCCCGCTTTATCGATGAATATCAAGGCCCTTTCGGTGGTACCGTCGGATCGCAGCACGCCATAGCGTTCAGCCACTTCTCCATGGGGCCAGAAGTCGGAAAGAACCGGGAACCACAGCCCGCCCATCTGCTGGATCCAGGCATGCTGGCTGGGCCGGTTGTCGGTGGTGATCCCGATGAGGACGGTGTCGTGGGCGTCGAAAAGATCCTTTATAATGTTGTAGCCGGGCCACTGATCAGAGCACACGGGCGTCCAGGCGGCCGGTAC
The DNA here is from genome assembly GCA_030066015.1 of Desulfosarcinaceae bacterium. Taxonomy (GTDB): domain Bacteria; phylum Desulfobacterota; class Desulfobacteria; order Desulfobacterales; family Desulfosarcinaceae; genus JASJCL01. The sequence continues at coordinate 23,073 of JASJCL010000022.1, read as the reverse complement.
GAAACTGATCAAAACGTTTTTCCGGTTTCGAAAGTCGGACAGTTGGACCGGTTCGCCGTATACGGCGGGAAGTTTGAAATCGGGGGCTTCGTCGCCCGCTTTGACCTTGAGGAGGCTGTCGCGCGGTTTCAGGTGGCCGGGATCGAAAATTTTACCTTCGAAGGCCGTGCTGGCGGCGGAAGCGGTCATGGCGGCGGCCAATACCAGGCCCGCCGCGACCGCGATGGTTATGTAGCGTTTCGTTTTCATGGTGTTTGCTCCCTGGCGATGGCGTCCAGCCGGTCGACAAAGGCGTCCACCCCATCGATGGGGCCCAGATGGGCCAGCTGCAGTTTGTGGGGCGGCGGATCACCGGGTCTGAACGCCAGAAAAAAGGGGGTCCGTACTTCACGGAGCTGTTTGTGGATAGTGAAATCACCGTCGGAGAAAAGTGGGAAGGCGATGTCGTAGGTTTTGCGGAATACATCCACCTCCATGGGGCTGTTGCCCACACCGATTCCCAACAGACGAATCCGCGGGGCCGCCTCGGGCCGCTTCTGGAGGGCCTCGTATAGGGTGTTGACCTTGGGGGCTTCCCGCTGGCAGTGGGGGCAGTACATGCTGAATATCTCCACCACCACCAGATCGGCGGCAATGGCGGTCAGGTCAAAGCGATCTGCATTCAGAGGGTCAAGGCCCAAGTAGTGCGCCTGTTGGGGGTTGTCTGGCATCGGAAGGGCGATCTCCGGAAGTGGATCACCAATCTCGGGTGCGGCGGTTTGGGACACCGCCCAGACAGGTAGAGCGGCTCCCAGAATCAGGAGCACCCAAAGAGCGGTGCCGCGATGACGGTCAAAGGGCATGAAGCGCCTCCTCAATTGGGTGATAGGTGCCGACGGGGCGTCACAGCTGTGCGTTGCCACTCACATTATGTAAGGGTTTGGGCGGCCCAAATCAAGTGGCGTCCCTGCAGCCGAATACCCTTGACTTCAGTTGGTGGTTGCACTAAGAGCTTTCAGTATATTGAGAACGCTTCATTTTTTATGCTTACCCCAATTAGCGACTGCCACCAGCGCACCAAATGGTTTCCCGGCACACCGACGGTAGACATCTTAGGCGGCCGCTATTCTTTTTTCAGGAGGCATATGATTCGGACTTGACCACGCTGGTAGGTTGCTGCAGAGCACCAAAAGGTCTTGAATCTGGACAAAGCGTGATATATTTGATCCCTAAATTGAAACTGCCATAGCACAGGCAATTGGAATGGATTTTGGTGGAGACCGGAGGTGGCGCCCGGTCTTCAACTCGGATCCATTTTTTTTTGGCGAACTGCCAAATGATGGATCCTTAACCGCATATGGAGGTGCTACAGGAGGTGCTAATGGAACAGGAAAGGAACTTTCTAGAAAGGTTGGAAGGCAAGGGAGTCTCGCGCAGAGACTTCATGAAGTACTGCACCTTTCTGACCGCAACCATGGGGCTGTCGTCCTCCTTCGTGCCCAAGGTGGCCGAGGTGTTCGCCGCTCCCGCTCAACGGCCGCCCGTCATCTGGCTGCACTTCGGCGAGTGCACCGGATGTTCGGAATCTTTACTGCGCACGCAATATCCGTATATCGATGAGCTGGTCCTCGAAGTGCTCAGCGTCGAATACCACGAAACCATCATGGCCGCTGCCGGCCATCAAGCAGAGGAGCAGCTGCACAACGCCGTCAAGAAGTACGAAGGCAAGTTTATCTGTGTGTGCGAGGGCTCCATCGCCACCAAGTACAATGGCGGCTACGGCAAAGTGGGCGGCCGCAGCTTCCTCGAGATCGCCAAGGAGGTCGTTCCCAAAGCAGCGGCCACCATCAGCTACGGCTCCTGCGCAACTTGGGGCGGGATCCCGGCGGCAGCGCCCAACCCAGGTGGCTACAAGGGCGTCGGCGATGCCCTGGGCACCCAAACCCTCAACATCCCCGGCTGCCCGCCCAATCCCATTAATCTGGTGGGCACGGTGGTGAATTATCTGCTACTCGGCAAACTGCCCGAGCTGGATGACATGGGTCGCCCCCTGTTTGCGTTTTCCCACACGATTCACGACAAGTGCCCCCGCCGCGGCCACTTCGAGAACGAGGAGTTCGTCGAGGAGTTCGGCAGCGAGGAGGCTGCGTTGGGCTATTGCCTCTACAAGGTTGGCTGCCGCGGTCCCGAGACCTACAACAACTGCCCCGTGGCCAAGTTCAACGATGGCACCAGCTGGCCGGTCGAGGCCGGTCACCCCTGCATCGGCTGCAGCGAGCCCGGCTTTTGGGACAATTTCTCCCCCTTCTACGAGGAGATGTAGTTGGACGCATTACCGATACGGATATCAATTTCAGTTTCGAATGGAGGTAATAGATGGGTAAACGCATCGTAGTCGATCCGATCACTCGGATCGAAGGCCATATGAGGGTCGAAGTTGAGATAGAGGGCGGCAAGGTCGTCAATGCCTGGAGCTCGGGCCAGATGTTCCGCGGGATCGAGATGATTCTCCAGGGTCGTGATCCCAGGGACGCCTATCATTTTGTGCAGCGCTCCTGCGGGGTCTGAACGTACATCCATGGTCTGTCCTCGGTGAGGGCAGTTGAAAGTGCCGCTGGCGTTCAGATTCCGGCCGTCGCTCGTTTGATCCGCAATCTTCTGCATGGGGCCCAGTATCAGCATGACCACCTCGTGCACTTCTATCACCTGCATGCCCTGGATTGGGTGGACATTGTCAGTGCCTTGAAGGCCGATCCCCAAAAGACCGCCGCTTTGGCCGACAATGTCAGCAACGCCAAGGTGGGTGGTGTCTCCTACTACAAGCAGGTTCAACAGCGGCTGCAGACCTTCGTGGACAGTGGACAGCTGGGACCCTTCAGCAACGCCTACTGGGGTCACAGCGCCTACGTATTGCCGCCGGAGGCCAACCTGATGGCCTGCGCCCATTACATCGAGGCCCTGCGGTTGCAGGCCCGTACGGCCCGGATGCACGCTATTTTTGGGGGCAAGAACCCCCATCCCCAGAGCCTGGTGGTGGGCGGCGTCACCTCGGTGGCCGACCTGACACCGGACCGCATCGCCGAGTTTCTCTACATTACCAAGGAGACCCAGGAGTTCATCAAGAACGTCTACATTCCGGATCTGCTGGCCGTGGCCAGCTTCTACAAGGACTGGGGCGCCATCGGCGGGACCACCAACTTTCTGGCCTATGGTGATTTTCCCCAGAGCGACAAGGAGCCGGAAAGCCTCTTCATGCCGCGCGGCGCAATCTTCAAGCGCAACCTGGGCGATGTTCAGATGGTCGATCAGAAAAAGGTCACCGAGGACGTCACCCGTGCCTGGTACGAAGATGGCGCGGCCAAACATCCCTGGGATGGAGAGACCAAACCGCTCAAGGAAGATCCCCAATACCGCCCCGGCGATGGCAAATACACCTGGCTCAAGGCGCCGCGCTACGACGGCAACTCCATGGAAGTGGGGCCGCTGGCCCGCGTCCTGGTGGCCTATGCCAAAGGGCATGAGGACATCAAACCGGCCGTCGACGATGTGCTCAAGACCTTAGGGGTCCCGGCCCCGGCGCTGTTTTCGACCCTGGGACGGACCGCCGCCAGGGGTATCGAATCCTTGGCCATCGGCAACGCCGTCGAACGCTGGTTAAACGACCTGGTGGTGGCGCTAAAGGGCGGCGACACCCAAACCTATCAGTCCTATGAAATGCCTGAAAGTGGTATGGGCTTCGGCCTCAACGACGTGCCACGCGGTGCGTTGGGCCACTGGATTAAGATTGAGGATGGCAAGATCGGCAATTACCAGTACGTGGTGCCCTCCACCTGGAACCTGTCGGGCCGTGATGCCAAAGGCCAGCTCAGCCCTGTGGAAGAGGCCCTTATCGGTACCCCCGTGGCCGATCCCAAGCAGCCTCTGGAGATCCTGCGAACCGTGCACAGCTTCGATCCCTGTATCGCCTGCGCCGTTCATGTGATCGATCCCAAGAGCAACGAAGTCTACAAAATTCGGGTCACCTAGGATCCAGCCAGTGTAAGGGCCATCCTCGTTAACCACCGCCCCCGGCCGCTGCCGCTCCACTGTGGCCGGGGGCTTTTCTGTTGACGGAGAAAGCACTACACGCTTCGCTTGCTTCTGCCGATACGGTATTGGGTAACGAAAGTGAATAATCCCTCCGGTCCCCGAGACGGCAGTCGGTGTATTGGGGGGATGCTGTACGGAGAGCGCACTGGCCTCAAGACCACTCCATAGATGAGAATTTCATTGTATGAGCGAACCGCAAATCACCATATTGGGCGTCGGCAACATCCTCTATCGCGACGAAGGGGTCGGTATCCGAGCCGTCGAACGGATAGAGACCCTTTACGCATTTCCCGACCACATTGTGCCGGTGGATGGCGGCGTCCTGGGCGTTAATCTCATGGGCGTCATCTCTCAGGCCGATAAGTTGGTCGTCATCGATGCCGTCTACAACGGCGGTCAACCAGGCGATCTCCACCGCTTGGCGGGGAAGCAGATCCCCCAGCGCATCGTGGCCAAAAACAGCCTCCACCAAGTGGACCTACTCGAAGCCCTGACGCTGTGCAGCGCCATCGACAAGCACCCCGAGACCGTTATCGTGGGGATTGAACCGCTGGATATCGAGACCTTGGACGTCGGGTTGACCCCCCTCATCGAGAGCCGACTGGACGAATTGATCGACATGGCCCTCAAGGAGGTCGTGGCCTTTGGCGGCAGCTATCGCCGCAGGGAAACCGGCGAGACCGCTGATTGAGGCCGCCCATGGCGTGCACCCATGTCGCAAAGGTCCGCAATGGCGGCCGCCGGGTAGTTGCCCGGTGCCGGCCGAGGTGTTATTTTCAGAATTCGCGGGACTGACCCCGCAGATTCTTATCGTACGAGGAACCCAACAGATGTGTTTAGCCATACCGTCGAAAATTGTCGCCATCAAGGACGACGTCGCTACCATTGACGTGGATGGGGTGCGTCGTGAATGCAGCCTGCTGCTAGTGGCGGACGCCGAGGTAGACGATTACGTCATCGTACATGCCGGCTTCGCCATTCAGAAGATCGACGAGGCCGCCGCACTCGATACCATCCAGCTCCTGCGTGACACCGCCGATTTCGTGGAGGGCAAGAGCAAGGTCCACCCATTGGACAAGTAGCCCCATGTCCGGTTCAAAGGCGGCGGTGCGGGTATCGATCAACGGCATTGTCCAGGGGGTCGGTTTCCGCCCATTTGTGTATCAGCTTGCCCGGGACCACGGACTTGCCGGCCAGGTGGCCAACACCGCCATGGGTGTGGTGATCCAACTGGAGGGGGCGCCGGAGGCCATCGACGCGTGCCTCCAGGACCTGCCCCGCCGCAAACCGCCCCTTGCCCATATTGTCGAGATTCAGAGGGAACCCGCGACGGTTCACGGTTTCGACGACTTTCGCATCGTGCCCAGCGTGGGCGGCCAAGAGCGCTTCACCCTCATCAGTCCGGACGTCGCCGTCTGCGACGACTGCCTCTCCGAAATGCGGGATTCCAACGACCGCCGCCATCGGTATCCCTTCATCAACTGCACCAACTGCGGACCGCGCTACACCATTATCACCGACGTCCCCTACGATCGCCCCAAGACGGCCATGCGCCACTTTAGCCTCTGCGAGGCCTGTCGCCGGGAGTACGATGATCCCAGCGACAGGCGCTTTCATGCCCAGCCCAACGCCTGCCCGGTGTGCGGGCCCAGCGTGTGGCTGTGCGACCGGGATGGTCAGGAGATATCGGCCGAAGATCCCATCGCCGCCGCTGCCGAAGCCCTCAAGCAGGGTCAGGTGCTGGCCCTAAAGGGTTTGGGCGGATTTCATCTGGCCGTTGATGCCCAGAACGAAGAGGCCGTCAGGCGCTTGCGGCGACGCAAACGCCGCGAGGAGAAACCATTTGCCCTCATGGCGGCCGATCTGAGCCGTGCCGGGCAGTTCGTCGAGGTGGACGCCGCCGCGCAATCCCTTCTCGAGAGTATTCAGCGTCCCATCGTTCTACTGCCCAAGCGCGAAGGTCACGCCATCGCATCCGGCGTGGCGCCGGGCAACGCCTATTTCGGCGTCATGCTGCCCTATACGCCGCTTCATCACCTGGTGTTGGCGGAGGATTTTTTGGCGCTGGTGATGACCAGCGGCAACCTCAGCGAAGAGCCCATCTGTATCGCCAATGCGGACGCCTTGGAACGGCTGGGTCAGATCGCGGACCTCTTCCTAATGCATAACCGCGACATCTATCTGCGCAGTGATGACAGCATTGTGCGGCAGGTGGCCGGCGAGGTCCGCTTCCTGCGCCGATCACGGGGCTACGTACCCGTTCCCGTATTTCTCAGGTCGAACCTGCCCCGTGTACTGGCTGTCGGTGGCGAGCTGAAAAACACCATCTGCCTCACCCGGGAGCGCTTCGCCTTTCTCAGCCAGCATATTGGCGACATGGAGAATCGCCAAACCGAAGATTTCTTCCAATTGACCATCGATCATCTACAGCGGATCCTCGATATCCGGCCCGAGGTGGTCGCCTACGACCTGCACCCCGATTATCTGAGCACCCGCTACGCCCAGACACGCGACGATCTGCCGGTGGTCGGCATCCAGCACCACCACGCCCACATCGTCAGCTGCCTGGCCGAGCACCAGCTCGAGGGCCGCGTCATCGGCCTGGCCATGGACGGCACCGGCTACGGGCCCGACCATACCGTCTGGGGTGGGGAGGTCCTCATCGCCGAGGCCGGCGGCTACACCCGCGCTGCCCACCTTCAGCCGGTGGCCATGCCGGGCAGCGCCAGCGCCATCCGGGAACCTTGGCGCATGGCGGTCAGTTTCCTGGAAGTCTCCATGGGTGAAGGCTGGCGCGAGATGCCGTTGCCCTTGATGAAAGGCCTGAGCGAGCCTCAGATCCAGATCAGCACGCAGATGATTCGCCAGGGTCTCAACAGTCCCCTCACCTCCAGCCTGGGACGACTCTTCGATGCAGTGGCCGCCATCCTGGGGCTGCACCTCACTGTGGCCTTCGAGGGGCAGGCGGCAATGGCCCTGGAGCATTTGGCAGCAGATGTGGATGCCCCTCCTTACGCCTTCCGCTGGGGTGCCGGCGATACCCGTATCATCGACACGGCCGCCATCATCCGAGCGGTCTGCAGTGACGTGTCCGCCGGCATGCCGTCCCCCATCATTGCCGCCCGCTTCCACGAAACCCTCGTGCAGGGACTGACCGACCTCTGCGAAGAACTGCGCCGGGAAACGGGGCTGGACCGGGTGGTCCTCAGTGGCGGTGTCTTCCAAAACAGGCGTCTGCTGGCGGGATTGTTGGCGCGCCTGGGGTTGGCGGGCTTCTCGGTATTCGCTCACCGCCAGGTACCCACCAATGACGGGGGGCTCGCACTGGGCCAGGCCGTGGCCGCTGCGGCCATGATGGCCTGAGGACACCGGGATCGGCGTTGCAGCGGCTTGGAGTGACTGGGGCTTTGACCGCTGCCATCCTGCCGTGACATCAAGGCGCGATTAGGAGGCGCTAAAATGATTGAACGCAACTTCGAGGCTTTTCGCGACCCAGATCTGGCCAAGGGGCTGATCACACAGATCCGCTCTCGCAGCCGGCGGCCGATACGGCTCATGGAGGTTTGCGGGACCCACACCGTGGCCCTTTTCCGAAGCGGGGTGCGCTCCTTGCTGCCCGACACCATCGGCCTGCTCTCGGGTCCCGGATGCCCGGTGTGCGTCACCGCCCAGGGGGAGATCGACGCTTTCGTCGCCCTGGCGCAGCGGCCCGATACCATTGTGGCCACCTTCGGGGATCTCCTGCGGGTTCCCGGATCGGGAACCACCCTTCAGGCGGCCAAGGGGGAGGGTGCCGATGTGCGTATCGTTTACTCTGCCGTCGACGCGCTCGCCTTTGCGAGGGACAACCCGGAAAAGGAGGTGGTGTTTCTCGGGGTGGGCTTTGAGACCACGGCGCCCACCATCGCGGCCGCCATCTTCTCCGCGCGGCAGTCCGGCTGCATGAATTTTTCCATCGCCGCCGCTCACAAGACCGTTCCAGCCGCACTCGGGGCGCTTCTGGGACGCTCCGACCTGAAGGTGGATGGACTGCTGCTGCCGGGTCATGTCTCCGTGATGATCGGCGTGGCCGGTTACCGGCCGTTTTTCAATGCATCCCAGATGCCGTCTGCGATCACCGGCTTCGAGCCCACCGATCTCCTCATGGGAATCGCCGAACTGGTCACCCAGATTGAGACGGGCCGTCCCCGTCTTTACAATGCCTACCCCCGAGCGGTAACGGAAGGGGGCAACCCGAAGGCGATGGCGCTTCTGGAACAGGTCTTTGCGCCGGCGGACGTTCCCTGGCGCGGCCTCGGGCGGATTCCCGCCAGCGGGTTGGTCCTGCGGCCCGAATTCGAGAGGTTCGATGCCTTCCGCCGTTTCGACATCCAGATTGTCGATGCCCCCGAGCCCAAAGGCTGCGCCTGTGGACAGATCCTCACCGGGACACGCATCCCGCCCGAGTGCCCCCTCTACAAAACCACCTGCAGCCCCATCCACCCGGTGGGTCCATGCATGGTCTCCAGTGAGGGTACCTGCGCGGCCTATTACCGCTATCACCAGGCGTCATCGTGAAGGGCCTGGTTGCGCCTCATGTTGATCGTCCGGTATCGTCGTGAACCATTTTGAGTGTGCCCGTGAGCCGGCAAATAGAGGAGCCCTATCCGTGAACCGCATCATTTCTGAACCATCACGACGATGGACGCACAACCCCTCACGCGAATACCGGCTCACCGAACACAGACGCGTGGAATCCAAATCGATGACCCAATGCTGCGCAAGGATCCACTCCCGCAAGAGGACAGATTCCCATGACATTCGATAAGATCACCCTCGATCACGGCAGTGGCGGCAAGGTGGCCCACGCCCTCACCGCCGATCTGCTGCTGCCCCGCTTCGGCAATCCCACGCTGACCCCCCTGAACGACGGCGCCGTGCTGACGCTTGGCGGGCAGCGCCTGGCCTTCTCCACCGACACCTTCACCGTCGATCCCCTTTTTTTTCCAGGGGGGGACATCGGCGAGTTGGCCGTCAATGGCACGGTCAACGATGTCGCGATGTGCGGGGCCAGGCCTCTCTACCTCAGCATGGGGCTGATCATCGAGGAGGGCTTTGCACGGCGGGACCTGGAACGAATCTTGGACAGCATGCAGCGCGCCGTTGGTGCGGCGGGCGTCGACGTGGTGACCGGCGACACCAAGGTGGTCCCCAGAGGCGCAGCGGACAAGCTCTTTATTAACACGTCCGGTGTGGGCGTGATCCCCGCCGGGATCTCGGTGGGTGCCCAGGGCGCCCGACCCGGCGATAGCATTCTCATCAGCGGCACCATGGCCGATCATGGGATGACCATCCTCACCCAACGGGAGGGCCTCAGTTTCGAAGGTGATTTGAGGAGCGATACGGCAGCCCTCAATCACCTGGTGGAACGCATGCTGGCCGTCTGTCCGGATATACACGTCCTGCGCGATCCCACCCGCGGTGGGGTCGGAACGACCCTCAACGAGATCGCCCAGCAAAGTCAGACAGGCATTCGGCTGCGGGAGGCCGATCTGCCGGTACGCCCGGCGGTGGCCGGTGCCTGCGAATTACTGGGTTTTGACCCACTCTACGTGGCCAACGAAGGCAAGCTGCTGGCCTTTGTCCCGGCGGACGCCGCCGATGCGGTGTTGCGCGCCATGCAGGCGGATATCAACGGCCGCGATGCCAGCGTCATCGGCACCGTGGTTGACGACCATCCCGGCCGGGTCTATATGAAAACCCGCATCGGCGGTGAGCGGATCGTCGACATGCTGACGGGTGAGCAGCTGCCGCGCATCTGTTAGACCGGACCCCATCGGAGGTGGCGCTGCGGTGAGCGGCGCCGGCGAAATCGCCCCTCGGCCGGTGCGCGGGACCTTCAGGATTTCAGATATGCACGCGTTCGCCACCTTTCTCATCTCCAAGGGCGTATCGGTCGCCCGCCCCATCGCGGCGCTCTTCTTGGTGCTGCTGGCCGGTTGCGGCCAGGTGGAGACCACGATCACCGGCCAGACCATGGGCACCACCTACATGGTAAAAGTCATCGGCCACCGGCTGGCCAAGACCCGGCACCTGAAACCCCTCATCGAAGCGCGCCTGGAGGCGGTCACTGCCAGCATGTCCACCTACCGTCCCGAAAGTGAGATCAGCCGCTTCAATGCCATCGATCGGGTGGGGGAGCCTTTCTCGCCCTCCCTCGACTTCTTGACCGTGATGCGGGTGGCCGCCAGGATCCATGCCCTCACCGGCGGTGCCTGGGACGGTACGCTCGATCCCTTGATCACCCTCTGGGGCTTTGGCCGCGACCAGCAGCGCAATCGCGTCCCCACCGCGGCCGAGGTCGACGCCCTGCTGCCGCGCGTCGGCTTCCATCGCATCGCCATCACAGCGACGGGGCAGCTGACCAAACTGGACGGTCGCGTGACCCTGGATCTGGCCTCCATCGCCAAAGGGTACGGCGTGGATGTCCTCGCCCACCTGCTGGCCTCGAAGGGCTACAGCGATTTTTTGGTAGAGGTGGGCGGGGAGGTCTATGCCGCCGGCCGACGACACGACGGCCACCCCTGGCGGGTGGGCATCAACCGCCCCGACCCCTCGGCGGGCTTCAGCGAGGTCTTCATGGTGGTGGCCCTGGGCGACCAGGCGTTCGCCACCAGCGGCGATTACCGCAACTACTTCGAGATCGATGGCCGCACCTACCCCCACATCCTCGATCCGCGCACCGGCCGCCCCGTCAGCAACGGGGTGGTCAGCGCTTCTGTTCTGGCCGATACGTGCACCCTGGCCGACGGCTTGGCGACCGCCCTCATCGTCATGGGCCCCGCGGCCGGTCTGGCCCTCGTGGAACGCCTGCCGACGGTTGAGGCGCTGATCATCGTGCGGTCGGTGGATGGCAGCTTGAGCCTGCATCCCTCCAGCGGTTTCATCGCTACACGCCATACCAACTGAGCGGCTAACCGTTTGGTAATTTTCACATTTGACAACTACGGCACACCATCATAGGCTTGGGGCAGCTGTGATGGTATCGAACCCCACCGGTGTCGATCATGGACCCGGACGCTTCCTCCCACTCCCGGAGTTCCACCAGCGATCCATCGAAAAGCCACTCTCTGCGTTACGTGATACCGTCTGCAGAATCGGGTGTTAACTGCGCCCGGTCTCGGTCTCCCAAACTGCTCGGACACCATACCCCAGTTGAGGACACCATGGCTTTTCATCGCTTGACCACATCCGTCTGGCGACAACATTTGGCGCCATCCAATTTTCTGAACAGGGTGTTGGACCGGCCCAAATCTTTTCTGCTGGCCCTCCTGCTTCTGACCGTGGCGTTGGGAGCTTTCCTTCCGCGCCTCAGTTTCAAAACATCGGTCCACGATCTGGTCGTCGAGACCCTGCCCGATGCGCAGATCTACAATCAGTTTCGCGACCGATTTGGGTCGGAGGAGTTGATCCGGGTGGTGATTCGCGCTGACGACCTCTTCACACCGACCAGCTTTGCCGCCCTCACCCACCTCTCAACGGCCGCTGAAAAGATCCCCGGTGTGGCGCGTGTGATCAGCCTGCCAGTGGTCAAGGCGACCGTGGACCTGTCGGGTGGCTGGACACTGCAGCGCTTTCGCCAGCTGGTTGACGGCGTGCCGCTTTTCGACCGCAACTTGGTCTCCGCCGACGGTCGCACCACGGCCCTAACCCTGGTGCTGGGAAACGACGCCGCATATGGGGAGGTGATCGCGGCGGTCGACGCCCTCATCGCTGATGCCGAGCAGGGCTTGACGCTTTATCAGATCGGCATGCCGCTGGTGTCGGAGGCCCTGGGCGCCCTCACACAGAGCGATTTCCTCTTTCTGCCCCCCATAACGGCCCTCATCGTCGCGTTGGTGCTCTATCTGGTACTGCCCCTCAAGCGTCTGGTATTTTTGCCCATCCTTTGTGTCGGGTTGGCCCTCGTGTGGTCCTTCGGCCTGATGGGCCTCTGGGGGCTGCCCCTCTCCCTGTTGACCCTCATCGTGCCGGTGTTTCTCATAGCCGTGGGGACCGCCTACTGCCTGCATATTCTCTCCGCCTTCTGCCATCAGCTGGCCCACCATGAGACAGTTCTGACGGCCCTCCATGAGACCTATGCGGAGATGGCACCGCCAACCGTGCTGGCCGTGGCGACCACCGTTTTCGGGCTCACCAGTCTGCTTCTCAACCGTATAACGGCGATTCAGGAGTTTGCCCTGTTCGCGGTCATGGGGATGTTCGCCCTGCTGGTGATGATCCTGATCCTGCTCCCCGCTGCGTTGATCCTCATGCCAATGCCCGCTCCGTCGGCGCTCAACGCGCGGCCGGGCCAGCGGCTGATGGACCGCATCACCGCGGTCGTGGTTCGCCTGAACAGCGACAGCCGGCGTCCAGTCCATCTGCTGGCCTTGGCGATGCTCGTCGTTGTCTGCCTTCTGGGGATGCTGCGGCTGCGGGTGGAGACCAGTCCGGTGGCCTATTTTCAGGAAGACACCGAAATCGCCACCCACTTCAGGGATATTTATCAGCAGCTGTCGGGTAGCTTTCCGGCGAACGTGGTGGTGGGGTCGCCCGAGACGGATTTTTTTGAGCAACCGCAGAATCTCAAGCTGATCGAGACGCTGCAGACCTTTCTGGACGATCTTCCCGGTGTGGACAAAACCATCTCCTTTGTCGATTATCTCAAACTGGTCAACTACGCCAGCAATCGCTACGACCACCAACACTACCGCCTGCCCAGCGAGCCCTTCGAGATCCGCATCCTCATCAACAGCTATCGATCCATGCTGGGCAAGGAGATGATGACACCCTTCATGACCAACGATTTCTCCCGGGCCAACATCCTCTTGATGACCCGCTTCAAACGATCGGGCGAGTTCCTCGATTTACGCAAGGAGGTCCTGCAGCACGCGCGCGCAGCATACTCGCGCGACCTCACTTGGACCGTGACCGGCCTGGGTCTGACCCTCTCCGCCAGCAGTCAGGCCCTCACCACCGGACAGATCAAGAGCCTCTGTGTAACCCTCCTCCTCGTATTCGTCATTTTGGCGCTCCTCTGTCTCTCGATCAAAGTGGCCCTCATTTCACTGCTGCCCAACCTCTTTCCCATCGTGGTGACCTTCGGCACCATGGGCTGGTTGGGAATCGAACTCTCCATGGTCACCAGCCTCATTGCCAGTGTGGCCATCGGCTTGGCCGTGGACGACACCATTCACTACCTGGTTCGCTACAATCGCGAGATCAAGAAAGATCTCGACAAGGAGCGGGCCATGGCGGCCACCCTGTCCCACCTGGTGCGTCCCGTTGTGTTCACCTCCGTCACCATCGGTTTGGGCTTTTCCGTCCTGACTGTTTCCAATTTCATCCCCACCAGCGTTTTCGGCCTCATGATGATTCTCACCCTCTGCTCAGCCCTCGTGGGGGATCTGGTCATTCTACCCACCCTGCTGCAGCGCACCGAGCTGGCCACCCTCTGGGATCTGATTCAGATCAAGCTGGGACGCGATCCGGGCAATGCCATACCGCTCTTTGAAAACCTGTCACGGTTGCAGATGAACTTCGCCTTCATGGCCGGTGTTCTGCGGAAGCTCGCACCCGGCGAAACCCTCTTTGTCCAGGGAGCCTCGGAGAAAGCCATGTACGTGGTCATCTCGGGCGAGCTGGACGTGATTGTCGATAGCTGCCGTCAGGGATCAGCGGCGCCGTATACCATATCGAAAACGGTCAACCATGTGGGATGTGGCGGTGTGGTGGGCGAAATGGGCCTCTTTCGTGACGCGGGCCATATGGCCACGGTGACGGCCACGGCCCCCACCGAGGTGCTGCAGATCAATCAGCAGATGCTCAATCGCCTGGAACTCCTTCACCCCCGCGCGGCCCGTCGTCTCATGCAGAATCTGGTGCGGATTCTCTGCAACAAGTTGGAGGATATGACCGCCAACCTCACCATGGAGTGCGTGCGCGACGACGTCACCGGCCTATACAACCCCAACGGCTTTCGCGAAATTCTGACAAACGCCGTTTGCCGGGCCAGACGATACAATGAGCTGCTCACCCTCTGCCTCATCCAGGTGCATCAGCACACCTCGGTCGCCAATTCCGTCGAGGTGGCGAACCATCGGGGCCTGTGCCACCGTCTGGCCAAAGGGCTGCGTTGCAGCGATACCCTCGCTCCCATCCAAAACGGCACCTTCGCCCTGCTCCTGCCCCGCACGGCCGCCCGCAAAGCCGACGTGGTCGGCGTGCGCTTGCAAGCGATGATTGAGGCGTTCTACCGTGAGGGCCCCGCCGAGCTTTCCCATCTCCACCTGGTGACCACCCACCTGGACGATCCCAAGGTTCGCTCCGGAGGGGATCTGCTCGATGAGGCCTTCCAAAAGCTGGCGGCCTTGCAGGCCCAGCCCCGCGAGGCCATTGCCTAGCTGCCTCGCAACACCCCGTGAATCCCAGATTTTTTGACTTTCAAAACGGTTATTGATAGATTCGACGGCGCACCTATGATAGGAGCGATACCCCTATGACGGTTGCCCCGGAAGGCCGGAATCGGCACCGCGGCCTCGATCTGCCTCCAATCGAAGCGGTTGATGAAAGTATATCTGGAAAGCCTGGGCTGTGCCCGAAATCAGGTGGACAGCGAAGAGATGCTTGCCCGTCTCGATGCAGCGGGATGGCAGCGCACTTCAGCGCCCGCAGGGGCGGATGCCATCGTCGTGAACACCTGCTGTTTTATCGAGTCGGCCGCGGACGAAAGCATCGAAACGATCCTCTCCCTAGCGGCCCATAAAAAAAGCGGTCGCTGTCGCAAACTGGTGGTGACCGGCTGCCTGCCCGAACGCTACCGGGAGGCCACCGCCACAGAACTGCCTGAAGTGGATGCCTTTCTGGGAACCGGCGCCTTCGATCAGATCGCTGCCGTGCTCGCCGATGACCTGCCCTCCGGACACTGCCTGTTGCCCGATCCAGACACCCTTCCCTCCGGCCAAATCCAATTGCGGGCCAGCAGCGCACCCCATACGGCCTACCTCAAGATTGCCGAGGGCTGCAGCCGTGGCTGCACATATTGCATCATCCCCCGGCTGCGGGGGCGGCAAAGATCTCGCCCCATGCCGGTTGTGTTGGCAGAGGCGGCGCATCTGGCAGCTGGCGGTGCCAGGGAGCTCTCCCTCGTGGCCCAGGATTCCACTGCCTATGGTCGCGATTTGGATCCGCCCGTCCGACTGGCGGCGCTCGTCGCCGCACTGGCCGCCGCCTCGCCGGACGTCTGGATTCGCCTGCTCTACGGTCACCCACTGAGCCTCCACGACACACTTCTGGCGGAGGTCGGCCGGTGGCCCAACATCTGTCCCTACTTCGACATCCCCATTCAGCACAGCAGCAGCCCCGTCCTCCGTCGCATGGGGCGCGGTTACAATCGGGAAGCCCTCGTGCAGCTCTTTGCCAAGATTCGACGCGAGGTGCCCGGCGCGATCCTGCGCACCACCGTCATTGTGGGGTTCCCCGGAGAGACCGAGGCTGATTTCGAAGATCTCCTCGCCTTTGTGTCGGCGATCCGGTTCGACCACCTGGGGGTCTTTACCTATTCCGATGCGGAGGATCTGCCCAGTCACCATCTATCGGATCCCGTTCCCGAGACGATCGCCGCGGTGCGCTACAACCGCCTCATGGCCCTCCAGCAGGAGATATCGGGCCGATGTTTGGCGCGCTTCGACGGAGCGACCCTGCCCGTGCTCGTAGAAGAGGAGGAGGAGCCTGGCCTTTGGGTGGGCCGCACCATGGCCCAGGCCCCTGAAGTGGATGGGGTCACCTACATCCGCACAGACCCTGCCAGGCCGGCGCCCCTCGGTGCGGTCGTCGCCGTCAAGGTGGTCGACACCCTGGAGTATGATCTCATAGGAGAGTTGGATGACTAGCCTCAAGGAGCGCATTCTCGCGGCGGTGGCTTCAGAATTGACCGCAATCGAGATGGCGCTGACGGAAAATCTGGCACCCCACATTGAGCTGGTGAAATCTGTGGCGGGTCATATCCTTTTCAGCGGTGGCAAGCGCCTGCGTCCCCTGTTGACAGTCCTGAGCGGCCGTCTGTGCGGCTACAAGGGGCAGGCAGATAAAACCTACGCCACGATCTTCGAATATCTGCACGCCGCCACCCTTCTCCACGACGACGTGGTGGACGGCGGTCTCATGCGCAGGGGGCAACCTGCCGCCCATACCATTTGGGACCCGGCCACGGTGGTGCTTACCGGCGACTTCCTGCTCTCCCGCGGCCTGGCCATCGCCGCCCGCACCGGCCTGCCCGAGGTGATTGCCGTCATCGCCCGAATCACCGAGGAGATGTCACAGGGAGAGATCCAGCAATTGCACCGCAAAGGGGCCCTCGATCTCACCGAGTCGGAATATCTTCAGATCATCCGCCGCAAAACGGCCGTTCTTTTTGAGGGTGCCTGCCAGGTGGGGGCCCAGATCTCGAACGCCCCCCGTCACCAGGAGGCGGCGCTGGCGACCTATGGGCACCAGCTGGGATTGGCCTTTCAGATGGCCGACGACCTCTTGGATTACAGCTTCGATTCAAACATATTGGGCAAGGGGGTGGGCGCCGATCTGCGTGAGGGCAAGCTGACCCTCCCGGTGATCTTCGCGCTCACCAATGCCGAAGGCGATCGCAAAGCGGCCATCACGGCCATCATCCAGAACCCCGAATTCACCCAAGCGGCCTTTGAAACCCTCGTCGCCGACCTGGACGCACTTGGCGGCATCGCCTATACGCGCCAGCGGGCAAAGGGCTGTCTCGAAAAGGCCAAGGATGCCCTGGCCATTTTTCCCGATGTACCGACCAAACAAGTTTTGTTAGATATCGCCGACTACGCCCTCGCTCGGAAACGCTAACCCCTCTCCGTCGGCCCCTATTGGAGGCAAGCTATGGCACGCATATCACCTCTTTCTGACGGCGGGATCCGTTTGTCACTGACCATCACCCTTCTTCTCGCCCTGGCCGCACAGGTTGCCGCCCAATCCGCGAGCGAGATGCGGCGGGTGGACACGATTGGCACTGCCGCCGTAAAAAGCAGCAACACGGCCGCCGCCCGCCAGGCGGCCATCGACAACGGTCTCGTGGCGGCGGTGGACACGGCCCTCAGTGAACTGGTGGCCCGCGAAGTGGTGGTGCGCAATTTCCAGCTGCTCAACCAGTCGATCTACAACGCACCGAACCGTTTCATTCAAGATTTCAAGGTGCTGGCCGAATCCACCGGCAGCGGTGTATACCGAGTGGCCCTGCAGGCCAATGTGGCGGTACCCAAGCTGAACCAGGCGCTGGCCGGCCTTGGCATTATGTTGAGCAGTCAGCGGGTACCCAGGGTGCTCTTGCTGATCCATGAAACCAACTCGGAGGCCTATGTCAGCGCGTTACCGCAAGGCGACCGGCCAAGGGCCCACGTCAGCCGCCGCGCCATGGCCGACAGCCTGGCGGCGCGCGGCTTGGCCGTGATTGGCAGCGACCAGGCTCTCCAGCGTCCCCTCAGCGACGCGGAAGCCGTCGACATCGCCCGGCAGCGCGGCGCCGATATGGTCGTTGTGGGGGCCTCGGTGGCCGATATTGCCGCCAACACTATGGGAACCGAATTGAAATCCTTCACCGCCACCGTCGATCTGCGTGCGCTCCAGAGCACCGATGGCGCTCAGGTCGGGGCGCTCCGGCGCAGCGCCGTCAAGGCAAGCGCCGACTGGGCCAGCGGCTCGGCGGCCGCACAGGCGCAGGCTGGCACCCTGGGAGCAGATGGATTGGCCAGCGCCATCATCGACACCTGGCAGCAAGGCGCCGTTGCCAGGGAGCGCATCATCGTCGATGTGGAGGGCATCGGCGGCCAGGTGGCCGCTTTTGTCAAGTTTCGCGGCCAACTGCAGGAGATTGCGGGGGTCCAGGCGATGCAGATCGAGGAGATGACGCCCGATACCGCCCGTCTGTCCGCCGAGTATCAGGGCAGCAGCCGCTCTTTGGCGGAAGCCCTCATGGAACGGCGCTACCAAGGTTTTGGCATCAACATCTACGCTGTGGATGCCGCCGGGATGAAGGTGCAATTGGTGGCCGAGTAGAAACAGATGGTGTTCAAACAGATCCAGCCATACAGCCAGCGCACGATCAGCATCCCCAATATCCTCACCCTGCTGCGGATTCTGCTGACGCCCCTGTTCATCATCCTGCTGATCAAGCGGCTCTACCCGCAAGGATTCCTGGTTTTCGCCCTTGCAGGCATCAGTGATGCCCTGGACGGCTTCATCGCGCGCTACTACGATCAGCGCACCCTTCTAGGAGCCTATCTGGACCCGCTGGCCGACAAGCTCCTCCTGGTCTCCGCCTTCGTTTGTTTGGGGGTGCTCCAGGTATTGCCGGCCTGGCTGGCCGTGATCGTCATCACCCGCGATGTGATCATTGTGTTGGGCATCGCCATCTTCACGATCACCGAGAAGCCCTATGAGGTTCAGCCCAGTTTGGTGAGCAAGTGCACCACTGCCATCCAGTTGATCACCATCATGGTCATTCTACTGCACCACAGCTTTGACCTCTTGGGGTTCGCCCTGGCCCCCCTATACGGGCTCACGGCCGGCCTCACCATCTGTTCGGGATTGCACTATATTTACCTGGGAATGGTCATTCTCCAAGAGGAGGTTTGAGGGGTGTCCAAAGGGCCTTTGAGACCTCGCCAGCGCCATTCATTTTGCTTGACAGCTCTGCGCTGGCGGTGCTATCTGTTGCGCCAAAATGACCGGCTAGCTCAGTTGGAAGAGCGCCACCCCGACACGGTGGAGGTCACTGGTTCAAGCCCAGTGCCGGTCACCATGTGAATTCAAGGGTTTGCGAGGTTTCGTTCTCGTAAGCCCTTTTTTAGTCTGCTTTCGTAGTGGCTGACATGCGAAAATGTCCATTTGATAACGGTTTGTAGGGACACACAAAATAGTTATTTAAGCAATTGTGACCATTTTGTGACCATGATCAAACGTGCGCCGTTATTCAAAGATCAATTTGGGCTACAATGAGCGGAGACATGTGTGCCCATTTACTGTTGCACTGGGTTCTCCTCATAATCGCATACGCAATAAGTGCCCTGTTCAACCGCATCCGACTCAACAATTTCACCACATCCAGTAGGCCTTCAACCTTCGGACCCAGTGATATGCTTGATGCTTCAGATGGCGATGTAATGTCCCGTTTCTACGGGTTCACTTTACCATTAGGCATCATTCTAGGAATTGGAATACAGTGATCCATTTGTGTCCAGCAGTATGCACCACTTAGTGGTGAAAGCCATTTACACGTCGACCAATGATAAGTGTTTGATGAATGGCAATTGCGGTATCGCCAGGAGTAGCGAGATGGATGTTGACTGTGAAGCGCTGGCTTTAGGAATTTCAATTCGCATATGAGGCCTGCATAACAGACTGGGAATTCAGATTCTTGAAATTCGACATCTGCCGGATAGGCATGGATTTAGATGCTTCGGAAAAATTGTGAATGTGGATGAGCAATACCCGAGGAGGGGAAATCTCGCCGCCTGATGCGTGTAGCGAGCTGTAGTTACGATGAAGAGGTTACATGCGTGAAAAACCTCTAAGGCAGGGACCGCTCTGGATTAATGCATGGGACGGTTTCCCGGAGAACAGGCTATCAGTGAGTGCTGGTTAAGGCAACGAGCGGGTACTTCCTTGCAGAGCACTGCTGAATGATTGAAAGAGGTGGCAGGGTGCGAGAAAATCCTAACTGTTATCCTGCCTTAGTACTTTATAGGCGCGCGCAGCTGGGTGGGATATCAACTATCTGCAACTTTCTCGACTAATGATAGCGATATCAGAACCGAAGACACGGATGATTTCGATTGGACGGATGGTGGATAGCTGAAACTAAGTGTGACTGGTAATTTGTTGGAGAAATCAGTGAAAATCGCCATCAGCTTCCCCCTCTGATACCCAATTGCACACCAATTGATAATCAGAAAGCACCCGCCACCAGATATGGCAGCTAAAAGGTCGGTCCCAAGCCAATGAACACCGCCTGTTTCACTTCCACCGGGAACCTATCCTTTCAGGCGTTCAATCAGGAAGAGCACTTCCGCAGCGTCGCTGTAATTGAGATCAAGGTCATCCGCCAGGGCCGTATCGCGGGAGCCGTTGAGGATGGTAACCACTGCCTGCAATAGTTTCTTGATCGAGTCCGGGACGTCTGGATCACCGGTAACCTGGTCAAATAGGGCCTGGGCCTCATCAAACTTTTCTTCGGATAAAAGGCCCAAGACGCCATCCACCAATTTCCCGCCAGGGTACTGCGCATAGCCCCCCTGCTGCCGGTAGGCGAGGTAGGCATCCCGGGCCTGTCGCCAGGCCGCTTGGGCGGCGGCAGGGTCGCCATCCGCTGTTTCGATGTTGTGCAAAATGTTGAAGGCATTCCACGGAGTGGCCGCATGACCAAACTGGCGCTTGCACTCGATGGCGCGCCGGATCTCCTTCCGGGCCTCTTCGAAGAGCCCCAGCTCGTGGAGTGTGTCTGCGATGTTATTGCGCACAGTTCCTTCATGCCGTAAATCCTGCAACGCAACACAAATATCGGCCGCCTGCCGGAAGAAGGCCACCGCCTCTTCTGGCCGATTCAAATGGTAATTGTATAGATTCCCCAGCTGAGCCAAACTGCTCGCCTGCCCGGCTTGGTCGTTGGTCCGGGTGCTAAGCTCCAATGATTGGCGATAGGCTGTTTCCGCCGCGTCGTAGTTCTCAGCTCTCTCATGCACCATGCCGATCTGGTGCCAGGAAACGGCAACCATCTTCGGTTCATTCAGCCCCTCGAAGATCGTCATTGCCGCATTAAAACCGGATAGCGCCTCGGGGTACTTCTCCTGATACATCTTCACCGTTGCCAGTTGCCCCTTGGCTACCGCAACCTGCCGATAATATTTCAATTTTTCGGCTCGTTTGATGTTCTCCGTATACGCGTCTGCTGCCTCATCGAGACGGCCCAGATCTGTGAGGCAATTGGCTTGTTCGGTAAGGGCACCTGACGCCATGTGCTCGCCGCGCTCCTCCAGGGCCTCGAACTGCTGCTGGGCCTCTACCAGCAGATCCAGGGCCGGGGCTGCCTGGCCGGCATTTCTCAACACCTGGCCGAGCAGCCAATGCGCCATGGCCAGATCGTAGTCCGCTCCGTCGTAGGCCGCCGGCCCCACCGCCTTGGCCTTGTCCAGCAGGGCCCTGGCCTTTTCATGGGCCGGTTGAAGCTGGCCCTGGTCGAGCAGCCGCTCGATGGCATGCCGCTGGTTTTCAAAGCGGGCATGGCCCCACTCTGGCAGCGCCGCATCCGCCTGCTGCCGCACCGCCGCGGCCCGGGCCAGGGCCTGGGGCCGGTTCAGAAAGGCCAGCAGTTGTTCAATAAGCCTGGCAGTGTCGCTGACCGCTTCGGCACTGGCACTGTCCGCTTCGAGCCTCTGGGACAGCTGATCGAGTAGGGCCAGCAGGTTGGGGAGCTCCAGCAGGGTCAGCCCTGCGGCCATGGTGGCGTCTTTAAACATTTCTTTGTATAGAAAACTGACCAGCTGAATCATGGCATTGGCCCAGGAAGTCTCCGGTTCAGCCAGCCGCTCCGGTTTCTGGTCCAGCCGCAGGTAGATCGGCAGGGCCGGGTCGAGCCGCAGGTAACCGTGCGCCTGGGGTTCTGCCATGCCCACATCGATCAGGTTTCCAGCTATGGTCTGTACTCGGCTCTTATCCACCCCCATCACCCTGGCTATGATCCCCAGGTTTCCCCCGCCATGGAACACGGCCAGCCGGCTTATCACTTCGCGCACGTCCGGCGGCAATCGGTTCAAAGAGAGGGCCACACTGGCATAGAGCGAGTTTTCGCGGTCGTCCGGATTCTGGGCCTCCAGCTTGGCCATCAATTGGGCCACATTTGCGGTGGTGGCCCTTACACCGGCAGCCACCTCACGGGCCAGCAGCACCAGGGCGCGCGGGTGGCGGCCCACTGTATCGACCAGTTCGGTCACCTCCTGGGGGGTGCTGGCGCTGTCACTGGCCGGCGGCTCCCAATTGTTCTGGGCCATGACCTGCTCCACCAGCTGGATCGCCTCATTCTCGCTCAGGCGCCCCAGCTGGACGGTGTTTACTTCCGCGTCAAAGGGTTTGGGCAACTTCTCGCGGCTGGTGAAGATCAAACGGCAGCGATTAGAAGCCGCCAGCAATCGCTGGCCGAGTTCCAGCAGATCGGTCACGTCGGCGGCGCCGGCGGGGTTAATGCCCCTGTGGTCCGGCAACACGCTCTCCATGTTGTCAAACACGATCAGGGTGGGAAAGTTCTGCAAGGCACGCTCTATGGGCTGAAGGGCTTTCTTAAGCTCGTCGCCGTATTCAGCCGCGCTGTACTGGGGTAGTAGCTGGCTGCCGATGACCTCCAATACCCCTTTGATATCCTGCACGTTCTGCGGCTCCACGCTCACGAAGGCGGCCCGCTGATACTGGCCGCTGTGAACCAGCCAGCGGGTCAGCTCCACGGCCAAAACGGTCTTGCCCATGCCACCGCTGCCCCGAATAACCGTGTAGGGCTCCTGCTCCAGCAGGCGTTCCAGGCGCAGCAGGATCCGGCTGCGGCCCACGAATGTGTGATCGGGCGGTGGCGGCAGCTGGCCCAGCTGGAGTTGGCGGCGCTCTTCGGCCATGCGGGAAGCCGCCTCTCCTGGTTTGACGCTGAACAGCTGGGGGTCGTTCTCTTCCTGGTAGAGGACCGGTACGAACCAGTCCTGCAGATCCAGGTCGCCGGCGCCCATGATCTTAAAGCGGTAGGTATCCTCGTAAAGGGCGCTTTGTCCGGCCAGCATGGCGTCGCCCACCCGCTTGCCCTCGGCCAGGGAGCGGTAGAAGGGCTCTGCAAACCGCCGGGCGGTCTCCACCAATACCGAGTGGCTCATGGCCACCACCGAGCCGATGCCCTCTTCGAGCAGCTTGGCCGCCACCGACGCCTTGGGGTCTTCG
>JASJCL010000098.1 GCA_030066015.1 Desulfosarcinaceae bacterium | reverse complement strand
GACCAATTTGAGGTCGTTCTTGGCCACTTCCAGTTGTTGACGGGCGAGACGTTCGCCGCCCACCTTGAGGAAGAGAATCAGATGCTGAATCAGTTCGTCGTCTTGGCGTAGCTCCACGGGAATGCGTCGGTATACCCGCTGAAAATTGGGCTTGAGCGAATCCGGGATGTCGAGCTTGGGGTTCATTCAGATCTCCTTGCGAGGTCAACATCAACACATCATTATAACTCCCAGATTTGGAATGTAAAGGCGTCAATTTGGGCCCCCGCTCTCCTCGATGGTGAATCGCCCGGCGGTCGGTGGCGGTCTGCGGGTCACCACGGTACCGACCTGCGGCGGCACGGCGCCGAAGACGGAATTGCAGGCCTCGCCGGAGATGGTTAAATTATTCAGTAGGGGCGTGCGCTGGCACGAAACGGGAAGTTTTGGAGAGAAAGGAGCTGATGTGTACACCATCAACGACAAAATCAAGGGCCCGGTGATGGGGTTGCGCATCCAGGGCGCCGTAACGGATCGTGAGACCCGACGCCTGAAGGACCACATCGAGGCGCGCAGCGCCCGCTGGGGTCCTCTGCGAATCCTGGTGGTTCTGGACACCTATCCAAATTTCAACAGTGCCGAAGCGCTCTGCGAGGATCTGCGCTTCGCCAAACTCACAGCGGCGCATCTTGACCGGGTGGCAGTGGTCGGCGCGGAGCCTTGGAAGGATACCTGGGTGGGCCTCTTCGGTCTGTTCGGCGGTCTCAAGATGGCCTATTATCAAACCAGCGCCATCGATGCGGCCTGGCAGTGGCTCACCGCCGAAGCGCTGGCGTGATGCCATGGACCTCGGCGCTTTCGCGGCGCCTCGGCATGGCTGCCGTGCCGCAACTTGATGACGGCCGCCTCGCGGTCCGGCAATAGCGGATCCAGGCCTCCCGCAAGATGCAACCCAATCCTGAGCGGTAGATCCCACTTCCCAAAAAAAGGCAGAGCCTCGTTAGAGGCCCTGCCGTTTCAACTCTCTTGGACGGTCGGTCGGTGGAGTAAACCATAGTGTCAACGGGTCAACCGTCCAATCACGCGTTATCCAGCCACATCAATACCCATGTCGCAGCCCAGATGCTCGTCGGGGTTATCGCACTCGAAGTTTTGGTGACGGGTATCCACATGGCCCTCGTCGCGATCTTGATCATTTTCGAAGTAGTTATCTTCTCGTTGGGTTGTCATGGCGTCCCTCCTAAGTTGAAATTTGTCGCTGTTAAACTGTCGCCTCTGATCTAACACAAGACTCTGCCTTACTGCCGGATCTCTCTTCGCGGCATTAGCCCGCGACGTCGATGCCCATGTCACAGCCCAGATGTTCATCGGGTTGGTCGCACTCAAAATTTTGGTTACGGGTATCGATATGACCTTCTTCGCGATCCTGATCACTTTCAAAGTAATTGTCTTCTCTATGATTCGTCATGCTGCACCTCTTATCCTGTGAGTGTTGCGCAATTGAGCGCTTTTAATTTCAATCGGCTCAAGAATTATCGAGCTTCGTTTCACCATCAACCGGCGACATCGATCCCCAAGTCACAGCCCAGATGCGCATCAGGCGTGTCGCACTCGAAATTCCGCTGACGGGTGTCCACATGGCCCTCTTCGGTCTCATATTCAAAATACTCTTGCGTCTCGCTCATCGCTCACCTCCAAATGATTACGGGGTCTTTTCTCTGTTTCGTAGTAAGAAGGTAAGCCGCGGAGGGGCGGGTGGCAATGTGGGCCTAATGTGGGTGTAGTGGTAGGTGTTTGCTATCATTAAAAGGGGCCCGACAACAGATCGGGCCCCTTTCAGTATAAAAAGTGATTACGCGTGGTTGCGCAGTTTCAGCTCCAGGGGGTGGGGATTGAGGTAGGTCTGTTGGGCCAGATAGGGTTTGTCATATTTGCGCACATAGTGGTTGACCAGGGTGACGGGTACGATGAGCGGGATCTGCTCGGCGCGATAATTGTCGATAAGCTCCAGCATCTCCTGCTTCTCGTCGGCGCTGAGCTGCTTCTTGAAATGTCCGAGAATGTGCAAGAGGACGTTGGTGTTTTTCTTGATCGTGGTTTTCAGGCTCAGCGCTTCCATGAGGAGAGCCTCGTAGCGGTCGTGCAGCGCTTTCATCCCCATCTCTTTACCGGCGGCCACCAGTTTGCCCATCTCACGGTAATGCTTTTGGCTGTGGGAGAGGATGAGCATTTTTTGACGGGTGTGAAACGCCACTAAGCGCCCCATCGCTTTTCGCTCCGAGAGGGTATTGCGCCAGTCTCTGAGGGTAAAGATCTGCTCAATGAAGTTCTCCCGAAGCTTGGGGTCGTTGAGACGTCCCTCCTCTTCGACGGGGATGCGCGGAAAGCGCTCAGTGAAGGCGCGGGCAAACATGCCCACCCCCTTTTTCACCGGCTGGCCCTTCTCGTTGTAAACCTTGACGCGCAGCAGACCGCTGCTGGGGGAATCTTTCTTAAAGATGAACCCGCAGAGATCCTCTTCGGCCAACTGATCGAGACGTTTCTTTGCCCAAGTCTGCATCCGTTCGGTATGGTCGATGCCGGTTTTGGTGGTGACCAGACGGGGAGCCTCCACACTCCCCACCAGCCGCAGCGTTTCCCTGGGCGTTCCCAAGCCACACTCCATCTCCGGGCAGACGGGTACGAAGCTGACGAAATGTCCCAAGGTGTGGGCCAC
Organism: Desulfosarcinaceae bacterium; assembly: GCA_030066015.1. Lineage (GTDB taxonomy): Bacteria > Desulfobacterota > Desulfobacteria > Desulfobacterales > Desulfosarcinaceae > JASJCL01. The sequence goes on along the minus strand of JASJCL010000098.1, from coordinate 14,423 downwards.
GAACCGGTTGAGGGCGTGGCCGCCATTCCAGCGAACGTTCTGGCCGAGCAAACAGGCGCTGATACCAATTTTCAAGGGGGTGGTCACGACGGACATCCTTTCTGCTGTGGTAGGATTGCTCAATCACTCGATACGGGCAATTCGCAGCTGGTCGCCAACTTGGGTGTGAAGCGCTGCGGCGGATTGGCCAAATTCCGCCCCGCCCGCCGGGCGATGGCCCGCAGCATTCCACGAAACACCAATTGGTGGAAGGGATAGAGACTATACCAATATGCCAAGCCCAAAATGCCATGGGGTTCGAAGCGGGAGAGCAGCCGCAACTCCGTCCGATCCGGCCCCGCGGCCGCTAGCTGTATGTCGAGAACGGCCCTGCCGGGCATCTTCATCTCCGCATCGAGCAGCAGGCGCTGCTTGGGCCTCACCTCGAGCACGCGCCAGAAATCAACGGCATCCCCCACCCGCAGTCGTTGGGCTCGGCGGCGACCGCGGGCCAACCCCACACCTCCGGCCAGGCGGTCCAGCAACCCCCGCAAATGCCATAAAAAGTTGCCATAATAGTAACCCTGACGACCACCCATACGCTCCAATAGCGGCCAGAGGGTTTCGGGCGTGGCATCGATGACGGCCCGATAGCCGCACTCCAGGAGTGTACCACCGGCCCAAGCCGCATCACCGCAATCGGACCATTCCGGCGGTTGGATCTCTCCAGCGTCGCGCCAGCAAGTTTCCACCAGGTCCAGCCGCTGGCGTTCCAGTGCTGTCTGGATGGCGGAGGCGTAGTCGGTCAGCGGTATGGGCAGCAGGTCGCGAATGGTGGTGTTGCGGCAGACCGTCGGCACCCCCAGGCCTTCGGTTAACGGAACGGCGATGTCGGCTGGGACCGGGGTCACCAGATGGATCCACAACGCACTCAGATGAGGGGTCAAGACCGGTACCGGGAGAATTTTGCGGGGCGGCAGGCCGGCCGCCTTGGCGTAGAGTTGAAACAAATCTGCGTAGGTGATGGGTGCCGGGCCGCCGATGTCGAAGGTCTGACCCCTGGTGGCGGGTGTCTCCAGGCACCCCAGGAGGTAGTCGATGACGTTACCGATGGCGATGGGCTGCGACGGGGTATGTACCCAGCGGGGCGTTACCATGACGGGCAGGCGCTCGGCAAGATAGCGCATGATTTCGAAGCTGGCGCTGCCGGAGCCCAGTATCATTGCGGCGTTCAGGACGGTGGTTGCCGTTGGACCGGACTGCAGGATCTGGCCAACGCGGTGACGGGATCGCAAGTGGGGACTGATGCCGGGGGTTTCCGGATCGCCGAGGCCGCCCAAGTAGATGATGCGCTCGAGCTCGTTGCGGGCGGCAGCGGTAACCATGTTGCGCGCCGCCCAGGCATCTGCGTCGGCATACCGCTTTCCCTGGGCCAGCATGCCGTGAACCAGATAAAAGAGGCTGTTGCCGCCAGCCAGCGCTTGGGTGAGTCCGGGAAGATCCAGCAGATCGGCGGCGACGATCTCGACATTGGGATGATCGGCCCAGGGCCGGCAGGCGAGCTTTTCCACACTGCGCACCAGGGCACGAACGCGGTGACCGCGCTCCAGAAGTACAGGGACCAATCGGCCACCGACGTACCCGCTGGCGCCGGTGACCACCACAAGATCGCTCTGAGTCGGCATCGCCAACACTTTCTGCCGCCGTCCTGGTCAGCCGTGAGCGCCCTCGCGTTTTGCTCCCCAGACCGCGTAGATGGGGTCGGCGTAGGGCTGCTCCAAGGCGTATTTGTCGTTGCGCGGCCGCGGCAGGCCCCGCATGGAGTAGGTGCCGAGCGCATCGAATCGGCCGCTTGTCTGGAAATATTCCAGGACCAGGCCCATGCGTTCGAATTCATGCAGGCAGGACCAAATCTGTATCGCTTTGGGGGGAAACCAACGATTGGAGAAGGATACCACAAAAACACCATTGGGCGCCAGGACGCGGGCCACCTCCTGAAAGATGCGCACCGGGTCGACGAGGTATTCCACCGAGAGGGCGCACAGGGCAAGATCGAAGCTGCCGTCGGCATGCGGCAGGAACGGCTGCTCGTTCAGGTCTTGAACAATTCTCTCCGTCAACAATGGGTTGCGCCGCAACTCTTCCGCATTTAGTCCGATGCCCGTCATCTGTCGCGGATGGATGCCGGCCGGTAAATGGGAGTGCCAGCTGCTCATCAGGTCGAGAACACGCTTATCGTCATCCACAAAGCGTAGGTAGAGATTGCTCAACATCTCCTGAGCCGTCTGATCGATGTGATCCACCAATCGGGGCACGCGGTAAAACTGGGGGTCGGCCGCCTCGTCGGCGCGGCGAAATGGTTCAGCGGCATAAAAGTCGGTTGGCTTATTTTGCCAGCGGGCCTGCATCCCCGGCCCCTCCGTGAGACGCTCGATCCAACTGGCACTGCTGCCACCACGCTCATACTCTTTCTCCTGAACCGAGCCCACCGAGACATTCAACGTGAGTTCGGCGTGTCTCAGAGGGTGGTCAAAGGAAGCCTGCAGGCTACCGTTTTGGACTCCAGTGCACCGAAAGGGCTGCATATTTTGCGAAAACACGCCGGGAACATCTTTCAATAGGCCACGCGGGTAAAAGCGCCCCAGGCGCGGGGAGGGATCGCAGTCTGTCAAGCGATCGCTGTCAAACTGCCGTCTGGCGAGATTGAGCTGATCCCCTCGCGCCGATCCGTTGAGCAGATCGCCCGGTTTGAAGTCTAGGCTGAACCGGTCACCGCTTTGCCGTCCCAGGAGGGAGCTGTGCAACGCGCCAGGCAGATAATCGCGCCACATGTTGACGGCGTTGGCGGCGTAAGTTTCGGTATGGGTTGCAATATCGCTTCGCCATTTGAGCTGAAGCACTAGGTCTACTATGCTTTCCTGATCGATGGTGTGCATGGGCCACCTCCAAATCTGTATGAACCTCTCTATGTCCGTTGGCGGCTAAATACGTGTGAGGTCGCCATACGCGTGGATCTCAATGGCTGTCGGTGATGATTCAGCGCGCCGATCCCCGGGTCGCTGACATACAATAATTTCGGAACCGAACGCATTCCACGGGGGAGTGATGAGGGGATGCTAATAGGTATTTCCCCCCATTTTGTGGGGAGAGGCGGGCCGATGCCTAGGCATTCATGGAGAGCAGATAACTGCGCAGGTTGGTGCGGGTGTTGTTGAGACCGAACTTTTTGCGCAGGTTTTTGCGGTGGAAATGGACCGTTGCCTCGCTGACATTGAGGATGGCGGCGATCTCCTTGCTCGCCTTGCCATCCTTGACCAGGGTCGCGATCTGCATCTCCTGGGGCGTGAGCAGGATGTTGGCGTTGCTGAGGCGCTGCATGAGCGGTGAAATGATGTCTTGAAGGTGGGTGTCGATAATGCCCACCAGTGTTTTTTCCCGGGCTTTGAGCGGCACTCGTTTGAGTTTCTCGAGGTAAGGCAGGACCAGATCCTTGACATTGCCGAGGACTTTCTGCTCCAAGTCCGTCTTGTCGCTCTCGCGCTGCTTGAGCAACACTTTGAGAGCGATATTGGCCTCTTCCAGCCCCTGTTTTTGCTCCAACAGGGCGCCTTCGCTCCTGCGCAGCTTCTCTTCGGTAAGTTTGAGCTGGGTGATGTCCTCGTGGCTGACCACCACGCGCAAGGGGGTCTCGATGGCCATCCGGATGGCACGCATGTAATACCAGCGGGGACCGTCCGGCCCGTGACATGGGTAATCCAGCAAAAACTCATCGACCCGTCCGTCCACCACATCGCGGATCCCCGCTGCCACCTGCCGGGCATATTGACCCGCTTCATCTTGGGCAGCGTCGCAAACCTGCAGATAGTTTTCACCGATGGCGGTGTAATCTTGCGGCATGCCGTTTGCGATGGCGAAATTGCGCCAGGCGCGATTGGTTTCGAGGATGATGCCATCGCCGTCCAAGATGGCGATGTGGGCGCTGAGGCTGTTGAGAACACTTCGCGAAAACGCTTCCGAATACTCGATGGTCGGGTGTGAATCGGTCACGGCTTAACCTCTTAATTGGGGGTTCCACCTACCATAAGGGCCCTCGCGACGGCACGCAAGAGGGCCCTCGCTACGGCACGCAAGCATCCCTTGACCGTCATCTCTGCTTGCATCCCGAAGCCATGGCAAATGGCATCCCCGATCGCCGCACTAGCCAGCGGCGGCGATCTGCTCCAGGATGCGCCCTTCGGCATCCAAGACGAACAACACGAAACCTTTTTCGGATGCGTAGCGCTTGAGGTCTTCGACGATCAGTGCCTGCACCTCGTATTTGGCCCCCCGCGCGGTGGGAAGTTGCAGGAGCCCCTGTTGGGCATCGTCCTTGGTGGTGAAGGCAGGGATGAAGCGGATATCGTTGGCCGCATCAAGCTGGCCCATTATCTGCGAGTCGGTGTCCGGGTTCTGGACAACCACGTACAACCAGTCGGTGTCGGCGATGGTCGGCACAGTCCTCTCCTTGGCCGGTGGGTGTGATGCTGTGTAATCGTGATGTATAATGCACCCGCGCCGCCGCTGTCAAATCCTGCCATTCGGGCGTTTGCCCCGAGCCCGAGACCCGCCGCCCCGAGTGGAATCAGCCCTCTTTGGCCCGCACCAACAGCACCGGGCGGGTGCTGTGTCGAACCACTTTTTCGGCAATGCTGCCCAACAGCCAGCGTCCGATGCCGCTGCGGCCGTGGGTGGACATGGCGATCAGGTCTACGTCCAGGCGATTGCTCAAGTCGATGATCTCATAGGCCGCATCGCCGTAACACAGGTGGGTTTCCGTGTCGATCCCCTTGCCGTTGAGGGTGAATTTCATCTCGGCCAGATATTGCTCGGCGTGTTCACTGGTGCTGGTGAGGGCTTCTGAGACCATGGGTTCGGATACTTTGATGGACGGGCAGACGCGGGTGACGACCAGTCGCGCGCCCATTCCTTTGGCCAGGGTCTCGATTTCGGGCAGGATCGCCTCCGCAGTGACCGACCCATCGAGTGGTACCAGGATTGATTGATACATGCAGTCCCCCTTTCGTGGCTGATGAAACCTGGCGTTGCACCTCCATCTCGGCGAGGGTGTGCGCTATTGGATCACCAATGCGGTGAGGCACTCGTTGGGCAGCGTGGATGGCAGCTGTGCGCGGGCGAAAGCAGTTTTAGCGAAGTGGGTCGTAGATGGCGACAGTGACAATCAGGCGACGAAGATGTTGTCGGTTGCGTGCCGGGAGGTTACCGCCAACGGTATCGTCCATAGGCGTATGATAGCCCCGGGATAAGGGGCTGTCAAAAAGTGTTTGCCATTGAGAAGGGGTGCTGTTGGGCATGGCGGGGCAACTGCTCGGGACCACGGCCGACGCAGTTCAGCAATCGTGCGCCGGTCATGAAACCGCTGATCGACGGGATCGGGTCACCGTCGGTTGCACCTCAGGTGGCCGGCAGCCCCGCCGTCGCCACCGCCGTGTCGATGTCCGCGATATGGCGGGCGTGCCGTTGGACGGCCAGGATACGGCGGTACATCATGAATGCCTCGCCGTTGACCCAGCCCGGCAGCCCGCTAGAGGCGCTGTGGATTTCGTCCAGTTGGCTGTCGGTGAAGGGCAAGTGGCGCAGACGGCCGGCCTTGCGGATGCGATAGTTCAGGTAGGCCTCGGTGCGCTCCCGGTTGAGCGTGGGCATGTAGAGTCGGTTGACCACCGAGGCCGGCGGCAAATAGCGGGACAGATCTGCCAGACTGGCCCGCAGGCGAGGCTCGCTGAAAAGGATGATGCCCCCCAGTTTCCGCTGGCGGCTGGCCGTCCAGGCGGACGCCAATATTTGCTGCATCTCGCTGCGGTTCAGCAAGTGGGCGTCGTCCATCAGGAGCCGACTGGTGTGCCCCTCTTTCGATATGAACAGAGGGTGGCCCTCCTTTGGCGGCGGCTGCCCCTCATCTGTCGGCATTTGCAGCCGATAATACTCCCAAGACAATCCCGACCGCTGCAGGCAATAGTTGAGAAGGGTGGTTTTCCCGCTGCCCCGCTCCCCGATGACGAGGGTCACCAGGTTGCGCCCCCTTGAGAGGGCCTTGATCCGGTCGATCTGTTGGGTTAGCAGGGGAAATTCAAAAAGGAAGCGGTTCCTGTCACCTGCCGACGGGGGGGCCGCGTCCAGACCCAGGGCGTTTTTGGGTGAGGCCGGCAATGGGTTGTGGAAAACCGGTCGATTCAAGAATCTGAAACGCTTTCGCATGCCAATCATCTCTCTCTTGCTCCGCTCTGATGCCGCCGTTTGGCGATGGAGGATCTTCTCTCGCGCGTGTCTTGCCTGCTGAGGTGGGGTTGGGCAGGCAGATGGATCCATGGCAGGAGGCGAGATTATAGTGAGAGTTGCGGTAATGAAGCAAGCCTTTTTTCTGCAATATCGCACTGATTTCGTTATATAAGGTCGATCACGCGACCAGCGCCGGCAGAGGACCGGTGTCGGCCGTCGATTCGCAAACGTTCACCCAAGGAGCTGAGGCGCATCATGGAAAGCCGGATATTATTCGTCGATGATGATACCGAGATATTGGGCATGGTGGATCAATACCTTGCCCTACAAGGCTACGAGGTCCAAACGGTGGACAATGGCATCGACGCGCTGGGGATCGTCAAAGAGAGTGACATCGATATCGTTTTCACCGATTACAAAATGCCGGAGTTCAACGGCCTTGAGTTGTTGGCGGCGATCAAGAAATACAAACCCGAAACCGAAGTGATCATCATCACCGGCTACGCCTCAATGGAGTCCGCCATTCAGGCGATGAAATACGGCAGTTACGACTACCTCCAAAAACCCTTCAAGCTCGAGCATCTGCGCCTGATCATCGACCGCATCAGCGAGGAGAAAAAGGTCGCCCGTCAGACCCAGCGGTTGCGCAAGCGCAGCCGTCAGCGGCATCGTTATGGGGACCTCATCGGCCTCAGTCCGCGCATGCAGGCCATATACGATCTCATCGACTCGCTCGCCATCGAAGAACCCATGGTGGTCGTGCAAGGGGAACGGGGTACCGGCAAGATGCTGGTGGCGCGCACCATTCATGAGCGCAGCGGCCGTCGGGAAAAACCCTTCATCCCCGTCAATTGCGGGGCCGTGGGAACGGAATTTCCCAACGAGCGACTCGACGACTATGTCAACGAGTTGATTGCCTCCGCCGCCGGCGGCACCATCTACCTGGATGAGATCGCCGATGTTGCCGAGGATCTTCGTCTCAAGCTGCTCCAGGCCTTCAAAGCCCAAGAGATCAAAGCACATGCCGCCGGCACTGAAAGCGGTGTGCGGACCATCGCCGGCACGGCTCGCGAAATGGGGGAGATCGTCAAAAGCGGGGCCTTGCAGCGCGGCTTCATCAATCTACTCAACGCTGTGCTCATCAAGCTCCCCCCCCTGCGTGAGCGCAAAGAGGACCTCTGTCTGCTGATCCACGCCTTCACGCATGCCCATCTGTCTCAGGGCGGCCGCAGTGATCATGGCGGCCTCCACCTGGCCCCCGATACCCTCGACCTCCTGCTCGGCTACCATTGGCCCGGCAACTTGACCGAACTTAGGCAGGTGATCGCCAGGGTCCACGATTTGGGCATCCAGGGCACCCTGTATCCCGAACACCTTCCCGCGGAGATCCGCTCTTACGCCAGCACCGTCCCCGCCTGAGGGCACCGTCGCCGCACCGCCGAGATCGGGCGGGCCGATCGTGGCCGACGCCCCCTGAGGCCTTGCCCTGCGGATGGGCCTTCCGGTATGGTCACCACCCATGCCAGACATCCTGTTGCTGCAGCCCCCCATCCGCGATTTCTACCTCACCCGCAAGCGCACCCAGCCTTACGGCTTGGCCTGTCTCGCGGCCTGCCTGAGAACCGCCGGATTTTCCGTGGCCATCCTGGATGGCCTTGCCTCCCGAAAATCCCGTATCCGCCCGCTGCCCGCGGAGATGCAGCATCTCAGGGCCGCGTACCCACACATGGATCTGTCGCCCCTGGCCCTTTTTTATCCCTTCCGGCATTTTGGCTACAGCCTGGACCACATGGCCCAGCGGGTCGCTGATGCGTCCCCCCTTCTCGTGGGCATCAGCGCCAATTTCAGTGCCTACGCGGAGGAGGCCATGGCCCTGGCCCGCCGGGTGAAATCCCTCTGTCCGCAGGTGCCCCTCGTTGTCGGGGGTCACCATGCCACGGCCCTGCCCGAGGCCCTTATGGCGGAGCCGGCGGTTGATTTCGTGATCTGCGGGGAAGGGGAGGCGGCCCTCGTGGCACTGGCGACAGCGCTGAAACAGCGCAGCCCCTCGGGAGAGGTTCCCGGCTTGGCAAGGCGCGCCGCCGACGGCGCCATCCACCTGCCGGCGGTCCCGGTTGTCGCCGATCTCGAGGCCTGCCCGCCGCCGGCCCTGGATCTCATCGACCAGCGCTTCTATCAGCGCCATGGAAAACGATCTATCGTAATCACCGCCAGCCGAGGCTGCCCCTTTGACTGCAGTTATTGCTGCATGACGCGTAAGGGGCCGCTGCCCTATCGGCGGCGGAGCGTTGCCAGCGTTCTTGCCGAACTGGACCTGGGCATCGCCTTGGATAAAACGCCGGTGGGATTTATCGATTTCGAAGATGAGCACCTGACCCTGGACAAGGCTTGGTGCCACGCTCTTTTGGAGGGGATCGTGGCGCGCTTTGCGCACATGCCCCCCGAGCTGCGCGCCATGAACGGCCTCTATCCCCCCTCTCTGGACCGCCCGCTGGTGGCCCATATGGCCCGGGCCGGCTTCAAACAACTCAATCTGGCCCTGGCCAGCACGACGCCGGCCCAACTGAGACGGTTCAACCGACCCGATGCGAGCGCCGCCTTCGACCGCTGCCTGGAGTGGGCTGCCGCGGAGGGGCTGGATGCGGTGGGATACCTCATCGTCGGTGCGCTTGATCAGAATCCCATTGATTCCGTCCGTGATCTGGTGTTTCTGGCCCGCCGCAGGGTACTGGCCGGGATCTCCGTCTTCTATCCCGCGCCGGGCAGTCGCGACTACGCCCGCTGTCGCCAAAGGGGCCATTTGCCCACTTCCCTGCGACTATTGCGAAGCAGCGCCCTGCCGATGGATCACGCCACCCGACGCCGCCAATCCGTCACACTGATGCGGCTGGGACGACTGACCAACTTCATCAAGGCCGTCATCGATGCCGGTGACGAACTGCCGGTGCCGTCCCTTTGTCCAGCATGGGTGGATCCGAAGCTGGATCGATATCGGATGGGCCGCGTGCTGCTGGCCGGCTTTCTCGCCGACCAGCTCGTGCGGGGCGTCGATTCAGATGGGCGGGTGTATCGGCAGCCGGTGGATCCGCACCTCTGCCGCCAATTTCACGAGGCGCTGCGGGGGCGCCCCCTTCGCGGGGTGAGCACTGCGCACGCCTGTGTCTACCCGAACTAGCCGACCCCCCGATCAGGAATCGGCCGTCATGGCGTCAGCCAGCTCTCGGGGGGTGAAGGGGAGGTGGGCAAAGAGGCGCCGCTCCAGCGCTTTGGTGGCTTGCCAGAGGGCGGCGATCCGCTCGAGATGCGCCGAAGTGGTACCGTAGCGCTCGCGGATATAGGCCATGCGGGGATCCAACTCGGTGATGACATCGTGGAGAACGCGCTTGTCGGCGTAGTTGACCACTTCGGCCTCCTGTGGGTAACCGATCCGGTCATAGCGGTCCAGGGCCACATGCTGGCGAACCACCTCGCCGACCCGCCGGTAGCCCAGATCCGCCAGATAGCTCGCGCCGGTGGCGGCGTGGTTTTCGCCGGTGTCGAGGCTGCGCGTCTTGGTGATGTCGTGCAGCAGGGCCGCCGCCGTCACGAGACGGCGGTCGAGGGGCACGCCCGCGTCCATCAGGGCGTCGGCCAGGAATTCGGCCACGCGACACACCTGGTGGCTGTGGTCCACGATATTGGGCCGCATCTGCATGGCCGCCATCAGCCGTCGGCACTCCGCCGGATGGGGGATGGGATCATCGGGCAAGGCGGGGGAGGGTTGGTAATGCACGGGCCGACCGTTTCGAAAAGTTGCTGGTGAGTCGCCAATGTCGCTGGATGCCGAGATCGCATCATACCCCTGTCGGCACCGACATGCAATGCCCCGTCCAACCGGATTAGGTGTTGCCTTTTTGGATCGCTTCGCATACCACGCTGACCAGTGAGCCGGTCGGCCGGAGCGTCGGCCCTCTATCTGGCCATCGTCCGGGATAGCAAGGAGTGGTTATGCGATTAGGCATCATCGGTCTGCCCCAATCGGGCAAGACCACTGTTTTCGAAGCCCTTACCCAGCAGGTGGGCGACGGCGCGCCCACCATGGAGAGCCGCATCGGCACCATCCGCGTTCCGGACGAGCGCATCGACACCCTCAGCAAGATCTACAAGCCCAAGAAGACCATCTACGCCCAGGTGGAGTATTTCCTGCCGGGCAAGGCCGATCAGGTGGCGGACAAACAGCAGAGTCCCTGGACCCGCGTACGCGACTGCGACGCCCTCATCCACGTGGTGCGCAATTTCAAACTCTATGGACAGTCAGAACCGGATCCCTGGGGTGACATGCAGTCCCTCGATCAGGAGCTGATCCTTTCCGATCTCCTGGTGGCCGAAAAACGGATGGAGCGGCTGACCTTGGACCAGAAGCGCGGCCGCAAGCCTGATCCCGAAGAGCTGGCCCTATTGGCGCAGTGCCTCCAGCACCTCAACAGCGAGACCCCGCTGCGCCATTTCCCCGACCTGGCCAAGGCCAAGCTTCTGCGCGGTTTCGCCTTCCTCAGTGCCAAGCCGGTGCTGGTACTGCTCAACAACCTGGACGAAGAGGACCACCTGCCCGAGCTGCCCGCTGCCATGCAACGCGAAGCCTGCATGGTGATCCGGGCCAAACTGGAGCAGGAGCTGGCCCAGATGACGACGGCGGAAGCCGCCGAGTTTTTGGCCGAATTCAATATCAGCGAGAGCGCGACCGACCGTGTTCTGAAAAGCTCGTACGCCCTCCAGGGGCTGATCTCCTTTTTCACCGTGGGCGAGGATGAGGTGCGCGCCTGGACCATCACCCGCAGCACCGCCGCCCTGGATGCCGCCGAGGTGATCCATTCCGACATCAAGAAGGGCTTCATCCGCGCCGAGGTATTGGCCTACGAGGATCTCATGGCCGCCGGCAGTTATGGCGAGGCCCGCAAGCAGGGCACCGTCCGTCTCGAGGGCAAGACCTATGTGGTCCAGGACGGGGATATCGTCCACTACCGCTTCAATGTCTAGTGCGGTTTCAGGCAACCGCATAGCCGCACCTGCAGCTGTCGCCGACCACGGTTGGCAGCGCTTGGACTGGCAGGAGATCCTGGCCCGAAGCGTAACCCGGGAGGCCGATCTACCCCCTCGCTTGGCGGTCGCCACCGACGGGCCCAAGGTTGCCGATACCTACCCCGTGCGCATCAATCCCTACTTTCTGGACCTCATCGAGCAGGCCGACGATCCGCTTGGCCTGCAGGCCCTACCCGATCTGCGGGAGTTGGCAGCGGGTCCCTGGGAGGCGGACCCCTTTCGGGAGGAGCGCCTCTCGCCGGTGCCCCACCTCATCCACCGCTATGCCGATCGAGTGGTTTTTCTGGTCTCCAGTCAGTGTGCCCTCTACTGCCGCCACTGCATGCGCAAGCGACGGGTGGGCGACCCCCTGGCGGCGGCGGTTGATCCCGACGCCCGGCAGGCCGGGCTCGACTACATCGCCCGGACCGAGACCATCCGCGACGTGATCCTCAGTGGGGGCGATCCCCTCCTGCTGGATGATGAGGCCCTGGCCTGGCTGCTGGGTGAGCTGCGCCGCATTCCGCACGTGGAGATTCTCCGCATCCATTCGCGCATTCTCAGCAGTTTGCCCCAGCGGGTGACGGGCGCCCTTACCGACCTGTTGCGTCGCCACCAGCCGCTCTATCTCAACACCCAGTTCAATCATCCCCGCGAGATGACCGCGATTGCCGCCGCCGCCTGTCGGCGTCTGGCGGATGCCGGCATACCGCTGGGCAATCAGACTGTCCTTCTCCAGGGCGTCAACGATGATGCCGCTGTCCTCCGGCAGCTGTTTCGCCGTCTGCTGGCACTGCGGGTCAGACCTTACTACCTCCACCATCCCGACCAGGTTCGCGGTACCCGCCATTTCTGGTGCGCCCCCCGGCGGGGACTCGATCTCATGGCCGCGCTGCGGGGCCGCATTTCGGGGCTCGCCATCCCGCAGTACGTCATCGATCTGCCCGGTGGACACGGCAAGGTGCCCCTGACGCCGGAGAGCGTCGTCAGCCGCCAGGGAGATCGGTGGCGAATCCGGAGCTACACGGGGGAGATTGTCGATTATTGCGTCGATCCCGGTGGGCCGGATGCAATCGACGAATGGTCAACGCCCTAGATCGGGCAGGTCGATCAGCGCCTTCCGGCACGCCCCGGCGAAATCCTCGGGATAGTGGCCGCTGATCCAGCGCAGCTGAGCTTCGCTGAAGGCGCCCGGTGATTCGGGCAGGCGGGGCAGCAGGGCGTAGAGCAGGTGCTGGTCGGCGGGGCCGGTGTCGAAGCGTTTGCCGTATTCGATCACCGTCACCATGCGGGCGCCCAGAGCGGCCAGGATTCTGACGGCCAACAGAAGGGTCGCGTCGAGGGCCGTCCGCAGGACCGCGTCTGCTTCGAGGACATTGCCGATGGGCCGGGTCGGCATGATCTGCAGCTCCCACTGGGAGGTCTGGGCCTTGGGGACGAAGAGCATGACGCCGTCCGACTCGTACACCACCAGAGCGGTTTCGCGGTCGTCGCGGCCGTCCATGCGGGTGTTTGCGCGGATGGCCTGCAGATAGGCGTCGAAAAACGAGACGCGGTGCTGGCGACGATAGTCATGGCACAGATCGGCCACCAGATCGCCGCAGGCGTAGCTGGGCAAAGTGCCGGCGGGATCGGCCGAAAGCGGCACTCGGCGGGGAATCAGGGCAAACTGCTGGTGGATCTGCTGGTGGGATGCGTGCAGGCGATAGCGCGTGGGGGCGAAATCGTACCCGTAATTCCAGCCCCACAGGGCCGCGTTGAAGGTCAATCGTGGCGCGTCCGGCGCCTGAAGATGGTCGACGATTCTGCACCGCAGCGCTTCCAATTCATCGGGCACAAGGGGCCGCCGGCTTGGGGGCAGGGGAATGGCCAGCTGCTCGGCCAGTCGCACATAGGTGCGTTGGTAATAGAGCCCGCGCAGGCCCTGGACATCGGTCGCCGTCAGCCCGGCGGCGTCATAGCGCACCGTGTCGTGGGCCATATTGGCGGCGAAGTGGCCCCAGGGGATGTAGCTGTTGGTGCGCAGGTATTCAAAGATGCGGGAGCCGCCGCCTTCCCGATTCTTCCACTCGCCGACAATCTCGCTGCCGCCCTGGATCCCCGGCCGCAGGACCATGACCTCCTTGTAGGCATCGGGCAAGTTGGGGTTATTGGCGACGGCATCGTAGAGCTGCGCATCATGGACCACCGGCTGCAGATGTCCACCGGCGTCCCATTCGTAGAGCAGGCCGCTGGGCGCGTCCTCTGCGTCGGCGGCCCCCACAAATTCGGCCGTGGTGCGGGCCAGAGCGACCAGATCCCGTGGGTCGGTACTGGTGGTGGCGAGGGCCAGCTTGAGGGGCTGGGGCAGGGCACCGACGAGCGCCTCCGGGGGCTGATCGATGCCAAGGGCATCCAACGCCGCCAGGAATCGACACGCCTCGCGAGGGGGCAGACCGAGGCCGCTGGGATCCTCGGCGCGGCCCTCCGCCCAGCGCTGGCCGATATAGGTCACCCCTCGGAAGGGCAGCGCATTGGGGATTTCGTAGACGCCGTCGGCATGCGCCACCGCCACGTCGCTGGACGGGAAATTGGCCCGGTTTTCCACCGGTGTGCCGTCCCGGGTGGCACCCAGGGCGGCAAAATGGTCCGCCGCTCTGAGGTTGCGGACCCCGTAGCGCGGCTGGTGAAGGCCCCAGGCGAAGCTGCCGTCGGGTCGGATGCCGGATTCTCGTCTCATACCGCCGTGCGTTGCCGTCACCATCGCAGCGGTGCGGCTGTGGAAGGCCTGTCGCTTGACGCTGGCAGACCTCTGGGTTATTCATGATTCCAATGGTTTCTTAAAGGATCCATCGGTCGCAGGAGCGCTTGTTTGCGGGTCTGCGGGACTCGTTATCCTATTGCCGTTCGTCTGTCTATAGCATCAACCCAAGAAGGAGGAAGAAGATGGCCGCGAAAACGACCAAAGAGGAGCGTCGCCAGAAGGTGATCGAGGTGCTCAATGAAGCCCGTGCCATGGAACTGCAAGCCATCGGCCAATACATGAACCAGCATTATGGGCTGGACGACATGGACTACGGGGAACTGGCCGGCAAGATGAAGCTGATCGCCATCGACGAGATGCGCCACGC
>JASJCL010000097.1 GCA_030066015.1 Desulfosarcinaceae bacterium | reverse complement strand
TCTGGGGCTGGTGGTCGATGAAGACGACGGCTGCGTTGTCGGCGGTGACCAATCCGCCGTCGGTGTCGGGAAGTATATTCTTCATGGGATTGCTCCTGAGGTTGTCGTTAATGATGATGGCATCGCCTGACAAGGACATTTACCTGTACAGACGGGGCTCGGGTCGTGAGGTCAGCGGGCCGGGGCGATGGATTCATGCGCCGTTGACCGGCGAAAAAGATCTGCCGGTTATCCCCGGGGGGATGGGTGGGCAGCGAAAGTATCCAACAAGGTAACGCGGCTGCTGGCGGGTTCAATCTTCGAATTTTGCTCAATCCTGTTAGCTTATTGCGCGCCTCAATGCCGCCAACGGCGCGCCACAATAGTCGGCGCTGCCATCAGGAGGCGACGATACGCGCCCGGTGAAATCCCCATTTGCCGCTTGAAATTGACACCGAGATGGCTCTGCGAGGAGAACCCGCTTTCCGAAGCGATGCTATCCAGGGACCAGCGGGTGGTTTCCAAAAGATGGATTGCGTTGTCCAACCGAAGCTGCTGCAAGTATTGATGGGGTGGACGTCCATAGTGTGCCTTGAAGGAACGGGCGAAGTGATAGACGCTCATGGCAGCGACGGCGGCAATCGAAGTAAGGGTCAACCGATCTTTCAACTTCGCCCGCATGTACGCCTCGGCGCGCGCCAGCCGTTCCGCCGACAAGGGGTGCCGCGCATCGGCGCGGGTGTCTCCGATCACGCTGAGGGTCCGCACGATCCCGGCCGCCAGCAACGACTCGATGTAGAGGGGATCCGGCTGAGGCTGCACGAGGGCCTGGTGCACCATGCGAAACAGATGCAGCAGATGGTGGTCGAAACGCGGCAGGCGGCCGCTGAACGGCCGTCCGCCGGCGCGCGGTGGGCGTTCGAGCAGGGACTCCAAGTAAGCGTCGCTGAAGTGAAACGCAATAACGCCCCGGGAACTGGCTGCTTTGCAGATAAATTCGGTGCCGGTCCTACCGAGAATGGGATAGCCGGGACCAAGTTGCAGGGGACGGAGCCGGTCGGAATCGAAGGCGCCCACGGCGCGCGCCGCTCCCAACTGCATCACCATGAAATTGCTGGGAGATTTCAGTCGTAAATCGATGATGTGGGGCGGTACGTGGGCGACGCTGAAATGGGGTGTCTCCAAGCTGAGCCCCAGCGGCGGGGGGCCGACTTCCGGTCGGCTCGGCGTGCCGTGTTGGATACGACGGTATTTTGCGGTGTTGTCCATTTTCTCGATCTTTTCGTTTGGGTCCACCGTCCATTGGATGGGTCAACCATGCGGAATTCCGTTTCTGAAGCCAACGTAACGCTACATATCTTGATGTCAAGACATTTGGGCTGTTTTTGTGTGGTGATAGCCGGGAGTTGATGCGAAAGGTGTTTGCTGGTCGACCCTCGTACGACGACGACGCATCGCCAAACCACTGCTGGCGGACGCGGCGAAGGGCGGACGCAAATACGGGGGCGGAGGCCGCGGTGGTGCCGACAGCGCTCATTTATAATCGCCGAGAAAGCCCGCATGACGGATCGTGATCTGCACCACGGCCACTTCAACGTCGGCGATGCCTGTCTTGCGCGCTTCAACAGCCGCAACACCACCCGTCATCGCAACAACGGACAATGGGCACGCATCCTGCGCAGATAGTGGCTGAAAATCCAAGGGGTGATCGGGCAGGAGTTCGCCAGGAATTGACTTAAGTCAATGCAATTTGGTTGCGACTGTATGAGGTTCGTAACAGCGTGAGCCCAATATCCCTGTATGCCCAATTGGATACGTTCGGCAAAGGAGGGGCCGTGACCGACCCAATAGATCCCATGGAGATCGACGTCAAACCGGATGGTGACGCCGACCGGTTTTTGAATATTGTCAACCACATCTCCCGCCAGAACATCAGCCTCTGCTGGCAGTGCCTCTGCTGCAGCGGCGGTTGCCCCTTTGCCGTGCACATGGATCTCCTACCGAACAAGGTCATCCGCCTGGTCCAGCTGGGCTATGGGCGAGCGGCATTGCGGTGTCGAACGATCTGGCTCTGCGTGGGCTGCCATACCTGCTCCAGCCAGTGTCCAAACAGCATCGACGTGGCCGCCATCATGGACGCCCTGCGACAGCTGGCGATCCGAGAGGGCATCGCCGCACCGGAAATGGACATCTACCGCTTCCACAAGTTCATCTACGCATCGGTCGAACGGCACGGACGCCTCAACAAGTTGGAGGCGATGGTGCACTTCAAGCTTGGCGCTGGCAAAATCTTCTCCGACCTTGCCCCCGGCCTGAAAATGCTCACCCGCGGCAAGCTCGAACTGCTGTCTCAAAAAGTGGCGGATCGGGATGAACTGGGGCGGGTGTTCGCCCACTATAACCGGAAAAGGCGGAGCTTCGATACCCATGAACGCGATTGACCTCGCCTATTATCCAGGGTGCACCCTCAGCTCCACTGCACGCGAGATCGATGCGGCGGTCCACTACGTCTGCCGGGCACTTGACATCCACCTCACGGCCCTGCCGGACTGGAACTGCTGCGGATCCTCTTCGGTCCACGCCGTGCGTCCCCAGTTGGCCGTTTCCCTGGCCGCCCGCAACCTATTTCAGGCCCAATCCATGGGCAGGGACCTTATGGTGATGTGCGCGGGCTGCGCCAATCGGCTGCGGGTGGCAGCGAACCAACTCCGCCACGACGATACGAGCCGGCGCGTCAACCGGGAGATATTGGGCGCGACCCTCGACCGGGATCTGCACGTTTTCCATCTGATGGACCTGCTGCCGCATCGGTTGAAGGAGAAACCATATGTGGGCGCTCTGCAGCGATCGCTGAAAGGGCTTCGGTACGTGCCCTATTACGGGTGCCTCCTGGCCGCGCCGCCGGAACTGAAGCACTATCCCAAGCTGCATGGCAGCATGGAAGCCGTTATGGGCCGTCTGGGCGCCGAGACGCGTCCCTGGGGATATCAGGCCAAATGCTGCGGTGCGTTCCTGTCGGTGGCCAGGCCCGACATTGTCGCCCCCATGGTGGATGACATCATGGATCAGGCCAGGCTGGCCGGTGCGGACTGTGTGGTGACGGCCTGCGCCATGTGCCAGCTCAACCTGGAGCTCAGATGCCAGGCCGATAAGCGCATGCCGGTTTTCTCCGTGGTAGAGCTGCTGGCCTACGGCCTGGGGGCGTCGGCGTGGCCAGATTGGTTCAAAAAGCACCTGATCGATCCGCTGCCGTTGTTTCGGGGGAAATTGAGCGGCCGGTAGATTCCGGATCGAGGTGTTCATGTTCACCGAATGGCCATAGGAAGAAAGAGATCGGAAGAGAGGCGTCACGAGGGCAGGCGCAACCCACGCCCCGCCGCTGGCCGGAGATGTCGGCCCATATCACCCGCCAGCGCAATCGGCCCATCATGGCCGACGAATCGCTGGGCATCCTCAAGGATGCCGTCGTCTGGCGCGCCACCAGTTCGCCCTCTCCCGTCCCATCGTGACCCGTGCGGATCTCGGCGGTCACGTAAAACTCTCGTTTGACCCCACGGTGGGTGTCGTCACCTGGACGGAGGGCTGGCGCTACTCGCGGGAGGCGCTCGGTTTGGGATTCGCGGGCCGCCTGTGCGAGAGCGGCCGCCCTGCGGCAGGACAATCGGGTATGCCTCTGACGCTGATAGGTCCTGTCGATGGCCCACATCCTGGAATGTTCACGCTCCGAGCCCTCCCGGTGATGGCAGGGGGGCGTTCGCGCAGATCCGTGGCATGCCGGACTATGGGTTACTGGCGCGCTCCACCGTTGCGACGGCTCCCGTTTCGATCAGGCGCCGATACGCCTTTCATTCTCTTCCATCTCCTGTTTGCAATGGATGCACAGGGTGGTAACGGGTCGGGCCAGTAGCCGTTTGACCGCGATATCCTCTCCGCAGGCATCGCAGATGCCGTATTCGCCATCCTCGATCGCTTCCAAGGCGCGGATGATCTTCTCCATCAGATTACTTTCACGGGAGCGCAGCCGTGTCACTTGTGAGAGCATGCTTTCCTGGGATGCCCGGTCGATCAGATCGGCTTCACGGCTCAGTTCGCGGCTGATCTCGAAAACGGTGCGTCGACCGCGCGATCTCAACTCTTCCAGTTGGTCCAGCAGCTCCTGCTTGATATGCTTCAGTTCACGGTAGTCCATGTTGACCCTCCTTTGAATGTCAATCGGACGCAGCGCTGAAGATGACATGTCGCCGGTCACTTCGATGACGGTGGCGACCCCCTCCTGGAACGGCTGCCGGCCGCGCTTCTTTTTGGCAGTTTCGCTGCGGCCATCGGCTGTTCTGACGGAGGGATCGAGCGAATTGCGGCGCCCCCTGATGCGGTGGTTCTCACCGTTTACTGCCCACGACAATAGCAGGTCGATGGCGCGCAGACAGTTAACTGGGCCCACTTTTTTCGGGTAAAATGCCATGATGCCTGGTTTAGGTGGAGACTTGCCGAACGCTGCTTTCCGTGGGGGTGGCTTGAACGACCGCAAAGCGCTTGCGGTCGATACGCGTGCAGGCAAGACGCACCCGCTCAGCAGGGGGGCCACTCGTAGAGCGCGGCGATTTCCGATTTGGGCTTCGCAATATCGCGGCCCACTTGGGGCAGGAATTCCCAGATCTGCTGGGGTTGCGGGTCGCGAAGGCAGTCCGCCAGCCCGCCATTAGGATGGGAACGGCGTAGTGGAGCACCTTGGGATCGAAGGGGAAGAGGCCCACGAGCAGGATAACGACCAGGGGGAACAGGAAGGTGGCCTGATACCAGCGAAAGGTGCCAGGCGGCAGCGCCATGAGCTCGCTGAAGGACAGGCTTGCCAGGCAGGTGCCGGCGGCAATGAGCCCGCAGAAGAAGCGCAGGTACCCTTGGGGCTGGGGTGTTGGGTTCGTCGCTGTCGCTGGGCGTGCGCTCACCGCCGCGCGCCGCGGGAATCATCCCGGGTGCGGCCGTGAATGGCATGATCCGCGTTAGCCGGCGGTGAGAAGCTCCCTGAAGTACCGCACAGCGTCGGGGGAAGCCCAATCTCTGGGCCCGATCACCTTGTCGACCACCACGCCGTTGCGGTCGATGATGTGGCTCTCCGGTACACCCGTCGGTCGGTAGAGATCTTTCACGAGGCCCTTCGTATCGGTCAGTGCGGTGAAGCTCAGGCGGTGTTTCTGCATGAACGGCGCCACCGTCCGGGCCCCGTCGAGATCGATGCTGACGGCCAAGATGACGAGCCCCTCATCCTTCAGTTTCTGGTGAAGCCGCTCCATCGACGGCATCTCCTCCACACAGGGGGGGCACCAGGTGGCCCAGATGTTGAGGAGAACCACCTTCCCCCTGAAGTCGGAAAGGCGGACCATCTCGCCATCCAGGTTGGGCAGGCTGAAATCGAGCGCCTGCCGGGGACCGGCGGCGGCAGATGGGGGGGTGGCCTCGGGTGAGGATTGGTGGGTCTGCAGAACAAAGAGGACCCCCACTCCGCCGGCAATGAGCGCCCCCAGAAGGATGGCCCGAATGATGGCTCCCCGATGAGGGGTGGTACCTGCATCCATTGGGTGATCTCTCCTTGTGTGAACCGCTGGTGCGCCATCCGCCCAGCGGGCACCCTGACGCTGCTGCCCGACCAGGTGGTCGCCGCGGAGCTGGGTGCGGCGGATCCAGATGACCCTGCCCCAGGTGACGGTGGCCCGGGAGGGGGAAAGCGCATCCTACCATCCGGCGGACCGATCTGTCCAACAACCTGGGGTGCGGCGCAGGGGGCATCGTGGGGTCACGCTTGGACAAAATAGTTGCGCATCATGCCGAGATCCTCATGCTCCAGATTGTGACAATGGTATAGAAACATGCCGGCAAAATCCTCGAAAGCCACCTGAATTCGGACCGCTTCGCCGGGCAGAAGGAGTACCGTGTCCTTCCAGCCCTCTGCCAAATAGCCCGCGTGCCGGACACCGGAGCGCGCCAATACGCGGAACTGCTTGCCGTGCAAATGGATGGGATGGGGCATGTCGCCCATATGCATCATACCCCTGCCGGTGTTATAAAATTCCCAGATCTCCGTGGTACCCAGCCGAACGATCTCCTCTTCCGCCACGGCATCCATCTCGAAGAGGCGGCCATTGATCGACCACTGCATGTGGCGCATGGTGAGATGAAACTGCCGGGGGTTACCGGCGTTTAGCGCCCCATGGGGTTGCAGCGGGGGAAACGCCGCCAGCTTCTTGGGCAGACGCTCGGCGGTTGTCGATCGCTGGGTCACGCTGACCCTGAAAAGGGAGAGACCCGCGCCGTTGGGCAGCGGCCCTCCTTGCGGCCCTCCCCGGCCCATTCTGCCGCGTCCAGCACGGCCCGGATCGAAGGGCAGGCTGACCAACGCGGTCTGATGGCCGACCGGACGGGGGCCGAAGTCGACCCAGAGCTCCAACCGTTCACCGGGACTCAGGTAGACATACGGCCGCTGAACCGGTGCCGGCAGCAGGCCGCCATCGGTGCCGATGATGGTCAGCGGGTGTCCATCCTCCCAGGCCAATCGGAAGATGCGGGCGTTGGCGCCGTTGAGCAGGCGCAACCGATAGGCCCGCGTCGCCACTGGCAGCATAAAATTGGGTTTTCCGTTGACCAGGACGGTGTCTCCCAGAAATCCCGTCATCCGCTCCATGGGATGTCCCGACAGGTAGACCAGTTGATTGCGCCGATCGAAGCTGCGGTCCTGCAGGACCAGCGCCACATCCTGCGCACCGGAAGGCAGGTTGAGGGCCCGCTCCTTTTCATCCGATACCACAAAGAGACCTGCCAGACCGCGATATACCTGGGGTCCGGTCTTGCCGTGGGGATGCGGGTGGTACCAGTAGGTTCCCGCTCGATTGGTGACCTCGAACTCATAGAGGTAGGCTTCACCCGGCGCCACGACGTACCGCGGATGCCCATCCATGATGGCGGGCACGTGCAATCCGTGCCAATGGACGATCGACGCCTGCGGAATGCGGTTGTGATAGCGAATGCGCACCTTTTCGCCCCGCAAGACGTGGATCATCGGACCGAGATAACTTCCCGGGATCTCCACCACTCTCTGGGGATCCCCGCGAAGTACCTCTGCGTGGTATTGCCACACGCGGGTCGGCTCCCCCGGGTAGATGGACACCTCGTTGGGCGCGGCGCTCAAGGCGATATCCAGATCCGGCGTGAAGGTGGGGCTGGATGATGGTGGAGCGATCTGGTCGCGCGCGAATGCGCTGGGAGAGGTCCAGCTACCGCCGGCCATCAGCCCAAGGGAGGCCTGCGCGCCCAGTCTCAGAATATCCCGTCTGCTGTAGGCGGTAAGATTGGCACCCAATTGCGTCATGGTCTACTCCTGGTTTCTCAACCATCAGAGGCCCCTGAAGAGCGCATGGGACGGCCGCGGAACGACCGTCCCATTGCGATTTCCATGGTGGCCTTCGGCGGCTACCAGCAGTTGCCACCGCCGCCGTAGCCCATCATGCGCCCGCCGCGCCGAAAGCCACGGCCGGCGTTCGGATTGGCTTTGCGCATCTCCACCATGTAGGCGATGCGTTTCTGGTCCAATTGTGCCTGAAGCGCCGAAATCTCCTCTTGCAGGGCCGACGCCGTGGCGACATCCGGCGATTCCTTGGCAAGTTCATCCTGCAGCGCGCGTTCCTTTTCGACCAGCTCCCCGCGCAGGCTTTCGGTCTCCGTCAGGAAAGCCGCTCGATTCTCCGCGATTTGCCGGTTGGCCTCTTCGCTCAGCTGGTCATCGTAGCAGGGGCCATAGCCGCCCCGGTCCTGCCACCCGGAACCTGGTTGTCCCCAGCCCCCACCGTAGCCCATGCCGCCGCGGGCGAAGGCATTAAAGGCAATGGCGATGGCGGCCACGCAGAAGATGGCGATGATGGCGGTCTTGAATCTCGGCATGTCAAAAGTCCTCCTTGAAATTGATGTGGCGTGTGATCCAACGAATCCTTGTAGGTGTAGCTGGAAACATCAAAGGGTATGCCAGCCACGCCAAGGCGTAGCCGTTATGTGGGACAACAATATGAAATTATGCGAATATATGAGGATGAAATGGTACGCTGCGACCCGGCCTGACGGGGAAGCCCTCCGGCGGTCGTGTAAAAAGTACACACTTTTTCGGCGGATCGTAGCAGAGCGGGTAGGATTTATACGCTTACCAATCTGCACCGGCAGGAGGCGCACCGATCACACCCTTTCATCACCGCCCCGCACCGCCGTCCGTTGAACCGCGGTGCGGAGCATTTAGCCGCATGTGGCGGGATGGGATCGAAAGCCGAGCGGAGGTAAACGGCCGCCATTCGGCTGTTGGTACATATTTTGATGTGGTATGTCTCTGGAAAAAGCCACTGCCAGAAATTAGGAGGGAATCATGTCCAGAAGCCACCGCCGCGCGATGATCTTGTCGGTCGCGATACCATTGCTGGGTATAATGAGCCTATATCTGCTGACAGCACCCCCTGCCGTGGGCCATGGCGGGAAGCCCCACGCCGAGGCCTTTACGGCTTTTCAAGCCCTGGGGAAAGGGGCCGAACTATACGACCGTCTGATTCTCGCCGGCAAGCTGGATGAGAGCTGGGAGACCGATCTCAAGCGTGTCCATATCGATAGCCGCAGCGATGGCGCCGGACAACGCGAAGTGGTGGTCCGTTTCGAACGGACGAGTGGCGAACCCGGCAGCGTCTTCTTCTTCTTCGATCAGACGGGCGCCTACTCCGGATCCAACTTCACTGGGGAGTAAAAGGAGAAACCGATGTCGCCCAGCAGGCGAAAGGCAATGCCAACAGACCGTCTGACCCTGGCGGTTCTGCCGATGCCGGCCAAAATTCTGGCGACCAGTGTCCTGGTGACCTTGGCCATCGGTCTGTTGGGCGCGCTGGGTCAGATTGTGGTGCACGACATCATCCCAACCTTCTACTCAGACCCAGCGCCCCCGCAGAGGGAACCGCAGGCGGACAACGGCGGGATGGATGCGGAGCGGAGCGCTGACAGCAGCCGTGGAGATCTGTTCGCCGACCTGAAGACAGCGGCACCGGCAGCGCAAAAGCCGTTCTACGAGGGGGAACAATTTGTGTGGACCCTCAGATGGACCCACATTCACCTGTTCGGCATCAACATGATCTTCATTCTCTTGGGCGGCATCACCCTCTTGCTCGACACCAGCGGACGGCAGCGATCCTGGCTGATCGCCCTGCCCTTCGTCGGTGTGGCCGTGGATATCGTGGCCATGTGGCTCAAGGCCTTTGTCTCGCCGGCGTTTTTCTGGCTGCACCTGCCGGGCGGCGGACTCTTCGCCCTTGTCTTCACCTATGTCTTCGTGAGGGCCATCTGGGAGCTGTGGCGCAAGCCGACGTAAGCCGGCCGCGGTCGGATGAGATCCCTCAGCACGTCGAGTTGCGGCTTAGAACCGGAACTGAAGGCCACCCCCCC
Source organism: Desulfosarcinaceae bacterium (assembly GCA_030066015.1). GTDB lineage: Bacteria > Desulfobacterota > Desulfobacteria > Desulfobacterales > Desulfosarcinaceae > JASJCL01. The sequence goes on along the minus strand of JASJCL010000097.1, from coordinate 7,529 downwards.
AGCCAAACTCCGCGTGCCATTGTCCCCGCAGGGACAGCTGCTTCGTAACGGCGTAGGCAAGCCCCGCCTTGCCCTCCCACAGTTCGTGGGTGTCGTACTCCAACTCTCCGACAAGCGACAGGCGCGGCGTCAAGGTGACCTCCTTCTCCAGCATGAACCGTGCGCCGAGTTCGCTGTCCACCCAAGCGGTCGACTCGACGTTGAGCGGCAGCAGATAATGCACCCCGAGCACCCCGCGGGTCTCGTCGGTATGCTCCCCCTCCCCCAGGACGTCGATCCCACCGAGAAGGCTGAAAAATCGATTGACCCATCTCTCATAGCTTACCAGGCCCTCCCATTCAGTGGCGTCCACCTGCTGCCAGCCAGCTTCCCAGGCGGCCTTGAAGCTGTTGCGGGTATCGGCCACGACCACTTCGCCCTCGGTCATGTTGCTGAGCAGATCGGCCTCCGCCCAGGCGTACCAGGACGACTTGAAGAGATCGGGCCGCAGGGCGGCGGTCTCCGGTTCGGCTTGATAGCCCTCGTAGTGGATGACCCGCGCCATGCCGCTCTTCATGTGATAGAGCAGGTGGCAGTGAAAGAACCAATCGCCAAACTCGTCGCCGTAAAACTCGATCACGGTGGTCGACATGGGCGCCACGTCCACGGTGTGCTTGAGCGGTGCATGGTCCCCTTGGCCGTTGAGCACCCGGAAAAAATGTCCGTGGAGGTGCATGGGATGGTGCATCATGGTGCGGTTGATCATGATGAAGCGGATCACCTCGCCTGCGCGCATGTGAATCACGTCGCTCTCCGACAAGGGTTTGTTGTTCAGCAACCAAACGTAGCGGTGCATGTCTCCATCCAGCGTAAAGCGGAATTCGCGAACCGGTTTGTCAGGATCGAAAGCGGTCGCTTGGCGCGCCCGTAACTGGGTATAGGGTGGCCAGGGGCGCCGGGGGTCCGCACCGTCCACGGCGACGGCGGCCATGCTGGAGACGTCCGATGCCAGGGGCCGAAAATTGGTGGCGTACCGCCTGCCGCTACGCGCAGGCAAATCCGCAGCGGCAGCGGCGTGGGCGCCGTGAGGGGTGCCGTGCCCGGACATCTGCGGTGCCGGCAGGGGCTGGTGCAAAGAGGGTTTCGCGGCCATCCCCGTCTCCGTCGGTGGGGAGTGTCCGGGCATGCTGTCGTGCGGTTGCATTCCCTGCATCGCCGCGTGGTCATGCTCCTCGTGGGCCATGTCGTGGCCGTGCGCCATTTCGGTGTGGTCCATACCCGCCATACCCGGTCGGTCGAACCTGCCCGCCGCCACATCGCGATCGGACATGCCCATGGTGCCGGGCGGGGTCAGTGCGAAGAGGGTGGCACCGCCGCCATGGTGCATGCCGTGGTAGAGATTCGGTTTGGGCAGCTCGGGTGCACGATGGCGTTGGCCGCTTCCCAGCCACACCGAGGCATACCCGGAACCGTCGTGGGCCGTGGCCCGCAGCTCGTACGCCCCATCGACCGGCATCTTCACCAGAAGATCGTAGGTTTCCGCAACGGCAATCAACAGGCGCTGCTGTTCGACCGGTTCGACGTCGATGCCGTCGGCGGCGACGATGGTCATGGGACTGCCGGCAAACTCGAGATGAAAGTAGGTCGTGGCGGATCCGTTGACGACCCGCAGTCGAAGGGTCTCCCCGCCGACAGCGGGCAGATCGGCATCGGGTTGGCCATTGGCCAGGAAGTGGTCATAGGCGACATCGGCGATGTCCATGGCCGGCATGCGCTGCAACTCCCGTCGAAGATAGTCGCCCAACTTGCCCATACGGGCAGCGCCGACAAGGCTCTGACCGCTGCCTTTCTCGATGGCGTACCATTCGCTGCCCATCTTGAGCGACCGCAACACCGCATGGGGATCCTCCGTGGTCCAATCGGAAAACAGGATGACGTGCTCCCGATCCACCGTCGCCGCCGGGGCCTGCTGGCGCGGTTCGATGACGATGGATCCGTAGACACCGCGCTGCTCCTGCATGTTGGAGTGGGAATGGTACCAGTAGGTGCCGCTCTGGCGGATGGGGAACTCGTAGGTGAAACTTGTCCCCGGCGCTATCCCCGGAAAACTGATGCGGGGAACGCCATCCATCTCCGGGGCCAAGAGCAGGCCATGCCAATGGATCGATGTCGGTACGCGCATGCGGTTGTGCACGACAATTCTGGCGGTGTCTCCTTCGGTGAACCGCAGGGTCGGACCGGGTATGGATCCGTTGATGGTCATGCCCTGGGACACCTTACCCCCAATGGCAACCCGCTCCTCGGCGATGGAGAGTTCATAGTTCACCAACTGTGCCCCTGCCGATAAGGGCCATGTGGCGGTGAAAAGCAGTATGATGAGCGGCAAACGCTGCCGCAATGGTTGCATTATGGCCATCTAGTGAACCCCTTTCGATCGAATTTATGCCTCAGTGACAGCAAGGCGGTTTCCCCCCTGTGGCCTTGTTGAGCCGCTCCAGGTAGCGTCCCCAAAAACCTTTCCGTTTGGGGGGCCTGGTGGACAGGTATCTCTCGGGATCGGCCACGAACGCTTCCCGGCAGGCATTCGCACAGAAGTGATAGGTGTTGGACCGAAACTGGACAGCGGGCACGTCGCCGTCCATGACGACCTTCATCTGGCACACCGGATCGATGACGGTTCGGGAGGGTTGGGAACGCTTCATGGTGCACCTCGCTTTAGCGGATTAGACGACGGCACATCTGCGCGTCGGCGGTTTGTGTCGCTGCCGCGGCGGGTTTAGCGCCGCGCCAGGATCTCCGGAGATCTTCGGAGCGCATCCTGTTGCCGGCGGGCCGCCCGAAGGCCGCAGATCACCCCAGCGGTGAGTAACGCAATGGCGCCGAAGAGAACGGCCCAGAAGATGAGCCGCACGTCCACCAGGGCACCGCCCAGCAGGTGGCGGTAGCCCATACCCCGGGGCCCGCTGCCGGCCCAAATGCCGGCATTGAGATAGAGCAGCAGCCAAATGGCGACGGCGATCAGCGCGGTGGAGATCCCGGTGCTCAGCAGAATGGCGGCCTTGCGACTCACCGTTATCCTTTCGGTGGCAGTCAACCGCGGCGTCTGTTCACCGCCGGGGCATAAAACACATCGTGTCATAGACTGGCGCAACAGCTATGCCAACGCGGTGCGGGACACATTGAATTCGGTCCAATCCACCGCAATCATATGAAATATCTGCTTCCTGCGAAGCGCTGCTGCCACCGTTGGGCAGGCGGTGCAATTGCCCATCGTGTAAAAATGACCCACCGGTTTCAGCGGGAAGGCAGGATGGATCTTAACAGGGAGAGGGTGGGCCAGACCTCAGAGTGGCGGAACAGCAAGGCCTCCATCCATCCACATGCGCGGCAGGTCGTCACCGCTGATAGTGGGTTCACTGCGCCATGCGGTGGGGGCGTCATGGCGCCCGAGGGTTCTGTCACGCGTCCACGGCATAGCTTTTCAATTTGTTGTGCAGGGTTTTTCGGGTGACCCCCAATCTTCGGGCGGCTTCGGCCTTGTTGCCGTTGCTGGCGGACAAAGTGGCCAGGATGGCCTCCTTTTCGATCTCTTCCAGCGAGTGGGTGCCGTCCAAGATCTGCGGGGTGCCCGACGGCCTGCGTGAGGCGTCCTCATACTGCGCCAAGATGTTCAAGGGCAGCTGTGCTTCGGTGATATGGTCGCCGGTTGCCAATATGACCGCGCGCTCGACGGCGTTTTCCAACTCCCGGACATTGCCGGGCCAAGCGTAGTTGACGAGCATATCCATCGCCAGTGGTACGTAGCCTTTGATGGGCTTTCGGTTCTTCTGGGCGAATTTGTTTAGGAAATGCTGGGCCAGAAGGGGGATGTCATCCCGCCGGGAATGCAAGGGCGGCACCGTCAGCGGCATGACATTGAGGCGATAAAAAAGATCTTCCCGAAATTTGCCCTTGGCGACCGCTTTCGCCAGGTCACGGTTGGTCGCGGCGATGATGCGAACATCAACCGTCAGCATGCGATCGCCCCCCACCCGCTGGATCTCTTTTTCCTGAATCACCCGCAGCAATTTGGCCTGCATCGTGGCGGACGTCTCGCCGATCTCATCGAGAAAGATGGTGCCCTTGTGGGCCTGCATGAAACGGCCCTCTCGCCGTTTGTCGGCACCCGTGAAGGCCCCTTTTTCGTGGCCAAAGAGTTCCGATTCAAGCAAGGTGTCGGTGATGGCGGCGCAATTGACGACCACCAGGGGCTGCGCCTTGCGCGGGCTGTTGAAGTGTAGGGAGCGCGCTATCAGTTCTTTCCCGGTGCCGCTGTCGCCCGTTATCAGCACCGTCGCCTCGGATGGTGCGATCATGGCCATCATCTCCAGCAGGCGTTTCATCGACCGGCTTCTGCCGACGATATTGGCGATGTCGTAGTCCGGCCGCAGGTGTGCCTTCAGCGCCCTGTTCTCCGCCTTCAGGCCGGCATGCTCGATGGCCCTCTCGAAGGCCAATTTCAACACCTCAAAATCCAGCGGTTTGATCAGGTATTCATAGGCACCGGCCTTGATCGCCTCCACGGCCGAGTTTACCGAGGAGTATGCTGTCATGATGATGACCGGAATGGCGGGGTTGTAGATCTTTATCTCTTTGAGGGCTTCAATACCGCTGATTTCGGCCATGCGGACATCCATCAAGATAAGATCCACCGGTGTCGTTGTGACGATCTCCAGGGCGGTCGTGCCATCGGCGGCCGTTTCAACCCCATAGCCCCAGCTTCTGATGATCGTCCTGATGGACACCAGGTGCCCGGGATCGTCATCCACAACCAATATCTTCGGTTTTCTAGGAGATCGCATCTTCTCCTCCGGTGGTCACGTCACCCTTGCATGGCAGATCGACGCGGAAGCTTGTGCCACCTGGGCTGGAGCTGGCAATCGCGATCCTGCCATCATGGGCTTCTATGATCTTCTGGACGATTGCCAAGCCCAGTCCGGTGCCCTGGGTCTTGGTGGTGAAGTAGGGATCGAAGATCTTCTGGCGATGATCCAGCGGAATCCCGCAACCCGTATCTTGGATGATGATGCGGATACGGTCGGCCGTACCCGGCGTGCACCGGATCGTCAATAGGCCACCGTCCGCCATGGCCTGGATCGCGTTCAGATACAGGTTGAGGAGACACTGGGTGAGCCGGTCCGGATCGATCCATGCCGGGCAGAGCTTTTCGCTGATCTCCAACCGGATCTCGATTCCCTTGTCCGCGGCATCCTGCTGGATCAACTGCACCGAGCGGGATACCAACTGCCGCAGGTCGCTGACCGCCTTGTTCAGGTCTGTCGGACGAGAGAACTCCAGCAATTCGGTAATCACGCGGTTGAGCCGATCCACCTCCTGGACCATGATCTTGGCGGCATCGTGAGATTCACTGCCGGTTTCAAACTGGTCGGCGAAGAAGGTCGCCAGGGCCTTGATGGAGCTCAACGGGTTGCGGACCTCGTGCGCCACCCCGGCCGCCAACCCCCCCATGGCGGCCAACTTCTCCTGGCGGCGGACCGCATCCTGGAGTCGCCGAATCTCGGTCAGGTCCCTCATGATGAGGACCTGCCCCAGCGTCTCACCATGTTCGTTGGCGATCCGGGCGGCACTGACACTGATTGGAATGGCCCGGTCCGGTAGAAAAGCGCACTCCAATTCCATCTCCGTGACGATCGCTTCCTGGTCTAGTTGCCGCTGGATGCCGCATAACCCGTCCGGCAGAATCGTGTCCGGTTGTTGGTGTTGGATGCGATGTCTATCCACGCCGGTGATCTCCTCCGCCGCTGCGTTGAAGAAGGTCACCCGACCGGCGCGGTCGGTGGCGATCAGCCCTACGGGTAGATGTCGCACCACTTCGCTGGCAAATGCACTGGTATCGCGCAGCGATTGTCTGGCGGCACGATAGCTGTGCATCCAGAACAGGGAGACGAACCCGCCAAATCCGAGCAACAGCATCACGACGGATAGGATCACCGTATTTTGAATGTCGCTGCGGATGGCCGCCTCAAACGGGGTGACGTCCATACCCACGATAATCAGCAGTTGCTTGCGCCGCTCCGGCGAGAACCAGTCATCGCGGCTGCCCATCATCATGCCATGTCGCCGCATCATGCCCCGCATCCGCGGGAGCCGGGCGTCGCCGTCGCCATATAGGGGGCGGAAGTGCCGATGAACCTCGAAAACTTGCTGTTGATCGGCCACCGTCACCAGCTCCCAATTTTCCAATTCCTTGGGCCCAAGATGGGTAATTTCGCGGCCTGGAGAAAAAGGAGCGCCTATCTTGGCGGGATCGCTGTGGGCGACCGCTTCACCGGCCTGGTTGATCACCACCATGTAGCGTACGTCCGATAAACGGGCCGTCTCCTCGAGCAGCCGCTGAATCTGCTCACCCCCCCACATCATCCCCATCATGCCGGTTCGGGCACCCGCTTCGACGGCACGGATCATTGCCGCACCCTTGGCGCTCAGAATCTGTGACATGTAGCGCTTTTCCCGGTTGGTGTTCTGATAGGCGAGTACCATCACCACCACCAACAAGATGGCGGTGGAGCCCAAGATGATCCAAGGAGAGGTCTGCATGCCGTCGCTGGTATTCGTGCGTCCCGAGGCGTGTTCCATTGTGACGATCCTTAAGCGGTTGATTCGCCGTATCGATTGCGGCATTCTCCAAAAAATAGGAATAGCCGTGTAAATTGTAAACACAGGCCGACGAGGTCGTATATTTTTTACACGACCTGCCGCGGCGGTGCCCAACGGCTTTCCTACCATTGCGGCATGGCTGACCCTGGCGGTGAAAAGCAGCAGTTGTCGATGCGACGAATCGGGCTGCAGCCCGAACCCCGGTGGCAAATGCGGACAAGCAAAAAGGAGGTGATGGCCCAGTTATGTAGTGGCAAGGCCCGCTACCGCATCCTCCTCAACAGATGACGGTGGCGAGCACCGCCGTGAAGGCGAGCAGACAAAATGGGCCCACAAACCCCAATCGGGCGGCGGTTTGGTGATATTGGCCAGTGCCGTCAGGGGGAAGGCGTTAATCTTCACCAGGACATCCGGCATCGTTTGAACACCTTCACTTAGTGATTTGCCCCTCAGATCACCCATTGGTAACAATTGGCGTGCTGCCCTCGTCAGCATCGCTTGCGTCAGACCGCTTGAAGAGGGGCAGAAGAACTATGCCAACATCCGTTCAAAGCGCCTATGGGGTTACGGGCAATGGTTTCACCGCATCGCTTTGGTTGAAACGACTTCTGGAATCATGATAGAGTCACTCCCCGGTAATTGCGCTGATATACACCACCATGGCGCCAACAGCTGATAAACGGCCCCAGAGCAATGGTCTGGGCAACCCCTCAAGCCGCACCGGATCGGACGCGTACTTCGCCGCCGTGGGTCGGCCGAAATGGACCGAATCTGCCGATGAGATGCAGAAGGATCTGGTTCCCTGTTTGCAGCGGTACATTCGACTACGATCGCCTCAGGGTCTGAACTTCAGAGGCCAAACGCAGAACTAAGCCATACGAGAAGGTACCCTC
>JASJCL010000096.1 GCA_030066015.1 Desulfosarcinaceae bacterium | reverse complement strand
CCATAATTTCCTCCTGAAGCTCGGTCCCACCTGCTATCTCGAGATGATCGCCGTCGATCCCGCCGCACCCGACCCCGCGCATCCGCGTTGGTTTGAACTGGACCGCCCCGAGACAGCCGCTCGCTTATCTAGAGGTGCTTGCCTCCTCACCTGGGTGGTGCACGGGCTTACGACCAAGTCCCTGCCACCAGAGATCGGCCATCATCTGGGAGAACGCCGTCCAATGCGCCGGGGGAATCTGCAGTGGACGATCACCCTGCCGGCTGACGGTCGCCTGCCGGCAAGCGGGATGCTGCCGGCCCTCATCCATTGGTCCACAGCCGATCATCCGGCTGGAGACCTCCCCGATCAGGGCTGTCGGCTGGAGTACTTACTGCTTCAGCACCCGGGGGCGGCAGAGATCGTGAGCCGCTTCAACGCCTTGGGTGTCACCGGCCTGCGCGCCGCCACCGGCGACGACGGCACCAGCGGCGCAATGGGTAGCGCCGCGAAGGTCGCCACTCTGGTGGCCCGGATCCGGACGCCCGTTGGTTCCCGGATAGTGACCAGCGAACCCGCCCTCTGACCCCATCATTGCCCTCCGGCGGAACCCGCCGGAGGTCCCGATCGACCTCACGCGCCCCTAACAATGTCATGGTAGTTGGGATCATACGCTCACCCCCAAGGAGGATGATGTGGAACACGTCGCAAACTGGCGTGAGCGCCGTCTTCGGTCCGGTGTTCAGCGCCTGAACAAAGAAGGCCGCCGGCATCCCCCCAGCAGGTGGGAGCTGCTGGCGCTTAAACTCTGGTGGGGCAATCCGGGTTATTCGGCCGGCATCGCCTATCTGACCCACCTCTGCCGCGCCGTTCATGAAAATAGCGGCGGTATCCTAGAGTGCGGCAGCGGCCTCTCCACCCTGGTCGGCGGCATGCTGGCCCGGCAGGTTGGGCGGCCCTGGATCGCCCTCGAAAACCATGGTCCCAGCCGACGCCGGATGCGCCGTTATCTGGCGGCCCTCGGTCTTGACGGCGTCTCCCTGGTGACAGCCCCCATTGTCAGCTACGGCGGTTACGACTGGTACGGGGTGCCCGAGGAGATCGTTGCCACCATCGACATCGACCTTGTGATCTGTGATGGTCCGCCCTGGCACACCCGCGGCGGTCGTTTTGGTCTGATGCCGGCCATGGGCGCCCGCCTGCGCCCGGGATGCCGGATTTTGCTGGACGACGCCTATCGACCAGCGGAGCGCAACATCATTCGGCGCTGGCGGGATCTGGTCGATTTGGAGGTTCGTTTTTTGGGCCGGCCCCTGGCCTACGCGGAAATCATTCTGATTACCTGAGGCGCGGTTCCCGAAGAGATGCGGGCTGGCAGCTAGAGCATGGGCTAGAGTTTGCCAGATCGCACGATGGACCAGATCAGCCAGAATCCCAAAATCGTTGCGATAGAATAGCCCATGAGTCCAAGCAATTGGGTCAAGCTGAGACTGACGCCACCGAAAATGTTGAAGGAGAGCACGAGGACGTTCTGGGACGAGTTGAGAATGAGGGCGCCGGCGATGGTGGAGGCGCTGATGATGAGGCCGACGATAATGCGATTGATTCCCCTCTCAACGCTAGGCTGCAGCTCAGTGAGACCATTGTGGCGAACCTCCAGGCGGTGGTCGCCGGCGGCCGTGCGTTTGAGGATCTCGTGGGTCAGACGGGGCAGCTGGCGCGTGATGGCGCCCACATCCCGCAGGTCGCGCCCCACGTTCTTGAGAATCTTCTGGGTATCGTAGCCCCGCTCCAGCAGCTTGCGGGCGTATGGCCGGGTCACCTCCAGGAGACTGGCCTTGGACCCAAGAATTTTGCCCAGGGCCTCGGTCTGGATGAAAGTCTTGAGCAGCAGCATCAGGTTGCGGGGCAAGCGCAAGCGGTACTTAAGGATCACCTGCATCACTTGATCGTAGACGTCTTTGACCGAAATCGTGGATAGGGCGCGCCCGTAGAAGGGTTCGCTCATGTCCTTGAGGTCGATCCGAAAGCTGGTCAGATCGATGGTCGCCGGGTCGATGAGGCCTGCCTCGGTCAGGGCGTCGATGACCATATCGTAGTCGTGCTCGGCGTATCCCAGGAAGAGGTAGGCGATCTGAAGCATGGTCTCCTCGTCCAGGTAGCCCGTAATGCCGAAATCCACCAAGCTGACCCGTCCATCGTACATAACGATGGTGTTCCCCGGGTGGGGGTCGGCGTGGAAGGTGCCCACCTCAAGCAGCTGACGCGAGAAGGATCGCAGACCGATCATGGCCACATCCTCCGGATCGATACCGTTGGCACGGATCTTCTCCACCTGGTCCATCTTGATGCCGTCGATGTGCTCCATCACCAGGACGGCCCGTGTGGTGCACTCCCAGTAAACCTTGGGGATGTAAATCTCATCCACCTCGCTGAAGCTGGCAGCGAACTTTTCGATGTTACCCCCCTCCATAAACATATCCAGCTCGCGGAAGATCGTGCGTTCGAACTCTTTGACGATGTTCACCACGCCGAGAAATCGGCCCACCTCGAAGGCCCCCTCGATGCGGCGAGCCAGATAGTACATCAGGCGAATATCGTTGCGAATCATCTTGGTGATGCCGGGGCGGATCACCTTGACGGCCACCTTCGTACCGTCGATCAGCCGGGCGGTATGCACCTGGGCCACCGAAGCGGCGGCCATGGCCGTCTCATCGAATTCGGCGAAGGCGCGGTGAAGGGGCTTTTTCAGCTCGCGCTCGATGACCTGACGGATCTGGACGAAGGCCACCGGGGGCACACTGTCCTGGAGTTTGGTCAACTCGTCAATGTGCTCGGGCGGAAAGACATCGGCCCGTGTGCTCATGAGCTGGCCGAGCTTGATGAAGCTGGGCCCCAACTCCTCCAATACCCGCCGTAGACGCACCGGTGTCAGGTAACCGGTCCCGGCGGGTAGCTCGCTTTTACGCGAGCGCCGCAAGAGCCGCTGGGCAATTTCCCCCAGACCATGGCGTGCCAGGACCGTGGTGATGGTGGCAAACCGCTTGGCCCCTCCGATACCGCTCCTGTTCAATATCATCCGCTAACGCTCCCCTTTCCCGCAACCTGACATGGACCTGTATTAACGGCGGTTCTAAGTGTATCGCCGTTCCAGAAGCCCACCCAAAAACATCTCGCGACCGATCGCCTCGCTGAGGTTCCCAAGCCCATGCTGGGATCGCGAGCCGCCGTTGGTAAAACCACCCATGAACTGGGAATGGTTTACAAAGATGCGGCCACGCGCACCGCTTGATCGATGGCCCGCTTGGCATCCAGCTCGGCAGCCTGGTCGGCCCCACCGATCACCTGCACGGGAAGCCCGCTCCCATCCAGCTCTTGGGCCAGTACCCGGTAAGGCTCCTGACCGGCGCAGACCACGACGTTGTCGACGGCCAGTATCTCGCGCCGACCCTTGCGATCGATGTGGAGACCGGCGTCGTCGATCTTTACGTAGGTGATCCCGTTGCGCATGTCCACCCCGCGCCGCATGAGGGCGGCGCGGTGGATCCAGCCGGTGGTCTTTGCCAAGCCGGCGCCCACCTTGCCCCCTTTGCGTTGCAGAAGATAGACCTTGCGTGGACTGGCCAGCAATCCGCCGGCATCGGCAGAGAGACCGCCGGGTAGGGCGTACTCGGTGTCCACCCCCCACTCCCGGTAATATGCGGTCGACGCATCTGCGCCATCGGATCTGCCCGCCGCCGCATGGGTAAGGAAGAGCGCGGTATCGAAACCGATTCCGCCGGCACCGATAATGGCCACCGTCCGCCCCACCTGCCGCTGACCGGTGAGCACTTCACGATAGCCGAGCGTTTTGGGATGGTCATGGCCGGGGATCTCGATCTGCCGCGGGACGATACCGGTGGCCACTACCACGCGATCGAAACCGGCGGCCACCAGGTCGCGCGCCGTTACCCGCTGGCCAAGACGAAGCCTCACTCCGGTGATCTCAAGTTGGCGTCTGAAGTAGCGCAGCGTTTCGTGGAATTCTTCTTTACCGGGGATCTTGACGGCTAGGTTGAACTGGCCGCCGATGCGGTCCTGGGCCTCGAAGAGGGTCACCCGGTGTCCCCGTGCGGCAGCGGCTGTGCTGAGTGCCAGCCCGGCCGGTCCGGCACCCACAACGGCGATGCGGCGCGGTGGGGCCGCCGGTGACAGGACCACCTCGGTTTCATGACAGGCCTGGGGATTGACCAGGCAGGAGGCGATCTTGCCGTCGAAAATGTGGTCCAAACAGGCTTGGTTGCAGCCGATGCAGGTGTTGATCTCGTCGCCGCGACCCTCGGCCGCTTTGAGGACAAACTCGGGATCGGCCAGAAACGGACGCGCCAGGGAGACCATGTCGGCATCCCCCCGCGCCAACACCCTTTCGGCCACCTCGGGCGTGTTGATGCGGTTGCTGGTGATCAGGGGCACAGCGACACTGCCCTTCAGGCGCCGCGTGACCCAGGTCCAGGCCGCACGGGGTACGCTGGTGGCGATGGTGGGAACACGGGCTTCGTGCCAGCCAATGCCGGTATTGATGAGATCTGTGCCGGCCTCGGCGATGGACTGGCCGAGCCGGACCACCTCCTCCCAGCTGCTGCCCCCCGTCACCAGATCGATCATGCTCAGGCGGTAGATGAGGATGAATTCAGCTCCCACGGCGGACCGCACCCGGCCAACGATCTCCTTCGGGAAGCGGCTGCGGTTCTCAAAGCTGCCCCCCCAGCGGTCACTGCGTTGATTGGTACGCGGGGCAATGAACTGATTGATCAGATAGCCTTCGGAGCCCATGATCTCCACGCCGTCGTAGCCCGCCTGTTGGGCCAAGCGGGCACAGTTCACAAAGGCCTCTATCTGAGTTTCGATCCCCGCTTCGCTGAGTGGTTTGGGCTTGAAGATGTTGATGGGCGCCTGAACGGGCGAAGGGGCCACCAACTGCTTGTGGAAAGCGTAGCGGCCTGTGTGCAGGATCTGGAGGCAGATCTTGCCACCCGCTGCATGGACTGCATCGGTGACCTGGCGGTGGTGCTGGGCTTCGGTCGCGGTGGTGAGCTTGGCGGCCCCTTCATGTACGCGACCCTCCAGATTGGGGGCGATGCCGCCGGTGACAATGAGGCCCACCCCGCCCCTGGCGCGGGCCGCGAAATAGGCCGCCAGGCGGGCAACGCCGTCGTCGGCCTCTTCTAAACCGGTATGCATGGAACCCATCAGCACGCGGTTTTTCAAGGTGACAAATCCCAGGTCTAGGGGAGCCATAAGATGGGGGTAGAGGGAAGTTGCCATCGGGGTCAGGATCTCCTTCATGGGTGATTCCGGCGCCAATCGGCTGGGGCCCGTGCGGTGGCTACCGGGAGGCATTCACCCTCCTTAGCAGGGCCGGGTCCCTGGTGTCCATGGCGTCGTGGCGGCGCCATCTCTTGACGCGCATCCGCGGAAGGCCCATAGTGTGATCCGCCCGCACTTGTCCTCGCGCCGGTCAAGGGGTATAGGGGCGATCACAACAGTCCTGTCAAGCTTTGGAGATGCGGATATGTCGATCTATTATGTCGATGGCCAGTACCTGCCGGCGGCGGCAGCCGTCATTCCCGTAGACGACCTGGCCCTCATGCGGGGCTATGGTGTCTTCGACTACTTGCGCACCTACGCCGGAAAACCGCTCCATCTTGGGGAGCATGTGGACCGCCTCATCTCTTCGGCGGACAAGATCGGACTCACCTTGCCATGGGATGCGGCCGACATCATCGCCATCGTCAAGGAGACCCTGGCGCGCAACGATCTGGCCGACGCCAACGTGCGCATTCTCATCACCGGCGGCTCCAGCAGCGACTTCATCACCCCCGAGGGTCGCCCCCGCCTACTGGTGCTGGTAACCCCCGTAGCGCCCAAACCGGCCGATTGGTATGAAGAGGGGGTCAAGATCATCACCTTCCCCTCTAGCCGCTCCATACCGGGGGCCAAGAGCATCGATTACATCCCCGCCACCATGGCACTGGGCAAAGCCAAAAAGGCCGGCGCCGTTGAAGCGCTCTACGTGGAGACGGATGGCCAGGTCCGGGAGTGCACCACCAGCAATATCTTCGCCGTTGTGCAGGGCGTGATTGTGACCCCGGGGGAGGAGATCCTCGCCGGGATTACCCGCAAAACGGTTCTGGCACTGGCGAAGCCTCGCTATCCGGTGGAGATCCGCGGCCTCAGCCTGGATCAGCTTCTGACGGCCGAAGAGGTCTTTATCACCGGCTCGGGCAAAGGCCTGGTCCCCGTCGTGCAGATCGACGAATCCGTCATCGGGGAGGGGCAGCCCGGCCCGGTAAGCCGGGACCTGATGGCAGAGTTGAGCGCCTCCCAGAAGCAGTAGGTTGCATCATTCGCCATTCGCTCTCGGCAATGACGGCACTCAACCGCCGAATTGCCGATCCGAAGCCTCGGCAGGCGTCGCCGCCACCTCCGCCAGCCGCAACACCTGCCGTACCTGGTCGGCCAGAGGGCCCGCCATGAGGATGCGGGCCCAGCCCGTCTGCGACTGGAGGCGGTCAAACGCGCTTGTCAGCAGGCGCTGCTGACCTGCGGTGAGGCGTACCACCCCCTGTAAGAGAAAAAAGGTCAGCAGCAGCAGGATGGCAATGGTGACCAGCGCATGGAGGAAAAAGTTTCCCGCCAGGATCTCGCCCCGGAAGAAGCGGCTCGCCGTGAGCCACCCCACATAGGCCAAAATACCGACGGCGGGTAGATTGCAGACGAGCTGCAGGAGGGGATGGCTGAGACGACCAGCGGTCCCCTCCAGGGTTCCGTCCAGGGCGCTGGTCCAAGCGCTGGCCAGTTGCTCTTCGGCCCGCGCTGGATCGGCCAGTCCGCTTTCAAAACTGCGCACCTCATCGTCGAAACGCCCCGCCAGCAGCCCTTCAGCCACCTGGGGCCAGGCCGCCAACAGGGTTTGTCGATAGGCCAGCAGGGCTTCCGCCCCCTTGGTTTCGCGACGCAGGTCGGCCACTGCGGCGCGTGCCTCACGGTGGTGATGGTAGGCCGAAACCGCGCCCCAGAGCTGCCGCAAGGGATTGCCCACCCGCATCAGGTGTGCCAGTCCGCTGCCGAAGCTGAGCAGGCGGGCCCATGTCGCCACCAGCCAGCCCACCGGTCCGATCCAGCGCTGGGCCAATTTTTGGTAGAGTTGAAGGTCCACCCCCACATGCCCCGCCCCCAGCTGGACAGCGGTTGTCTGGGAGCCGCGCTTCATGGCGGTTAGCGCCGCCCCCACGGCCTCGGACTCCAGCCGGTCCATCTGAGCGAGTGCGGCTTCGAGGGCCGCCCGATCCTGACCGGCTTGACGCGCCACTTGGTCGCGGGCGAAGCTGGCCAGCTGGCGTGCGTTGGCCAGGCGGCGGTCGACGCTGTACCCCGCCTGGCTGAAGGTTTCCGTGAGGAGCTGGCGGAGCCGATCAAACTGGTCCCAGGCGTGGCGCGGCACGGCTTGCGGTTCCCAGGCCGGATCGGACAGGTGGCTGCGGGCCGAGATGCACAGTGTGTCGGCGGCAACCGTCTCCCGCTGCCAGGCCTGGGCCAGGTAAGCGGTGAAATCGGGCAGAATCTGATCCCGCAGTTCACCTTCCGCGAGACGGTCGCATTTGTTGAGGCAGACCACCAGGGCCGCCCCGCTGAACCGCTGCACATAGGGGGTCAAAAAGTCGGTGTGGTCACGGCGCTTGGGATTTTCCGCATCAAATACGCAAATAAGGACATCCGAGAGGCCGATGGCCTGGTGAATGAGGGGAATGTGGGCCGCCTGCTGGGTGCTGTCCGTATCCGGGGTGTCGATGAGCAATAATTGATCCAGACCGGCGGCGTATTGGTTGGCGCGCACCTGCACATGGGCCTGTCCCATGGCGGAGATCATGGCGTCGGCGTCTCCGGTTTCGCTGCAGAGGATCACCAGACCGCGCGTGGTGGGTCGGCGGCCGCCGGCGGGGCTAAGGTTGTCCACACCGGCGAGGGCGTTCAGAAGGGTGGACTTGCCCGCTCCCGAGGGTCCGATGAGGGTGACCACCAGCTTGCGGTCCATGCGGGCCTTGAGGGCGTCCACCATCTCCTGGGCTTCAGCGAGCTGACGTCCCAGACTGGCGGCCGGCCGCCAATGGGGGACCAGCGCCAAGGCGTCTCTGAGGCCACGAATGTCGCTTTTGCAGGTTTCGATCTCACCAACGGCCGCGAGGGTGTCGAGCTGTTTTTCCAATTGCATCGCTCAAGCTCCCGGGTTTCCAGGGAAAATTGGGGGGTCTCAACGCGCCTTCGACAGGTGTCCCAGCTGAACCTGGATGCCGGCGGCGAGCGCCTCGGCCCGCTGCACCGCCCTGGTGGTATCGGCCTTCACCGCTCCAGTGACCTCTGACTCGAATAGGGTGTTGATGGTTTCCAGCTTGTGCTGGAGCCACGACTGCGCCACCGGGCCCAGCATCTCCTGAAGCTGTTTCATGTCGGCTTTTTGAAGCCCGGCCGTGGCTGGAATGGCGACCAGGGCATAGAGATCGTGGAAGCCGAAAATCCCCGCCAGCTTGACCTTGATTCCGGCCGCTCCGATGGGATCTCCAGTGGCCAGGATGTAGGTGACGGCCGCAGTGGCTGGCAGGACGTTGAGGGCCGCCGAAACGGTTTGGCGCAGCTGGTCGCCCCACCCCATCTCTTGGCGACGCTGATCGGCCAGCGCCCGAAGATCGCGGTCCATCTGGGCCGTGAAACCAAGGATCTCCTCCTTGGCGGCCAAAACTCGCTCCAGGGTTTTTCGCCACGCCAGGCGGCGCACACGCTCCTGGGCCCCTTTGAGACCGGCCGGCACCGCCAGACAAAGGGTCACCGTGTCGGGGTGGTGCGGGTCTGCCGTGATGTGGCAGACCTCCGGTGGCTGCCGTCCCATGCGCGTGAGCGTCTCCAGCTGCGCCTGCAGGTCGACGGCCAGGGGATCGCGTGCCGCCAGCGAGAGTTCGAGGATATCGCTGGTGATGCCCTGGTAGAGGCGATTGGCCGCTGTCAGCAGGTCCTGGTCCAGCTCGGCGTGCCACGTCTGCGGCGGGGGCGGCGGCGGCGGCGCCTTGCCCCGCCGCGAAAGCCAGCGCATGGTCTTGAGCGCTGCGGTAAAGGGCCACTCGATCACCTTGCCCGTACGCCGCATCATCTTGATGTAGCCGGGATCACTCTCCAGCCAGATGGCGGCAAAGCGCCGCAGGACTGGGTCCAGCGGAAAATGGGACAAGGCTGTCTGGACAGACTGCTTCTGGAGAGCGGCCACGCCGCCCGCGTAAGCCCGCATCTCCACCAGGGCCGCTTTGAGGGAAGTGTGCCACTCTTGGGCCTGGTCGACGAGATCCGACAGGATCGAGGCGAAGAGCCGCTCTCTTAGCTGACGGGGATCGATGCTGGCGAGGAGCGTCTCCAGGGCGGGGTCCTGTGATCGCGCCGGCATCGGCTGTACCGACGCCTCACCGGCGGCCACGGCATTGTCTTCATCCACCCGGTAGATCCCCAGGAGATGGTCGGCAGCTGCGTCACCATAGAGGTTCGCGGCCACCGTGTTGGCATGCTCGACCACCTCCTCAACGCTGAAACTGGGATAGACCCGGTAGACCAAAATGACGGGCCGCACACCGACAGCAGTGAGCATCTGGGCCAGGAAATCGGTGTTATCGCGGTTGTTGTAGTTGGCGTTGGTGAAGATGTAGATGAGGACGTCGGCGGCCTCCAGACTCTGCTGGGTAAGCGCACGATTGGTGTAGACGCCCTTGGCCCCGGTGTCGAAATCGGGGGTGTCCAGTAGGGCGAGGTGTGGGGGCAGTTCGTCGCTGAGTGCATACAGCGGCGAACCGCTCTCGGTCAGAGCGGCGCCATCCCCGGAGCCCAGCGCTTGGGGTTCGCTGCCAAACGGCTGGAAGAGGGCTGCCAGAAACCCCTGCTGCCGGGCGCTTTGCGGATGGAGCCCCATCAGGACGCGGCGGTTGAGCCCCGCGCGGCCGCCGGTGGGCGAGAAGCGGGCACCGCAGAGACCGTTGAAAAGGGTCGACTTTCCCGACGAACCACCGCCGCAAATGGCGGCGGTGACGGGGAAATCGGGGGAGAGCCGCGGCAGGAGCTTGGCATCCAGCACATGCTGCCAGGCGGGCAGCTTTTGGGCAGCGTCTAGGCCGAACGCAACGACCGCTTCGCTGAGCTGAGACCGCAACTGGACAAGTGCCGCGGCGGTTTGGGGATCAAGCAGGGATTCCATCGCCGGAAATTATCACACCTGATTGAGATTGAAAAGAGTTCGGGTGGTTAGGCTGTTTGGGTTTGACATTTCGGCCGACATCCTCATTATGTTAGGTAACCACAACTTTAGGCAGGACAAATTGAATGGCGTGGACCCGCTTTCCCGGATTGTGTGGCAAGATATATGAGCCTGAAAGCTGTCACCCAACCCAAGGCAAGCACCAATGTCGGGATTGTCACCAATGCCAGCACTGCAGCGAAAATCGATGCCGTGTCTGCCGCGCCGAAACGGATACCGTGTCAGACCGTCAGCCGATCCCATCGGACTGACGACCATATTGGGAGGAAATCCAATGAAAAACTTGAATTCTTTAAACTGCGGGCTCGAAAAGCCCTTGAACATTATCGTCGGTGCCCTGCTCTTCCTCGTCGGTGTGGGCTTTGCCATTGTCAGCGTCACCGTACTACCCGTCGTCGGCCTGGTCGTCGCCATCCCCGTCATCGGCCTTGCCATCTTCTTCGTGGCCGCGCCTCGGAGCAAGGAGTGCCAGGTGAACTTCTCCTGACCCAACGCATGACAATCCTGTATAGAAAACGCCCCTCTCCGCCGGCAGGCGGGATGGGGCGTTGTCATTGGGGAAGGCCGGGTGGTTTTTGGGGTTGCGATAATTGATGCCGGTTGGATCATATGCCTGATGGTTCGCTCAAACAGCGGCCGTCATTCGCACAGCGGCCGTCATTCGCGACGCGTCAGCCTGACAAGCGGTCCCAAAAGGCTTTGCCCTCCTGCTGGCGACGATCCGACGTTGACCCTGGACCAGAACCCGGTGGTGGTGGTGGTGCGGCGGTGTCCACGGGCCCCCCGCCCCGCAGGCGCTGTACCCGCTCCGCGATGGGCGGATGGGTTGAAAAGAGGCTCTGCATGCTGCGTCCAGACAGCGGGTTGACAATGAACATGTGGGCTGTCGCGGCGTTGGCGTTCATGGGCCGCCGCTGGGAGTAGGCGCCCAATTTCTCCAGAGCCCTGGCCAGGCCCTCGGGACTGCCGGCAAAACGCGCGCCGGTGGCGTCGGCCAGATACTCACGGGAACGCGAGATGGCCATCTGGATCACCATGGCCGCCATGGGGGCGATGATACTGAGGGCCAAGGCGCCGATCATGCCCACGCCGCCCCCCTCGTCGTCATCACCGCGGTAGCCACCGAAAATCGCCCCCCAACGGGCCATGCTGGCCAGCATCATAATCGCTCCTGCCAGGGTGGCGGCAATGGAGCCGATGAGAATGTCGCGGTTGTTCACATGGGCCAGCTCGTGGGCCAACACCCCTTCCACCTCGTCGGGGGCCATCAGCTCCAGCAGCCCTTGGGTGACCGCCACGACGGCATGTTCGGGGTTGCGTCCTGTGGCGAAGGCGTTGGGGGCGTCTTTGGGAATCAAGTAAACTTTCGGCATGGGCAGTTGGGCCCGCTGGGCGAGGCGCTCCACCATACCATAGAGATCGGGTGCCTGCTGGGGGGTGACCTCCTGGGCCCGGTACATCTTGAGCACCAGCTTATCCGAATACCAGTAGCTGAAAAAGTTCATACCAGCGGCGAGGATGAGGGCAATCATCATCCCCTGACGGCCGCCCAAGAGCTGACCAATGAACAGGATCAAGGCCGTCATGGCGGCCAAGAGCAGCGTCGTACGAATCTGGTTTCCCATGGTTTGCGAAACTCCTTTTGGGATGACAGCGGTTAACTCGTCCAGACGGTTCTGTGACAGCGCCATAATATATGGCCCCCAGGCCAAAACGCAACTGCGTCGGGATGACGGTGAGAAGGACGACAATTCCCTTGCAAAAGCGGGACGTATTTTGTTCAATAAAGTGCTTGCCGAAGCGGTATCCACCCAGTATAGGCAGGCGTTTGAGGGCCGGCCGGCGGCCCCATCGCAACCTTTCAACACCAAGACCGAAAAATGAGAACGCGTCATGAACGAAGAGCTGATACCGCCCGATGGCGATGAAACCGAAGAGGAGAGTTTCGCCGAGATGTTCGAAGCCTACAGCGATGGCATGCGCGAGGACCTGAGCGTGGGCGATCGGATCACCGGCAAGATCATCGCCGTCGAAAAGGAGGCGGTTTTTCTGGACACCGGCAGCAAAGTGGACGGTGTCGTTGAAATGAGTGAGCTGTTGGACGAAAACGGAGAGCTTCCCTGTACCGTGGGGGACGAGCTGGAGCTGTATGTGGTGGCGGTTAGCGAGAGCGAGATCCGCCTCTCCAAAGCGATCTCCGGTGCCGGAGGGCTCGACATGCTGCGGGATGCCTACGAAAGCAAGCTCCCCGTGGAGGGCACCGTCACCCAGAGCATCAAAGGTGGATTCGCGGTGACGATGATGAAACGGCGTGCTTTCTGCCCCATCAGTCAGATGGACACCCGCTACGTGGAAGAGCCGGATGCGTACGTGGGTCAGACCTTCTCCTTCCTCATCAAGCGCTTTGAGGAGAAGGGGCGCAACATCGTCATCTCGCGCCGCGACCTTCTCGAACAGGAGCAGGCGGCGGCCCGCAAGGCCTTCTTTGAAACCCTCACCGTGGGGGATGAGTTGGATGGCACGGTGACCAAGCTGATGCCCTTTGGCGCCTTTGTGGAGCTGGTGCCCGGCGTGGAAGGGCTCGTGCACATATCCGAGCTGGGCTGGTCGCGGGTGGAGCATCCTGAGCAGGCCGTCAAGAGCGGTGAGCGGGTGAAGGTCAAGCTGCTGAAGATGGCCCCGGGCGAGGGCAGCAAACCGGCCAAAATCAGCCTCAGTATCAAGCAGACCAGCGGCAATCCTTGGGATACAGTCACCGATACGGTGCGCAACGGGGCCAAGATGAGCGGCCGGGTAACCCGCATCATGCCCTTTGGTGCCTTTGTGGAGATCCTCCCCGGCATCGAAGGCCTCGTCCACATCAGCGAAATGAGCTACATCAAGCGGGTGCACACCCCCGATGAGGTGGTTCAGCCCGGTCAGAGCGTCTACGTGGTGGTCAAGTCAGTGGATCCGGAGAACCGCCGCGTCTCCCTCAGCTTGCGCGATGCCGAGGGCGATCCCTGGGCCGAGGTGGCACAGAAGTACCGCAAGGGCCAAGCTATGGCAGCGACCGTCGAAAAACAGGAGCGCTTCGGCATCTTCGTTACCCTGGAGCCGGGGGTTACCGGCCTGCTGCCGCGCTCCAGGATCGCCGCCGCACCGGATAGCGCCGCTATCGAGCGCCTCAAACCGGGAGATGCCATCACCATTGTGATCGACACCGTCAACCCGCTGGAGCGCAAAATCTCCCTGGGCCTGAGCGGCGAGAGCGACAGCGAGGAGTGGAAGTCCTACAGCCCCCCCAGTACCGAAAGCGGGGGGGGGATGGGCTCCCTGGGCGACATGCTCAAGCAGGCCATGGAGGCCAAACGCAACAAATAATCCGCAGAAAGGGATATCCGATGGCAAGCTGTAGTCAATATGATCTCATCATCATCGGCGGGGGTGCCGGCGGTCTGTCAGCCGCCATCTACGCCATGCGCGCCGCCATGAAGACCGTCCTCATCGAGAAAGGGGCTCCCGGCGGCCAGATGATGCTCAGCGATGAGGTGGAGAACTACCCCGGCTTCAAACATATCGGCGGTGCCGAGCTGAGCATGAAGATGGCCGAGCACGCCCAGGCCTATGGATTGGAGGTGGTCAGCCAGGAGGTCACCGCCTTGGAGCCGGGTTTGGACGTCCACACGGTCCGTCTTGCCAACGGCGATGTCCTCAGAAGCTGCGCCGTCATTCTGGCCACCGGCGGCAGCCCCCGCAAGCTGGGGGTTCGCGGCGAGGACGCCTACTATGGCAAAGGGGTCAGCTACTGCGCCACCTGCGACGGCTTCTTTTTTCGCAACAAGACCGTCCTCGTGGTGGGCGGGGGTGACAGTGCCGCCGAAGAGGCCCTCTATCTCTCCAAGCTCTGCGAAAAGGTCTATATCGCCCATCGCCGCGACGCCTTGCGGGCCAGCATGATTCTCCAGCAGCGTATCCGGGAGGAGTGCAAGATCGAGGTGCTCTGGAACACGATCGTCACTGAAATCAAAGCCGAAGACAACGCGGTCAACCAGGCCCGCCTGAAGGACACTATTACCGGCGATGAGCGCCACCTGGATACGGACGGCGTGTTCATCTTCATCGGCTTCACCCCCAACAACGAACTGGTGCCGGCCGGAACCCGCATGAATGCGGATGGCTTTGTGGTCACCGACGAAAAGTGCGAAACCAATTCCCCCGGCATCTTCGTCATCGGGGATCTGCGCGAAAAATATGCCCGCCAGATCGTTCTCTCGGCGGCCGACGGCTGCACCGCTGCCTTGGCCGCGGCCCACTTCGTCGAGGCCAAGATGGCCGGAAAGTCGGACAGCGTCTGCGAACTACCGGAGAGCCTGATGGCCACCAACTAAAGCCCTCACCATCACGATGGTCCGCCGGCGAGCGACCGGCGGACCATCCGTCTCTCCCAGGGGATGCCATTCTCCGGCATTTCAAGAGACCGACCAGGCCTGCACGCTCAATTCGTGCCGTCCGCCCCAAGCCTTTCCACCCGTGCCCGCGGCGACCGCCGACCAGTGTCGACGGCTATCGAGAACCGCCTTG
Organism: Desulfosarcinaceae bacterium; assembly: GCA_030066015.1. Taxonomy (GTDB): domain Bacteria; phylum Desulfobacterota; class Desulfobacteria; order Desulfobacterales; family Desulfosarcinaceae; genus JASJCL01. Next base: position 1,967 of record JASJCL010000096.1, on the reverse strand, counting down.
ATGCGGGCTTCCGCTTTGGTGTATTGTGGCGCCGGTTCCCATCCACACCGCTTCTGTGGGCAGCCCCCACGCCAACCTGCAAAGGAGCCAGGCCATGACCGTCATCCTCTATCTTTTCAGTATCGCCTTTCTCTCCGCCGGCTGTGTCCTCATTCTCTACACAACCGAGTACCGCCGCTGGTTCCAACACTTCGTTACCAACACCCCGCCCAAGATCCTCGCCGCCCTGCCGGCCGGAATCGGCCTCCTGCTGATCATCAGCGCTTTCGGCAGCCGCTACCCTGCCGTGATCATCATTCTCGGCATTCTGGCCCTTCTCAAAGGCGCTCTGATCCTGCTCAACCCGAATCAAATCTTCGATCAGCTCAAAGAGTGGATGTTCAACCGTGCCGGCGACCAGACGCTGCGCCTGTTCGGCATCATCGCGGTTGTGTTGGGCACCGCCATGGTCTCATGGATCAAATAGGGTAGCGCACCAGCGGACAGACCGCGTTCCGCCGCAACAGCGGGTCTCGGCGCTGTACCAGCCACCGCTAGCCGGTGATGTATCGCACGGCCCACTCCAGGGGACCGCGTTCAGCGACCCGTCGCCATACGATGGAGAAACCCACCGCAGCCAGGCAGAAAAGCAGGGCACTGCCCACCGCCATGGGGAGCGACTGGTGCTCGAGGAGCCCCAGGGCCTCCAGCAGCCCCATGCCCAGGATCACGTGAGCGACGTAGAGGGTCAGGGCCAGTTGACCGGTGGCCACGAGGGGCCGCAGCAGCCAGGCCTGCGTGGACAGTTTGTCGCTGACCAAGAGGCAGATCCCAATGAGGCACACTGCGGTCCCGCCGGCCGAAAGCAGGTAGAGCGGCGTGGGCGGCATGGGGGCGGTGGCGCAGAGGTCGCGGATATCGGTGGGGTTGATTGCGGGCCAGCGGGCCAGCATCCAGCGGGTCAGCAGCGCAGAGGCAACCTCCGCGATCAGGGTGGCCAGGGCCCCGCCGACGAGGAGGCGGCGGCGGATGCCGGGTTCGGCAAGGTTGCGGCGCCCCAGCCACATCCCCACCAGCAGGAAAGCGGTCCAGGGAAAAACGGGATGAAAGCCGTTGAAGAGGAGATGGCGCAGCATCCCCGCAGGTGTCCAGAAATCGGTGTAGGTCAGGGACTGCCACTGCCAGCCCCGCTCGTAGTCGCACACGACCAGCAGCACCAGGAAGATGGTGGCGAAGCCAACCGCCAGGGTCCACAGGGTCCGGTCCCTGTGCTGCAGCACGAGCGCCCCAACGAGGATGTAAAGGCCGTAGAAGTGCAGGATATCGGCGGGCCAAATGGGCGAATAGAGCAGGCCGACCCCAAAGAGCAGGGCGGCCCGTTTGAGCAGGCTGCGGCGCCGGCGCGTCAACGCAGCAAGGTCCTTGCGTCGAAGGGCGCCGCGAGTGAGCAGGGAAATGCCCACACCGGCCAGGATCACGAAGGTGGCGGCGGCACGGCCGTCGAGGCGCCCCACCAGCCAGACCAGCCAGGCCGGGCCAGCTGTTTCAGCGCCCATGACCACCTTGAAATTGACGATCACCATGCCGAAGACGGCCAGGGCGCGGGCCACGTCAAGGCCGATCTGTCGCGGCATCGTCGGGGCGACGGCGGGTTCAGGACTGGGCATTGGTCTCCTCCTCAGTCGCCTGGGGGGTTAAACCGGGCCAACAGAGGGTCAACCGGGCGCCCCCCAAGGGTGCATCGATCACATGGACCCGTCCCCCGTGCCAATCCGCTACCCGTCGCACGATGGCCAGGCCCAGGCCATGGCCGCCCGAGTCGCGGCTGCGGCTGGCATCCAACCGGGTGAAGGCCTGAAAGACCCGCTCGCGGTCCGCCACGGGAATACCATCTCCGTCATCGTCCACATGGATGCAACACTCCCCCGCCGACGCTTCCAGCGTCACCGCCACCTGCCGCCGGGCGTGCTTGGCCGCGTTCTGGAGCA
>JASJCL010000095.1 GCA_030066015.1 Desulfosarcinaceae bacterium | reverse complement strand
ACGCTGACCTATACCGATGTGGCCGACGGGGCCAGCGCTCCCAACTTCACAGTCACCGGCACGGCGAGTAACGGCTCCGCTTCAATCGACAACACGACCGGAGATTGGACCTATACCCCCGATGCCGATTTCAACGGCACCGACAGCTTCACTGTCACCGTCACTGACGATGACGGCAATAGCCAGTCCCAGGTGGTCAACATCACCGTCAGCCAGGTGGATGATGCGGGCAGCTTTGGTGGCGATACCTCCGGCAGCGGTAGCGAAGACGGTGGTGCTGTCACTGGCACGCTGACCTATACCGATGTGGCCGACGGGGTCACCAATCCCGACTTCACTGTTACCGCTGCAGCCGCCAATGGCACCGCCGTCATCGATAGCGCAACCGGCGATTGGACATACACACCATCGCTTAACTTCAACGGCACTGACAGCTTTACCGTCACCGTCAGCGATGACGACGGCAATCCCCAGACCCAGGTGATCAGCATCACCATCAACTCGGTCAATGACGCCCCGAGTATCGGTTCCACCCCGGTCACCGCTGCCACCGAGGATGTTGCCTACAGCTACACCGTCACCACCAGCGATGTCGATGGCGATACACCAAGCTTGACGGCCACCACCTTGCCGGTCTGGCTCACCCTGACGGACAACGGCGACGGCACCGCCACCTTGACCGGTATGCCCACCTCCGCCGAGGTCGGCGATCACAGCGTGGTCATCGAGGCCTCCGACGGCAGCCTCTCGGCCACCCAGAGCTTCACCATCGCTGTGGCCAACACCAACGACGCCCCCACGGTCGCGACCGTCGAGCTGGGCAGCATCAATGAGGATGGCGACCGGCTGATCACCCAGGCCGAACTTCTCGCCGGCAGCAGTGATGCCGATGGCGACAGCCTGAGCGCTGTCAATCTGTCCCTGACGACCGGCAGCGGCACCTTGAGCGACAACGGCGATGGCACTTGGACCTTTCGCCCCAGCGCCGACTGGAACGGGGCCGTCAGCTTCGGCTTCGAGGTTACCGACGGCACCATTGCGGTCGCCAACGCGGCCAGCCTGACCGTGACGGCTGTCAACGACGTGCCCACCACCAGCGGTTTGGCGGATCAAAACCGGAGCGAAGACTTTGCCGACTACACCATCGACCTGAAAGCCCTTTTCGCCGACGTGGAGACCAGCGACACCAATCTGACCTATACGGTTTCGGGTAACAGCGACATCGGTGTTAGCATCGATGTCAACGGTGTCGCCACCATCAGCCCCACCGCCAATTGGAACGGCACCGAGACGATTACCTTTACGGCCCGGGACGAAAACGGGGCCAGCGTGGATGTGACCGCTAACTTTGTCGTCGCGCCGGTCAATGACGCCCCGAGTATCCGTTCTACGCCCATCACCAGCGCCACCGAGGATGTTGCCTACCACTACACGCTGACGACCCACAGCCCGGATGGAGACGCGCTCATCATCGATGCGAGCGAACTGCCCACGTGGATGCGGCTGACGGACCACGGCGATGGAACCGCCACCTTAAGCGGAACGCCGACGACGGCCCATATCGGCGACCACGCGGTGAGGCTGAATGTGACGGACGGCGCGCTGTCCAGCGGTCAGCACTTTGTGCTCCACGTCTCGGCAGGGGCGCCCGGCAATGCTGCCAGCGGCACCCATTCCACTGGTGGGGCAACTTCCGTGACGCCGCCAGTTGCAGAGCCCAACGACCTGCCCACAGAACCTGCCGAAGTGCTGAATAACGACAATGAAGTACTGATTGACCTTGGCACCACGGGCACGGAGGATGAAGCGGACACGGCCGTTCTGGCCGCGGCGGGTGACTATTTTACGCTGACTGAAGCGGGTGGGTCGGCAATGGAAGACGGCCCCGCTTCCATAGACACGGACGAAGCGGGGGCCGGTGGAGATCCCCAGGTGCTGCACGCCACGTCTGTCACGGGGACGCTGGAGGAGAAGGGCAGCGTGAATCATCGCGGGTACCGTTGGGAGCCGCCCCTCAAGGGGGAAGCGGGAGACGTGACCTCGTCTCTCCAGTGGTTCAAATCGACCCGCGCTGCGACGCTGTTCAGTAGCCACGCCAATCTCCATGATGACGCACCAACGGATGGGAATGCTGCCAACGACGAAAACGATGCGGCAGCCGATCGCGCGGTGACCGAGAAGATCATGGCCAGTGCCGATTTGAACCGTCTCCATGAGGAGTTGGATGAAGCGTATTCGACGGAAAGAGGCGCCCATACGGTGAAGGTTCGGGTGGCCACCACGATGATGACGACCTTCACGGTTGGCTTTGTCACCTATCTGCTGCGGGCGGGATCATTGGTGGCCGGGATGATGTCGACGCTCCCGCTGTGGCGTGGGTTTGACCCCATTGCCGTATTCGCCGGTGGCAAGAAAAAGGCCAAAAAACAGCGGCAGGCGGCCTCCGAGACGGAATCGAAATCTGAAACCCTCTTTGACGAGGATGCGCCATGATTTTCAAGACCCCCGCCCTGCGGCTCAGCCTCGGGCTGGTCCTGCTGACCATCAATCTGCTCTTCGTGGCCAACCAGATCGGGTTGATCCCGGATGCCTCGGAGTTCGCGCTGACGCAGCGCAAGACCCTGAGCGAATCATTGGCCCTTCAATTTTCCAAAGCGGCCGAAAAAGGCGCCTACCAAACCATCCAGAATACCTTGCGGGCCGTGGTCGACCGCAACGACAGTATTCGCTCCGCCGCCATCCGTACGCATGACGGACAATTGATCGCGTTGGTTGGCGAGCACCTGGCCCATTGGAAGAACGGAATTGAAGAGAAATCGACCCCGACCCATATTCGTGTCCCGCTTTTCCGCCAGGAGAAAGAGTGGGCGACGGTTGAGGTCCGATTCGCGCCCCTGTGGATCGATATCCAGGTGTTCGGGTTCACCATGTCTTTCACCGGCCTGCTGATCTTCATGGGCTTGAGCAGCTTCATCGCCTATTTCCTCATTTTGAAGCGTACCCTGCGGGAACTCGACCCAACCGCCGTCATACCGGATCGTGTTCGGACGGCCTTCGACGTGCTGCAGGAGGGCGTCCTGATTCTGGACGATAAAGAGCAGATCGTCATGGCCAACTCCTCCTTTGCCGACCATTTCGGCAAGTCACCGCAGGCGCTGGTCGGTCGGAAAGGCTCCGAGTTGGGTTGGCTGGACTGTCAGCGGCGGGATCAGATTGCGGCGCTGCCATGGAACCGGCTGATGGCCGAAGGATTGAGCCAACAAGATGGCTCCCTCAGCCTGATGAGTGCCGTGGGCGCAAAAATCAAGCTGGCCGTCAACGCGGCTGCCGTCACCGATAGCAGCGGCAGACAGCGCGGTTGCCTGGTTACCTTTGGCGATATTACCCAGCTGGAAGAGAAAAACCTGGCGCTCAAGGAGCTGGTAGAACAACTGCGCGTTTCCAACGAAGAGATTCAGAGCAAAAGCAATGAACTGGAGTTTTTGGCCAACCGCGATCCCTTGACCCTCTGTTTCAACCGCAGGGCCCTGGACCGCAACCTGAAAAACCATTTCAACCAAGCCCGCGCCGGGGAGGGGCCGCTTGCATGCATGATGGTCGACATCGACCACTTTAAATCGGTCAATGACCGCTTTGGCCACGCCACCGGCGACCAGGTGATCAAGGCGGTGGCCGATGTGTTGAAGACGTGCACCCGCGACAGCGATCTGGTCGGTCGCTATGGCGGAGAGGAGTTCTGCGTCGTCTTGCCCGGCGTCGAAGCAGCAAAAGCCAGCGAGATTGCCGAGCGGATGCGTTCGGCCATCTCCAAGAAAGAGATCTCCGGTGTCAGGGTCACCGCCAGCCTCGGGGTGTCCGCCTTGGCGGCCAACTGCGCCAACGCCGAAGAGCTGGTCAATCAGGCCGACAAGGCCCTCTACATCGCCAAGGAGAGCGGGCGCGATCGGGTCGTCGTGTGGGGAGCCCCGACAAAAAGCCGTCCAGACACCGACCAGCGAGAATCAGCGGGAGACGCATCCCATACAGTATCGCAGCAGCCGTCCTCCTCGCCCCCATCCCGCCCCGCCGCCCTGGAAAAACAGGTCCTGGAACTCAAGGGTCTATTGAAACAGCAGTCCCTCGAACGCCAGCATTTCGAGATGTACGATGTCGATACCGGATTCCCGAAGCGGTCTCTATTCGAGGACCGGATAGCGCACGAGATCGCTCGCTGCAGACGGACGGAGGGCCTGGTCGCCGTGCTCTCGCTGGCCATCGATACCATCAAGCGGGTGAACGACACCTATGGTCATACCACTGCGCGTCAGCTGGTGAAGCAATGTGGACAGCGTCTGAACGACGTCCTGCGCGAAGATATCGATATGGTCGCCGTCATCGAAGATACCCAGGTCGCCTCGTCCGTCTCGCTGATCAACGAGGCCGAATTCGGCATTCTTCTGCCCGATATTCGGCAGGTGGATCACGTTACCTGGGTGGTCAAACGTCTCCTCGATGCCTTGAAGAGACCGTTCCGAATCGATGCGCAGGATCTCTATCTGGCCCCCTACTTGGGCATCGGCATTTACCCGCACGACGGTCAAAGTGTGGAAGAACTCTACAGCAGCGCCGTGAACGCCTGTCACCATGCCGCCCTGCAAAGCAGCGGCGACCGGTACGCCTTTGCCTCCCAGCGCATCAACGAAATGGCGATCAAGCAGTTGCGGATCGAATCGTGTCTCCATGATGCCATTGCTCAAAATGAACTCGAACTCTTCTATCAGCCACAGGTCGAGGCCGTATCGGGTCGCGTCACCAAATTTGAGGCACTTTTGCGGTGGAAAAGCGCTGAACTGGGATTCGTGCCGCCCAACGAGTTTATTCCGGTGGCCGAACAATCGGGATTGATCAACGAGATCGGTGACTGGGTGTTCGATCAGGCCCTACGGCAGATCCGGTCTTGGCGCGACAAAGATTTGGCGGTTCACGCCGTTGCAGTGAACATCTCGGGCGTGCAATTGCGTCAGCCCGGCCTGCTTCAGCGTATCCAGGATCTGTTGGCGAACTACGGCTTGGAGAGCCACCACCTGGAAATCGAATTGACCGAGAGCACGCTTGTCAATACCCAAGAACGGTCACTGGCGGTATTGCAGCAGATAAAAGAGCAGGGAATTCCGGTGTCCATGGATGATTTTGGAACGGGATATTCCTCCTTGGCCTATCTGAAATCAATTCCGCTCTCCTGCGTGAAGATCGACCGCTCGTTCATTCAGGGGATCGGCCAAAATGAGAGTGCCGAGAAATTGATCGCCTCTATTGTCTCCATGGCCCATGAGTTGGACCTCGAAGTGGTGGCGGAGGGGATCGAAACCCAGCCTCAGGCGGATTATCTAACCCAATTGGGATGTGAGTACCTTCAAGGCTATCACCTCGGGCGCCCGGCACCCGCTCAGGAGGCGGCGGACTATTTGCATACCGAACCGGATGTATCGTCCGCAGCATAGGGGATTCCCAATGAATGCAACCCTCGAAAAGATTAAACGCTCGGCACGGCTCATCTCCCTGCCCGATATTTACTTCCGTCTGCGAGAACTGCTGGCGCAACCCGACTTCACCATGGCGGAGGTGGCGCTTCTGGTGGGCCGCGATCCCGCTATGGCCACCAGGTTCTTGAGAATAGTGAACAGCTCCTTCTACCGTCGGGTGGCCCGGATCGAGACGGTCAGCCACGCAGTCAGCATGCTGGGGGCCCAACAGGTTCACGATATCGTCCTGTGTGCCGCCATCGCCGAGTCGTTTAACGGAATACCAAAAAGCACCATGAATATGCGCCAATTTTGGCAGCGCAGCACCTATTGCGCGGAGACGGCCCGCCAGCTCTCCCTGGAATGGCCCGAGCTGGGTAAGGAGCGCATGTTTCTGATCGGCCTATTGCACGATATCGGCCATCTGTTTATGTACCTCGGCATCCCCGAAAAGATCCGTCATGCCCTTCAAGTGGCGACAGAAACGGAGCGCCCCCTGTATGCGGTAGAGCGGGATCTGTTGGGATTCGACTATGCCTTGGTGGGCGGACTCATGCTGAAGGAGCTGAGATTGCCCAAGGGGCTCCGCCTGCCCGTGGCCTGTCATACCGAGCCGTCACGCGCCAGTCGCTTCGTCATGGAGACGGCCCTCCTCCATATCGCCGCCAACATCGTTCAGGCCGATCTCGAAGTGGGCATGTTCGGATCGGCCCGATTTCGCATCGATCCATTCGTATGGGAAGTGTTGGACCTGACCGAATCGCTCTGTCTGGAGGCCGGGCAGACCGCTGCGTCACAGTTCGGCGCCATCGCCGACAACCTCATCTATTAGGAGAGATCTGATCGATGAATATCCCCCGCATGAATCGCAACATAACCTGGGCCGGCATCTGGCCCCTTCTCCTAATGGCCCTTTGCGCCGGGGCACCTTCACCCGTCAGCGCGGCTCCCAGGCCGCTGATCGAGTCGGTGACCTTGGCCCTCGAAACCAGCCCCCAGATCCAGGCGCAGGCGCATGAGCGAGAGGCCTTTCTGCATGAGATCCAGCAGGTCAAAGGGGCCTACCTGCCGACGATTGATCTGCTGCTCGGCTATGGCCTTGAGCAGCATAGCGACGAGGGAACCCGGGAGCGCGGGGCCGACCCCAGCGATACCGATTGGGATCCGCGTGGTGATGCCTCTGTGACCCTGACGCAAAAGGTCTACGATGCGGGTGAAACCGGCAGTCAAATCGGCATCCAAAAAGCGGTGTACGAGGCGGCTGACTATCGCCTCAAAGCCGCCATTCAAGCAGTGGCCCTGGAGGCAGTGACGGCCCACATGGACCTGTTTCGAATCCGCGAATTGGTGCGGTTGGCGGAGAATAACGTGAAGATCCACCAGGAAATTCATCGGTCTCTTGCGGAGCGCGAAAAGGCGGGCGCCGGTAGTATCGCCGATGTCAGCCAGGCCCATGCGCGGCTCTCCAGGGCTGAATCGAGCCTCTATCTTGCCCAGGCCGATCTGGATGTCGCAACGGCGACCTATCTTCGAATCACGGGAGAAACGCCGGGACCTTTGGCGTACAGCGGCCTGCCCAATGGGCTGCCCGATGCGCTGGAAGCAGCCATTGCGCGTTCCGTCGGCAACAACCCGGAATTGTTGGCCCTTGCGGCGGAGCTAGCGGAAGCCGACGCCAGAGTGCGTCTGGCCAAGACCGCCTACCGCCCCAAACTCGACCTGGAGTTGAGCAGTAAATACAATGATCAACTGGAGGGGGATCCTTCCTGGCAGCACACCAACGCCGCCATGCTCCTGCTGCGCTGGAATCTCTTCAACGGCGGCCAGGACCGCGCCGGTGTGAAGGCCGCTTTCTCGCGCCGCCAGCGCAGTGATGCATCCCGCAGACGCAGAGTGATCGAACTGAGGGAAGCCACGGTGAGTGCCTGGGCCCTGCTAAGCTCTCTGCGGCGCCAAGAAGCCGCCTACCGCGATGCGGTAACCTATAGCTATGAAACCTTCGACGCCTATCTCAAGCAATTCTCCATCTCCAAACGGACCCTGCTGGACGTGCTGATCGCCGAGAATGACTATGTGCAATCGGCGGTTCAGCTGATCTCGGCCCATCTCAACCAGATTACGGCCGCCTACCGCATCCTGGCGTTGAATGGGGATCTCGTTCTGGACCGCCGTGCCCACACCGCCGTCTATCCCGAAGATCTTCAGCGTATCACCAGGGGGCTGACACTGCCCGCTCTCGGACGGTAGCCGGCCGCGCCTGCTACTGCTGTTGGTGCGGTGGTCGCTGCGCCGGATAAAACGGACTCACCCGTGGTAGTCAAATTCTAAGATGGGCGCGAAGATCTTCAGATAGGCTTCACTGACAATCCCCATGCGGACGGCCGTTTTGGGAGGAATCAGCTTGAACACGCCGGTGGCCTCGGCGCAGAGCTGCTCCTTGGCGTTATAGAGCTGGCCCTGCATCTGGACGCTGCGACCGCTGGGGGGGGCCAGGGCGCTGCCGACGGCCGTCAGCCGTTCGCCGACAAAGAGCGGTTTCTTGAACGCGATCGTCATGGTCCCGGTAACGCCCAACTGTTTGAAGAGATGGATGGCGGCCCAGCCCATGATCTCATCGAGGATGGTACTGATGATGCCGCCATGCACGACGCGGTCCCAGCCAGCCATGCGGGTGGGCACCTCTGGAAAGGCGAATACCCGTTCACCGTCGGAGAAGAACTTCATCTGCAAGCCGCTGGGGTTGGCGGCGCCGCAAGCAAAACAGCCCTGGTCCTCCCAGTTGGGAATCGGTCGCAACCTGGATTGGGGTTCGTGCATATCGATACTCCGCCCGTTCGATTGGGAAATGCCGGGGAGGCCGCCGCTGCGCTTTTCTCGTCGGAAGGGGAACCCCCACAGCTCTTCATCCTGGTCGGCCGACCATCGCATGGTTCCGCTCTACATTCAACTTCAACCTTGGAGTTCCGCCATCTGAGTGGTATGCAGGTTCTAACGGGCACTTCTGAACATGATCGTTCGGCCCGCCCCATCGGGGTTGTTGCCGATCGACGAATTCACGGTTTGAGATGCAGACCAGCTCGCGTTGTCCACCTTCGCCGGAGGCGTCTGACCCCGCTGACCCGAGTTCTTCTGGCCTTGCAACGAGATCACCCGTTCTCCTTCCGCCAGCGCCACTGCGCGAAAGGTTCGCTTTCCGGTTCCAAATGCCACGGATTTCTCCTGGCTTGACGCATCCGCGGACACTGCCTGGTCGACGCGCCCGTTTCACAGGCCGCGCGCGGGCTGCTGCGTCTCCGGACCCATCTATCCAGGGAGGAACGCCAGATGATGAAAAAAGAGTTCAATCGACTGTGGTGGTTCGCTGCTGTGGCATTCTTCAGCCTTGTGGCTGTCCAATCCGTCTATGCTGTAGAGGTGACCTTATCCGGCCAGGTCAACCGAGCCCTAATGTGGGCGGACAACGGCAATGACTCAGAGGTGTTTCATGTCGATAACGACAACTCGTCCACCCGCTTTCGGCTGACCGGCTCGGAGCAGGTCAATGATCTGGTGACGGTTGGCATTGGGTGGGAGAACCAGTTCGAGTCCAACTCCTCTGCCAGCGTGGATATCGGGCAGAACAGTGATGGCAGCGCCCCTTTTACCGAGCGTAAGCTGGAAGCGTATTTTGAGACGCCCTATGGCAAGCTCAGCATCGGCCAGGGCGATGGGGCGGCCAACGGTACCGCAGAGATGGACTTGTCCGGCACCAGCGTCATCATGTATTCGGGTGTCAACGACACTGCCAGCAGCTTCACGTTTCGGGATGATGACGATACGCCCATCGCGACCATTGGCAGCACCCGCAGCAACTTCGACGGGTTGAGCCGCAACGACCGCTTGCGCTACGACAGTCCCAAATTTCGGGGGTTCACCTTCTCGGCCAGCGCCACCAACGGGGACGCCTATGAACTGGCCCTGCGCTATGCGGCGGATTACGGTGCACCCGGAAAGGTGGCCTTCGCCCTTGGCTACGCGAATAGCCAAGACCGTGCAGATCCCGAATTTGAACAGATCGGGGGCTCTCTGTCCTGGTTGCACAGCAGCGGCGTCAACGTCACCCTGGCTGGCGGTTCGCGGGATATTGACGACGCCAACCGGGACCCGGTCAACTTCTATTTCAAACTTGGCTACAAAACGGGCATCCACGCCGTGGCCGTGGAGTACGGTTTGACCGAAGAGCTCGCCCAGGAGGACGACGAGTCCAATAATTACGGCGTCGCTTACGTAATTTCGCCCTGGCGGGGAACGGAGTTCTACGGCACCTACCGCATCTTTGAGCTGGACCGGGAGGGTGTCAACGATATCGAAGACATCAACCAGGTGATGGTGGGCACGCGCGTGAAGTTCTAACCCACCCACCGGAAAGAGGGATGGCGACATCGATGGACAATTGGCGATTGGCGATTCTGCTCATTCTCGCGGCGGCGCTCTGCAGCTGCGCCGGCAAACCTTTCGATCCACCGAAAACCGGTGAAATTCCCGACGGTCCAGGCGTTTTCACCGACAATCCACAGGGTACCGTCGTGATCCGGGTCGACAAGGATGGGGAGGATCGCCAGAACTCCTCCCGCGAAGCTTCAGCGCTGGAGGGCGACACGCCCCCATCGGTGCCAACCACCGATTACGAGGAGTTCGAGGCCTATCGCCAATGGCGCCGGTGGAAGGAATCGGCTGAAGGCAGCGCTGAATACGAGGAGTTCCGCCAGTGGCGGGAGTGGCGTGAGTATCGCGAGTGGAAGAAAAAACGCTGAGGTGCCTCACGCGGAAGAGGGGGGCGGTTGCGGAACACGATGCCCCCCTCGTCCCGCCCACGCCAGCTACACCCCTCCGCCGGTCGGTTGCACCCGCATTGACCGTGACCCCTTGAGCGAATGGCTATTATCGACGCCATCACACCCGCCGCCCATTCTGGGCAGACGCGCCCTGCATACCCATAGCGCCGAATGGCCGCCCCCGCCGTACCCATAATCCCCCATCATCGATCCCGCCCCATGGAGGCCCCCGCCGCGTCAGCGAGGCACCTCGGCTGGGATAGGTCGCAGGGACGATTCAACACCCAGTGCTGGCCAAAAATCGGGTTTCGCACTATACTGTGACCAGAATCAGGCTGGCTTGTCATCTGCCGATGAGATTCGCCACCAGAGAGTGACGCATCCGAATACTTCGCCGCTGCGCCCCGGACGAGGTCGCGACGCCCGTCCAATCCGCCCACAAGCCTGGATTTCAAACGCCTCTCCGTTCGCCCACGAATGGGGACGCCCCCGTTGCATCCGTGTTGGTAGGTTGCTGTACGAATGAGGCCTGGCGTGACACGCTTTTGAAATCGACCATGGGATGAGGCGATGAATGAACGAAGTGTTCGCATTCTTGTTGTAGACGACGAAGACGCTGTACGTGAGAGTATTGCCAACTACTTAGAGGACAGGGAGTTTACGGCCCTGACGGCCGAGAACGGGCGCGTCGCCCTGGAACGTTTTGCCACCGAAGCGGTGGATCTGGTGCTGGTGGATCTGCGCATGCCCGAGGTGGATGGCATGGAGGTGCTCGCCCGCATCAACGAAAGCCATCCCGACCTTCCCCTCATCGTCGTCTCCGGCGCCGGGATGATCACCGATGCCATCGAGGCGGTCAAGCGAGGCGCATGGGATTACATCCTCAAACCCATCGATGACTTCTCCGTTCTGGACCACGCCGTCGACAACGCCCTCGAGAAGGCCCGCTTGATCCAGGAAAATCGCCGCTACCAGCGCCATCTGGAGCAGATGGTCGCTGAACGTACCGATGAGCTGAAGCTGGCCAACGACCACCTCTCCCAGATCAACACCCGCCTGCACCGCATCGTCGAGACCACTCGGACCCTCTCCTTCTGTGCCGAAGTCGAGACCTTCGGTTCGCTGCTGCTGGAAGAGTTTGGTCAGCACATGCTGGCCACCGGTGGCAGCCTCTATCTGATCGAAGGGCAGGGGCTACGTCTGGTACACGTGCTGGATCCCGGCCACGCACCGGATTTCATCCCGTTTCCCATCGCGGGCAACTCTGTCTTTCAGCAGGTGATTGAGGAGAAGCGTCCCGCCCTGATCAAGGAGATCGCCACAGAGGCAGACCTCTCCTCCAGCGGGTGGCAGCATTACCAGGACGGCTCGGCCCTGGTTTTTCCACTGCCCGATGAGACCGGAAAGATCATTGCCGTTCTCACCCTGCACAGCAAGTCGCCGCCCCCCTTCCTCGAGCAGGACCGGGAGATCGGCGCCATTCTGGCCTCCTACAGCTGCGAAGCCCTGCGTGCCGTTCGTGCCACCGAAAACCTCAGCCGACGCGAACAGCAGTTCCGCTCCATCCTGGACAATATCCGCACCGGCATCATCATTGTCGCCGTGGAGAGCCGAAAGATCGTCTATGTAAATCCCACCGCCGTGGAGATGATCGGTGCATCCGCTGAGGAGATCATCGGCTGCCAGTGCCATGATGTGCTCTGCCCACACGAGACACACAGCTGCCCCATTCTCGATCTGGAACAGGCGGTGGACACCTCCGAGCGCTTTCTGGTGACGCACGACGGCCGTAAAGTCCCCATTCTCAAAACCATTACCCGCACCACCTTCAAGGGGCAGGCCTGCCTGCTGGAGAGCTTTATCGACCTGACGGCCCAGAAGCGTTCGGACGAGGAGAAGGCCGAGTTGGAGGCCCAGCTGCGCCAGGCGCAGAAAATGGAAGCCCTCGGCACCCTGGCCGGGGGAATTGCCCATGACTTCAACAATATCCTCAGCGCCGTGATCGGCTATGCCGAGCTGGGTTTCATGGATCTCAATGATCCCAGCCACCAGCTGCACCAGAACTTGAGTGCCATTCTCGATGCCGGCAATCGCGCCCGGGAACTGGTTGCCCAGATTCTCACCTTCAGCCGCACGCAGGAGCAGGTTTTCACGCCCGTCAGCCTGGCACCCATTGTCAAGGAAACGCTCAAACTGCTCAAGGCCTCGCTTCCCGCGCATATTTCCCTGGAGGATCACATCGTCACCCACCGAAAGGTGATGGCCGACCCGACCCAGATCCACCAGGTGATCATGAACCTGTGCACCAATGCCTACCACGCCATGGAGGAAAAGGGCGGGCGCCTGTCGGTGTCGCTGACCATGGTGCGCCACACCGATCGGGTCCCCAAACTGGACCTGCCGCCCGGGGACTACCTCGAGCTCTCCGTGGCAGATACGGGGGCCGGCATACCGGATGCCGTTGTGGACTGCATCTTCGATCCCTATTTCAGTACCAAATCCAAAGACAAGGGAACGGGACTCGGGCTCGCCGTCGTGCACGGCATCGTGAGAAGTCATGGGGGGACGATCACGGTCAACAGCGTCCTTGGCAAAGGCACCCTGTTTCGCGTTTATCTGCCTGCCACCGATCACGCCATCTCCACCGAAAAGGGGCGTTCGTCTCATCCCGCCCGCGGGACCGAAACCATTCTGCTCGTGGACGACGAAAAAGCCCTCGTGGAGATCGGATCGCAAATGCTCGCGCGTCTGGGGTACCAAGTGACAGGCGTGGTGGGTAGCCTGGCGGCCCTCGATGCATTCAAGGCGGCCCCGGACGCCTTTGACCTGGTGGTGACCGATCTGAACATGCCCGTTCTGACAGGGGATCGCCTCTCGAAGGAGATCCTTCGCATCCGCGCGGATATCCCCATTGTCCTGTGCACGGGGTATTCCGACCGCCTCGACCACCAGCGCGCCAGTGAGCTCGGAATCCGCAAACTGCTCATGAAACCGCTGGGCATGACGGCACTGGCCGATGCGGTACGGGAGGTGCTCGATGCGGGTGGCCGGCGGGCAACGGCGCCAACTGAGTCGGAATGAAGATCGGGATGACCGGCCTGCCGCCGTGCGACACCTGGTCCGACCTTCTGCCTCAGCGGGGGTAATGCTTCGCTTCGGGCGCTCATCGTCAGCCGGGCCGTCGCGATTTGCTGCGTTGGCGCTTGCGCCGCCATCGTCGGCGTTAACGACCGCGGCCTCCGCGCCCCGCACACGCGGCGGCACGATCGCCATCGCTGTCCGAGTCGCCCGCCATTGAAAACGCTTCTCTTGGCCCTAACCGCGGGGCGGTCCCACACGGCGTGGCGATACCGCCCGTCGCCGGTTCAATCGACCCTCAGCCGGGAGAGGAAGCAGCCGCCGCCACCCCCACCACCGCCGCTGTCCGCATCGCCATTGCCGCCGTTTGGCGACGGTACATTGCTGCTGGTGCGGGTACCCTTCAGATCCATCCGCCACTGGCAATACAGATTGTCCCGCTCTGCATACACATACACCATACCGCTGAAGTGGTCGCTGTCGCTGAGTACGACAACCCCGTTGTTGGTGTAATCGGCCTCATCCTCCGCATCGTAGTAGGTCCCTAAAAATGGGTATCGCGCCGCACTGAGCCGGCCGGAAAAGGTTTCGCCATCCTCGTTGGTGATGGTGAAGTCCTGACCGATCTGGCGAATGGTGATGGTATCGGTCTCGGGGCTGCCGAGCACGCATTCATTGGTGTTGGTCTCCATGGAGCCGCTGACGGGCGTGGTCTCCACCAGCCAGGTGCCGGTGGCATCGAAGCGCGCGCTGTCCGCGTGGCTGGCAACGGTGACCACGTCATCGAAACTGGCCTTGAGAATGCCGCCGCTGGTGTGGCCATAGACGCGGGTGCGCAGGCCGAGGAAGGCGTTGTGGGCCGTGTAGAGGGGCTGCATCACCGGCAGGGCGTAACTGTGGGTTTGGGTGCGGTTGCCGTTTGTCAGCCGGAAGATCAGCTCCGTGCCGGTGAACGCCAACGAGAGGGTGTAGGGGGTGTCGTACTGGATGTCGATGGCGTCGAACGTTCGGGACCAGATCCCTGTCCACTGCGTTTCATCGTCGTCCAGCGATTTGCTCACATCGCAGGCCGCGTCGAGGGCGCCGCCATTGTCCCTGAGGGCCATGTTCACCCAAACGTCCCCCGCATGTCCGGTCTGCTCGTCCGGCGGTACGCTGTCGTTGTAGATGTAGCCGTTGATCCGCGCGACACCCTGATCACCTGCGTCGATGGCGCTGTCGCGGCGGATCGTGATCGTGGTTTCGACATAATCGGGCATGCGGTCGAAGTTGAGATCGTTGGTTGCCCGATCACCCGAACTTTGCACGATCGACACCAGCGCACCCGCTTCGATGGTGCGGGCGAACTGATCGTTCGGCCACTTGGTGGCATCGAACCGGCTGAAATCGTCATAGAGCAAATAGGGATCCGCGGGATCCGTCTTGGTCCTGACGTCGTCGAACTCGGCATGGCTGTAGGCGCTATCGTTGTAAGCGATAGCGGCCAAGGCCACGAAGGGAGCGTAGGCGTCGTCCTGTCGATTGGTGATGGGATACTGGCCGGCTGCCAGAGAGGTGCCGCCGCTGTCGTAAATGGTAAAGCGCAGTTGGTCAGCGTCGGTGTCGTGCACCAGCTCCAGGGTATAGACAGTGTCGGCCAGTATGCCGCCGGCCGCCACCAGGGTTTCGGAGGCGAGGTCGTTGAAGGTGCTCAGATCGTCGCTGGTGGCCTCGGCCACTGACCAGTAGGCCTCCAGGCCGCTGCCGGCGGCTCGGATGCCCACGCCCGCCCACACATTGCCCGTGTTCCCGTCGGGAGCGTTCTCGGTGCTGTAAAAGAACCCGTGGATGCGGGCTTCTGCCCGGGCATCAGCTGCGCTGGTCGCTGCCAGGAGAAGGTCGCGGACGACTACCTCCGCTCGGACAGCGGCCACGCTTTCTGGATTCGGGAAGTGAAACATACTGCGGCGGCGCTCACCGGGTTGCTCCGACCGCGCCGCGAGACAGAGCACCCCCAGGTCGCTGTCGACCGCTCGCACCATCTCCAATTGCCGCCATTTGGCGCTGTCGATCCGATCACTGCTGAAATTGTCGAAGCCCCACGCCAGCGATGACAGCCAAAATACCCCCCAGGCCACGATGAAAAACACGCGCCTCTTCCACATACCGCCTCCTTCCGCACAATGGATTGTTTTTCACAGACGCCATAGAACACCGGCCTCCTCCATAGATCCCCGGCAGGACGCACCGCCAACGCAGGGTGCGGGGGCGGGCAATTAGCGGGGGTCCGCGGCGGATCTCCACCGCGGAATTCCGCCCGTCCAACGGGGATATTTTTCGGGATCGTGGTGCGTGTGCAGGGGCAACCGCGGGGCCTTGCGGGGATCGGCCGCAGTGTTTGGAGGAGATGTCGCTGAGGGTGTGGTGTTTGGCGGTGGTGCGCCCCATGCTCAGGAGCAGCTTAACAGAAAATGGGCGATTTGGCATCAGCCCGTGATGGCCGCCGTACGCCGAGGTCAGGCCTGGGGCGATAAGAAGCGCGCCTTCAAGAAGTTCGCCACTGCCGTGACGTCCGAAGGACTGAAGACGGGGCGGTCGACGCCCAATTCGGTGAGCAGGGCGTCGCTGTCGCTGATGAGGGCCAAAAGACCGGGATCCTCGAGGCGAAGGGGCACCGCATCGCCGGTGGCCTCCGGTCGAAACACCTCGATTTTGGGCAGGCGGCTATGCTTGTACCCCTCTGTAATGACCAGGTCGGCAAAGTGGAGCAGGGGCAGTAATTCCTCCGGGCGGTGGTCGCGGTCGCTGTCCATTACCAGTCCGACCCGATTCGGCGAAGAGATCAGGGTGGCCACCGCACCGGCTTTTTTATGGCGCCAGGTGTCCTTGCCGGGCTTGTCCATTTCGAAACCATGGACGTCGTGTTTGATGACCGCCACCCGGATCCCCTCCTGGGTCAGCAGTGCGATCAATCTTTCGACGAAGGTGGTTTTGCCGGAGCCCGAATGGCCGACAAAGGCGACAATGGGGGGCAAGTCATAAGAGTTCGTCTGGATGACGTCCCAGGCGCCCGCACCGCGCGGCCGGTCGGTGGTCCGACGGCCCTCGGAAATGTGTCGCTGCTCAGCGTCTTCAAACATGATCATCCCTTATCGACAAGCCCCGGCGTCTTCAGCGTGCCCTCATCAACACCGGCAATATGGCATTGTTGCACGGCCGGTGCAAGTGCTACCAGCGGTCCGAGCATCAGAAAAGCCCGTCGATCCGCGCCGAAAAGGGCGCCATCTGCATCAATGGCGCGAAGCGCTATGGAGAGGCCGGCATCGGTTAGATTTGACACAAAGGCCGGGGCCGTCAAAGGCCATTGCTTGGAGCGCCGCCTTCAAGGTTCCGGTCGCCGCCAGGCAGCCAGCAACCATCGGGGAGCGCAGTGGGCAGGGATTGTATTCCGCCGACGCTTATGTTAGATCCAGCATAATCGATGGGAATTAAAC